>NZ_CBCOOR010000001.1:0-386245 GCF_965111665.1 Georgenia sp. Marseille-Q6866 | reverse complement strand
TCCTCCGCGCTCTCGGCGTCCGCCGCCGCACGCCCCACCTCCCTCCTGCCGCCGAGCGCTGAGTTGTTCCTCGGCGGTCCCGGCGTCCGTGGGCCGGCGACGGTAGCGTGCACGGGTGATCTCCTGGCGTGACGGTGTGGTGAGGGCGGTGCCCGGCTCTTGCGCCGCCCCCGCCGCCCTCGAGGTGCCCCCCGCCCGGGCGGCCGGGGCCCGTCCCTCCGTGCGGCCCCTCGCCTCCCCCGGCCTGGTCGGTGAGCCCGGGGTCGGGGCCCGCGTGCCGCTCCCCGTCTCCGCCCTCGTCCGCGGGCTCGGCCCTGGCGGTTCCGCGATGTTCGTCGCACTGCCCGCCCGCCTGCCCGCCGATCCGACGCCGGGTCCCGGCCACGTCGTCAAGGCCCGCTACACGCCGCTGCAGCCGATGCTCCTCGGCGTGGACGAGCAGGAGTCGCCCTGGCACGAGCGGATGCGCGAGGCCGACGACCTCGGCGGCCTCGCCGTCGTCGTCGCCGACCTGCACTCCGCCCTGCCCGCCGTCCTCGCAGGGGTGCGCGCCACCGGGGGTGAGCGCAGGGTTGCCTACGTGATGACCGACGGCGGGGCGCTGCCGCTGGCCTTCTCCCGCTCCGTCGCGCAGCTGCGCGAGGCGGGCTGGCTGACGGCGACGATCACGGCCGGGCAGGCCTTCGGCGGGGACCACGAGGCCGTCAACGTCCACACCGCGCTGCTCGCGGCACGACACGTCGTGGGCGCCGACGTCGTCGTCGTCACGCAGGGGCCGGGCAACCTCGGGACCGGAACGCGGTGGGGCTTCTCCGGCGTCGCGGCCGGCGAGGCCGTCAACGCCGCGGCGGTGCTCGGCGGTCGCCCGGTGGCGGCGCTGCGCGTCTCGGAGGCCGACCCGCGCGACCGGCACCGTGGCGTCTCTCACCACTCGACCACCGCCTACGGGCGGGTGGCGCTGCGCCCGGCCGACGTCGTCGTGCCCGTCGCCGACGGCCCGCTCTGGTCGCGGGTGCGCGAGCAGGCGGCCACCCTGTGCGAGCCGGTCGGCCTCCACCGGCTCGTCGAGGTGCCGGTGGCGGGGCTGCGGGAGGCGCTCGAGGACTCCCCCGTCCGGCTGTCGACGATGGGCCGCGGGCTCGACGAGGACGAGGCCGCCTTCGTCGCCTCCGCGGCGGCCGGCGCCCACGCCGCGACGCTCACCGCCTGACCGGCGCAGCCGGGACCCCCGGCCGGGGCTCCTCGGGGGCGGTCAGCCGGGCTGGTCCGACTCGTGGAGCTGGACGAGCGCGGCGAGGCGGCCGACCTCGCGGCGGGCGTACTCCCCGTCGGCCGACTGGATCGCCATGACCGGCAGCGTCGTGCCGTCGGACAGGTCGAGCTGCGCCCAGGCGCTGTTCACCCCGAAGCGCACCTCGACGACCTGCTCCCACTCCAGGCGGCGGACCTTGATGAAGTTGCGGACGGTGAGGCCGTCGTCGTCGGGGACGGCGCGGACGGCCGCCTGCCGGAAGCACAGCCACGCGAGCACGACGGCGGTGGCCAGGATCCCGATGACGTCGGCACCCGACATGTCGAGGTCGTTGACGGCCATGACCGCGAAGAGCACGGGTGGCCCGAGCACGGTGAGGACGAAGAGGACCGAGGCCACCCACCGCGCCGCCCGGGGGCGGAACGGGCGCAGCAGCTCGGCCGAGAGGTTCACAGCCGCGAGGCGTGGATGGTGGTGACGATGATCGCCCGCGCACCGACCTCGTACAGCTCGTCCATGACGCGGTTGGCGTCCTCGCGCAGGACCATGGCTCGCACCGCGCGCCAGTTGCCGTCGTGCAGCGGGGAGACCGTGGGCGACTCGAGGCCGGGGGTGAGCGCGACGGCCTTCTCCACGTGCTCGACCGGCACGTCGTAGTCCATGAGGACGTAGCGGCGCGCGACGAGCACGCCCTGCAGGCGGCGGTCGAGGACGGCGACGGCGGCGTCGGCGGGACGGCTCGCGGGACGGATGAGCACGGCCTCGGACTGGAGGATCGGGTCGCCGAAGACCTCGAGCCCGGCCGCGCGCAGCGTGGAGCCGGTCTCGACGACGTCCGCGACGGCGTCGGCGATGCCGAGCTGGACCGAGGACTCCACGGCGCCGTCGAGGTGGACGACGCTCGCCTCGATGCCGCGCTCGGCGAGGTAGTTGCCCACGAGGACGTCGTAGCTCGTCGCCACCCGCGCTCCCGCCAGGTCCGCGACGGAGCGGATCGTGCCGGCGGGCGCCGCGAAGCGGAAGGTGGACCGGGCGAAGCCGAGCGGCCGGTGCTCGACTGCGGAGGTGCCGGAGTCGAGGAGGAGGTCGCGGCCGGTGATGCCGACGTCCACGGTGCCGGTGCCGACGTAGACGGCGATGTCGCGGGGACGCAGGAAGAAGAACTCGACCCCGTTGGCGGGGTCGGGCAGGACGAGCTCGCGGTCGCGGCGGCGGCGGTAGCCGGCCTCGGCGAGCATCTGGGTGGCGGGCTCGGACAGCGAGCCCTTGTTCGGGACGGCGATGCGCAGCACGGGGATATGTCTCCGGGTCGGGTCGGTCAGAGCTTGCGGTAGACGTCCTCGAGGCTGATGCCGCGAGCGACCATCATGACCTGGACGTGGTAGAGCAGCTGGGAGATCTCCAGGGCCGTGGCGTCCTCGCCCTCGTACTCCGCGGCCATCCACACCTCGGCCGCCTCCTCGACGATCTTCTTGCCGATCGCATGGACGCCGGCGTCCAGCTGGGCGACGGTCCCGGAGTTCTCGGGCCGGGTGTCCGCCTTGTGCTTGAGCTCGGCATACAGGTCGTCGAAGGTCTTCACGCCCCTCAGGATAGGCCCCCGCCGCGGCGCGCCCGGGACGGCGTCCACGCTCAGCCGAGCGCCCGGACGGCGTCGGCGGCGTCGACCTCGCCCTCGAGCAGGCCCTGCTCGGCCATGAACGTGATCATCGCCTCCCAGCGCGCGGGGTCGCTCGCGCCGGTGGCGCTGCCGTACAGCGGGACGGTCGCCTCGACGGTGGCGATCGCGGCCTCGCGCGCGGCGGGGTCGGCCAGGCCGGGGACGTGCTCGGCGGCGATCTCGACGGCGGCGGCCGGGTCCTCGACGACGTCCCGGACCCCGCGCATGGTGGCCTCGACGACGGCGGCGGTTGCGCCGTCGTCGGCAATGTCCTCGTGGGCGCCGATGCCGATCCCGACGAGTGGGACGTCACCGAGCGGGATCGTGCGCACGTCGACGCCCGCCTGCGCGAACCGGACGGCGTCGTTGTTGGCGAAGCCCATGACGGAGTCGACGTGGCCGGCGCTGAGCGCGGCCTGCTGGGTGTAGCCGATGTGCTCGACGGTGACATCGTCCTCGCTCAGCCCGGCGTCGCTGAGGAGGGCGAGGAGGCCGAAGTACGTCTCACCGAAGGGGCCGGGGATGCCGACGGAGTGGCCGGCGAGGTCCGCGGCGGTGGTGATGTCGGAGTCGGCGGGCACGATGAGGACGACGGGGTACTCCTCGTAGAGCGTCGCGACGTTCACCACCGGGACGCCGGCCGAGCGTGCCTGGAGCATCTCGTCCCCGCCGGCGACGACGAGGTCCTCCTCCCCCGCCTCGAGCGCGCCGAGGAGCGACTCGGAGGCGCCGTGGTGGCGCAGGGTGACGTCGACGCCCGCGTCCTCGTAGTAGCCGCGCTCCTCGGCGACGTAGAAGGGCGCGAACTGGACGTCGGGCGTGTAGGTGAGACCGATGACGAGCTCGTCGGCGCCGGTGCTGGGCGCCTCGGGCGTCTGCGGCTCGGCGCAGGCGGCGAGGGCCAGGGTGGCGGCGGTGAGCGCGAGGGCGGTGCGGCGGCGGTTCACGGGGTGCTCCTGAGGGCGGGGCGAGCGGCGCGGCGGGTGCCGAACCGGGTGCGGACGGTGGGGCGGTCGTCGACGGCGAGGCGCTCGACGACGCGCAGGGCGGCGTACATGACGACGGCGAGGAGGGCGAGGACGGCGAGGGTCGCGAAGAGGCCGGTGGTGTCGGCGGAGTTGGACTGGACCGACAGGACCATCCCCAGGCCGCCGCCGCCCATGACGAACTCCCCGACGACGGCGCCGGTCACCGAGAGGGTGAAGCCGTTGCGCAGGCCGGTGAGCAGGCTGGGCAGGGACATCGGGACCTCGATGTGGCGCAGCATCGTCCAGCCGTGGGCGCCGTCGAGGCGGGCGGCGTCGACGACCTCGAGGTCCAGGGTGCGCAGGCCGAGGATCGTCGCGAGAAGGATCGGGAAGAAGACGAGCAGGGCGCAGAGCAGGACGATCGGCAGCAGCCCGTACCCGACCCAGATGACGAGGAGCGGGGCGAGCGCGACCGCGGGCAGAGCCTGGGAAGCCGCGACGTAGGGCTGCAGGCCGGCGGCCGCCCACCGGTTGCGGGCGATGAGGTAGCCGAGCGGGAAGGCGACGGCGGCGCCGAGGACGCTGCCGAGCAGGGCCTCCACGAAGGTGATCCATGTGTAGGAGAGGAGGTGGCCCGCGGTGAGCTCGGTCCACAGCCGCGCGGCGACGGCGCTGGGCGCGGGGAGGAAGAACGGGGAGACGGCGCCGGTGCGGGTGACCGCCTCCCACACGAGGAGGACGAGGACGCCGAGGACGAGCGGCGTGAGCCACACGACGCGGCGGGCGCGACGGTGGGCGGCGAGCGTGCGCGCGAGCGGTGCCTGCTCCATGTCGTCCTTCCCCGGTTCACTGACGGTGTGATCCGGGGTCGACGAACGCGCGAGCGTCCGCGGCGCCCTGCCGACGGGTCGGCAAACGCGCCCGTGCATCCTCCCATCCGGACTTTCACCGTCGGTCCTGGAGTTCCACCAGGTCAACCACCTCGGAAGGTGGGTCGCGGACTGTCACCGCCGGTTCGGAATCTCACCGACCCCGGAGCACGTTCTTGCAGCATCAAGCATGCCACAGGCGGATTTGTTCCCGGGCGCTTTGTTCCCGGGCGCAGGCGGGGCATGTGCCACAAGCGGGGCGCTCGACGGTGCGACACGCGGGCGACACGCCGATGGCGGACCGTTCGCGGAGCCGGTTGTGGCACACGCTGCAGGGCCGGGCCGTGGCCGTGCCATGGCGGCCGGGCGGGTCGCGGCGGGCGTCGCCGGAACGGGCGGCGGCTACCGGCGGCGGACGGTGGCTACCCGCCGCTGAGGAGAGGGGTGGCGACTACCCGTCACTCAGCGGGCGGCTGCTGCGAGCTCGCGCAGCGCCGTGACCTCGGCGTTCGGGTCCTCGGCGCCGTAGACGGCCGAGCCGGCGACGAAGGTGTCCGCACCGGCGCGGGCGGCGGTCGCGATGGTGTCGCGCGAGATGCCGCCGTCGACCTGGAGCCAGATGTCCCGGCCAGAGGCGTCGATCGCCTGCCGGGCGGCGGCGATCTTGCTGACGGTCGACTCGAGGAATCGCTGGCCACCGAAGCCGGGCTCGACGGTCATGACGAGGAGCATGTCGAGCTCCTCGAGGTAGTCGAGGTACGGCGCGATGTCCGTCGTCGGCCGGACGGCGATGGCCGCGCGGGCGCCGGCGGCGCGGATCTCGCGGGCGAGCCGGATCGGGGCCACCGAGGCCTCGGCGTGGAAGGTGACCGACGCGCAGCCTGCCTCGGCGTACCCGCGCGCCCAGCGGTCCGCGTCCTCGATCATGAGGTGCGCGTCCACCGGGACGGGGCTCGCCGCGACGATCCGCTCGACCACCGGCAGTCCCACCGTGAGGTTGGGGACGAAGTGGTTGTCCATGACGTCCACGTGCACGAGGTCGGCGCCCGAGATGCGCCCGAGCTCCCCCGTGAGGTCGGCGAAGTCGGCGTTGAGGATGCTGGGAGTGATGCGTACGGCCACGGTCCGAGCCTACCCATGCGGGTGCAGCCGGGCCCTGCTGTCCCGTCGATCGACGTCTGAGCGGCTCTGTCGCGACGACCCACCAACTCTCCAGGGCACGAGCGACGGCGCGGGTCGGATGTCGGTGGTCGCTGGGACGATGTGACCAGGCGCACATCGACGTCGGGAGGGGCCGAACAGTGGCTGCGGAGCAGACCCACATCACGTCCCCTCACGCGAGCGTGGCCCGGCGGCGCGGCTGGTGCGAGGACGTGCGCACTCCGTTCGTCGTCCGCGCCGAATGTCAGTGGTCGCTGAGACGATGTGACCAGCAGCACATCAAGGCCATGTAGGGGGTGAGGACAGTGGTCGGGGAGATCGTCGACGGCGCAGGTTCCTCACCCGGGCGCGGTTTGGGCGCGGGGCTGGCTGCAGACCCCGTGGACGCGCTGACCTCAGTCCTGACGTCGGTATCGGGGCTTGAGGGAACCCGCTGGCACGAGGTCGACGGTCACCGCCTGCATGAAGCGCTGGGGCTGGTGGAGCAGATCGAGCGGCGTCTGGGCGGGGTCCGTTCGGCGCAGCTGGCGACGATCGAGGCGAACGGGCTGTGGGCGTTGGACGGTCAGCGGACCTTCGCCGCGTGGCTGCGGACGCAGACCGACGCCACTGCCCAGAGCGCCGCGCGGCAGGTGCGTCACGCCCGCGCGCTGCGTGACCTGCTGCCCCTGTCGCGGGCGGCGCTGACGCAGGGGCGGATCAGCGAGGAGCACGTCGGTGTCCTGGTGCGCGGGGCGATCACGACGAACCGGCTACGGATCCAGCTGTCCGACGACCAGGCCGGTGAGGCCTTCCTGGTCGACCAGGCCCAGGCGATGGATGCCGGGTCCTTCGCCAAGCTCGTGAGCCACTGGGCGATCGCATCGGATCCGGAGGCCGCGGACCGGGCCTGGCGCGAGGACGGCGCCAAGGAACAGCTGACCCTCTCGCGCACGATGGACGGCTACCACCTCAACGGCTGGCTCGACGAGCTCTCCGGACAGACCGTGGACACCGCGCTACGGGCGCACATGGGCCGCAAGGCCAAGGGTGATGAGCGCACCCCCGCCCAACGGCGGGCCGCGGCACTGACGTCGCTGGCGCGGCAGTCACTTGATGCCGGTGAGCAGGGCAAGGGCGCCCGTATCCGGCCCCACGTCACGGTGACCGCCGACATCGAGACGCTGCGCGCCCTGGCTGGGGCCACGGGATCCCCGAAACCGCCGGTCACCGCGAGCGGGCGGGAGCACGAGCCGGGCGGTGAGCTCGGCTTCTGGGAAGAGGCCCTGTTCACCGCACCCGGCGGGCCGCGGGATCCTGACCGGCCCGAGGGCGACCCGTTCACGCTCTCCCCGGAGGCGCAGGCGTGGATGGACGCGTGGCAGCCGGGTGACACCCACGTCATCTCCACCGCCATCGACCCGAGGGCGATGACCGGGGCGCAGCCGGCGACCCTGGAGGACGGAACCCCGGTCCCGCCGGCCATGCTGGCAAGGCTGGTGTGCGAGTCGAGCCTGTCCCGGGTGGTGTTCGGGCCGGACTCCACCGTGCTGGACGTGGGGCGTGAGCAGCGGATCTTCCCGGCCCACATGGTCCGGGCGATCACGGCCCGGGACAAGAAGTGCCAGTACCCCGACTGTGACCAGCCGCCCGGGGTCGGGGAGATCCACCACTCGATCCAGTGGTACCGCGACGGCGGAGCGACCTGCGTGGAGCACGGGATCCTGCTGTGCTGGCACCACCACGACTGGGTCCACGCCTACGGCATCACCATCGTCCGCGCCGCCGGCCGCTGGTACTTCTACACCCGCCACGGCCAGCTCATCACCGCCAAGCACGAACAGACCTAGAAACCCCAGGGGACAGGTCTGCCCACCGGCCGGTGGGCGAGCGGCCCAGCGCCGCGCAGACCGGGCGCCGCCCGGCGGCGGCCGAGCAGAGGTGCCGACCGAGCGGCCGGCGCCGCGCGGACCGGGCGCTGCCCGGCGGCGACCGAGCAGAGGCGATGGATCGAGCGGCCACGCCGCGAGGCAGGCACGCACGAGGCCGCCCCCTGGTGGAGGGCTCGGTACCCACCGCGGGTGTGCGCCGGGTCAGGCGTCCTTGCGCAGCAGCGAGAGGAACATCGCGTCCGTGCCGTGCAGGTGGGGCCACAGCTGGACGTCGGGACCCTCGCCGAGGTCGGGCACGTCGGTACCTGTCGCCGCGGTCAGCGCCGCGCGGGCGTCGAGGCGGGTGATGTCCTCGCGGCCGCGCAGAACGTCCTCGACGACGGCACTCGTCTCTGCCAGGTGCGGGGAGCACGTGACGTAGGCGACCACTCCCCCGGGCCGCACCGCCTCCAGCGCCGAGTCGAGCAGCTCGCGCTGCAGCGACGTGAGGCCGGGCAGGTCGCTGGGCTGGCGGCGCCAGCGAGACTCGGGACGGCGGCGCAGCGCGCCCAGGCCCGTGCACGGCGCGTCGACGAGCACCCGGTCGTACACGCCCGGCTCCGCCTCGCCGATCTCCCGGCCGTCGCCCGTGCGCACGTCAACGCTCTCGCGGAGCGCGGCCGTGGACTGGCGGACCAGACGGGCACGGTGCGGGGCGACCTCGTTGGCGAGCAGGTGGACCTCACGCTCCGCGGCGACCGCGCCGAGGAGAGCCGACTTGCCGCCCGGTCCGGCGCAGAGGTCGAGCCAGCGGCTCTCCTGCTCACCGTCCGGCCGGGGAAGCACCTCGGCCGCGGCGAGTGCAAGAGCGACGAGCTGGCTGCCCTCGTCCTGGACCCCGGCCAGAGCGTCGCGCACGGCGGGCAGGGAGGCGGGGTCGCCCCCGGCGAGGCGCAGCGCGGTGGGCGCCCAGCTGCCGGGCGTGCCCCGCTCCCCCAACGTCTGCGTCACCTGCTCGGCGAGCTCCTCCGGGGAGACGAGCCCGGGGCGGGCCACAAGCGTCACCGCGGGCGGGGCGTTGTCGGCCCGCAGCAACTCGGCGAGCTCCTCGGCAGGCCGGTCGGCGGCGCGGAGCGAGGAGCGCAGGGCCCGCACCACCCACGCGGGGTGGGACTCGACGGCCGCGAGGTACGCGCCGTCGTCGGGGATCTCCTCGCGCAGCTGGGCGAGCCAGGTGTCGAGGTCCTGGCGCCCGACGGCGCGCAGCACGGCGTTGGCGAAACCGCTCGCGCCGGTGCCGACGCGGGCCCGCACGAGGTTGACCGTCTGGGAGACGGCGGCGTGCGAGGGCACGCGCATGCCGAGGATCTGGTGGGCGCCCATGCGCAGGAGGTCGAGCACGGGCGGGTCGAGCTGGTCGAGGGGCCGGCCGTTGGTGCAGCGCGCGAGGATCGCGTCGTAGCGGCCGCGCAGGCGCAGCGTCCCGTAGACGAGCTCGGTGGCGAAGGCGGCGTCGCGGCCGGTCAGCCCGCGCTCGCGCAGCATCTTGGGCAGCGCGAGGTTGGCGTAGGCGTCGCTCGTCGCGACGGCCTCGAGGGTGTCGGCGGCTGCGGTGCGGGCCTCGTCAGCGGCCTCCCGACGGCGTGGGCCGGTCGGGCGACCCCCGCCGCGGCGGGGACCACGGGAGCCCGGGCGCTGCTCGCTCATGCTGCCTCCCCGCCGAGACGCGCGTCCTCGGGCATCCGGGCGCCGCGCGCCCAGTCGGCCGCGGCCATCCACGAGCGGCCGGCCGGGGCGACCTGCCCGAGCTCGACGGCGCCGCTCCCGGTGCCGACGAGCACCTCCGTCTTCCCCGGGCGCAGCGCCCCGGGGGCCAGGTCGTCGACGTCGGCACGCACCGTGACGCGGCCGAGCTTGAGCCGGGAGCCGTCGGGCGCCGTCGTCCAGGGCCCGGGGGCGGGGGTGGTGCCGCGGACGAGACGGTCCACGGCGACGGCCGGCGCGGCCCAGTCGACCCGCGCGTCGGTGACCTCGAGGCGGGGGCGTGGCTCACGCCGTCGGCGGGTTGCGGGACGGGGACGGCGGTGCCGGACTCGAGTGCGTCGAGGGTGGCGAGGAGGAGGGGGCGCCGGACTCGGCGAGGCGGGCGAGGAGGTCACCGGAGGTGTCGCTCGGGCGGACCGTCTCGGTGAGGGTGCCGAGCACGGGGCCGGTGTCCAGGCCCTCCTCGATGCGGAAGGTCGTGGCGCCGGTGACGTCGTCGCCGGCGATGACGGCGTGCTGGACCGGTGCGGCGCCGCGCCACGCGGGCAGCAGCGAGAAGTGGAGGTTGACCCAGCCGTGGCGGGGGACGTCGAGGAGGGCCGGCGGGATGAGGGCGCCGTAGGCGACGACGGGCGCGGCGTCGACGGCGAGGGCGGCGATCTCCTCCTGGACCTCGGGGTCGCGCAGGGTGCGCGGCGTGAGGGCAGGGATGTCGTGCTCTCGTGCCCACGCCGCCACCGGGCTCGGGTGGAGGGTGCGGCCGCGCCCACGGCGGGCGTCGGGCCGGGTGAGGACGGCGACCACCTCGTGCGCGGAGTCCGCGAGGGCGCGCAGTGACGGGAGGGCGACCTCGGGGGTGCCGGCGAAGAGGAGGCGCATGGGCCAAGAGTCTAGGCGCCCTGCGGGAGCGTCAGACCGGCAGGCCGAGCTCGCGCAGGTCGGCGCGGAGCTGCTCGGCCCCGGTGAAGTGGCGCGCCACGAGGCCCGCGCCGGAGGCGGCGTCGACGTTGCGGAGGGAGTCGTCGGTGAAGACGGTGAGCGGCGGGTCGAGCTTGAAGCGCTGGATGAGGAGGTCGTAGATCGCCGGGTCCGGCTTGGCCACGCCCACCTCGCCGGAGACGAGGACGGCCTCGAGCCGGTCGATGACCGGGGCGGAGCGGGCCGCCTCGTGGAAGTTCTCGGCCGACCAGTTCGTCAGGCCGAGCACCCGGATGTCCGCGGCGATGAGCTCCTCGACGATCTCGGTCGTGCCGGGGACCGGGCCACCGAGCGAGCGGGCGAAGTTCGTCACGTAGTGGTCGAAGTCCGCGGCGCGGTGCGGGTGCGTGCGCTCGAGGGCGGCGCGGGCGTCGGCGAAGCTGCGTCCGGCGTCCTGCTCGTGGTTGAAGCCGGGGAAGTCGATCTCCGCGTGGAAGGCGTCGAACTCCTCGCGGGTCCAGCGCTCGGCGAAGGCCTCGTACGGGTCCCACCTCACGAGCACCTGCCCGAGGTCGAACACGACGGTGGTGATGGGGCCGGTGAGCGGGACGGAGGACTGCATCGCGGATCGCCTTCCTGTAGGGGTCGACTCGACACTAGACGACGGCACCATTCGGCGCGGCGCGGCGCCCGGGGCGAGGATGGAGGCCATGTCGACCGACCGCAGCGCGCCCGCCGCCCCCGCCTCGGCTGCGTGGCGCACCAAGGTGCCGGGCCTCGCGCTGGCCGTCGTGATCGCCCTCGTGGCGACGGCGATCGGCACTGCGGCGCCCGTCATCGGCAGCCCCGTGAGCGGCGTCGTCCTCGGGGTGATCGTCGGCGTCCTCGTCCGACGGCGGGCCGACGCCTCGTCCGTGGCGGCCCTCTCCGCCGGGCTCAAGCTGGCGAGCAAGCTCGTCCTGCAGATCGCCGTCGTCCTCCTCGGGGCGCGGCTGTCGCTGGCGCAGGTCGCGCAGGTGGGTGTCGACTCGCTGCCGGTCATGCTCGGCACGGTGGTCGTCTGCCTCGTCGCGGCCGCCGCCCTGGGCCGGCTGCTCGGCATCGACCGTGAGCTGCGTGTCCTCATCGGGACGGGCACGGCGATCTGCGGAGCCTCGGCGATCGCCGCCGTCACCCCGGTGGTCCGGGCCTCCGGCAGCAACGTCGCCTACGCGCTGTCCACGGTCTTCGCCTTCAACATCGCCGCCGTCCTGCTCTTCCCCCCGCTCGGGCAGCTGCTCGGCATGGACCAGGACGCCTTCGGTCTCTTCGCCGGCACGGCGGTCAACGACACCTCGTCCGTCGTCGCCGCGGCGACGACCTTCGGCTCGGTGGCCGCCGACCACGCGGTGGTCGTCAAGCTCGTGCGGACGCTGCTCATCATCCCGATCGTCATCGGCCTCGCCGTGCTCGTCGCACGGCGCGACCGGCGGGCCGCGGGGGACGACGCCGGAGCCAGGCCCGCGGTGTGGCGTCTCGTGCCGTGGTTCCTCGTCGGCTTCCTGCTGCTCGCGACGCTCAACAGCATCGGACTCGTGCCCGAGTCCTGGCACGACCCGCTCGCGACGGCGGCGACCTTCCTCATCACCGTCGCGCTCACGGCGATCGGCCTGTCGACCGACGTCCCGGCGCTCCGCGCCGCAGGGCTGAAGCCGCTGGCCTTCGGCGGGATCCTCTGGCTGCTCGTCACCCTGAGCGCGCTCGGTCTCATGGCCCTCACCGGCGCCCTCTGACCCGCCCGCCTCAGGACAGTGCGTCGTCGGCAGCTCGACGCCCCGCCCGGCGGCATGGCAGCCGTGAGTGGCGGTGGGCGGCAGGATGTCGGCATGCCTGCGAGTGCTCCATGAGGATCTGGCCCTGGAGGGGTGCTGAAGCGCCTGCCGTCGAGCCGGAGATGGAGCAGTTCCACGACGGTCTGGCCGTCCTCCTGCGCGACGGTCGACCGGCCGGCCACGCGGCCACGTCACTGGGTCATTTCACGACGCCGTTCGCTCCCCGCGCGCCGAAGCCGCGGGTGTGGCTGGTCGTCGTCTGGGCTGACGGGACGAAGGAGCCGTCGGTCGAGGACTATCCTCCGTGGTCCTACGTCGCAGAGATGCGAGAGGGCTTCCTCGACTGGCAGGACGGTCGCCACCGGGAGCGCTGGGGTCGTTACGAGATCCAGTGGGTGACGCACGAGCAGGCGCTCGCTGAACGTGAGCGGCTCGGTGTCCATCTCCGCGACTTCTGAGCAGATGAGGACTCAGTGGGGCGGCCGAAGGTCTGCGAAGGCCGTGGTGGCCCGACAGCCGAGCTCGCCGCGCTTGAGGTAGATCGACGGGACGTGGACGTCGCGCACCTCCCCGCTGTCGGTGCGCACCACGAGGACGCAGTCGTCGTCGTCGCCCGTAGCGACCGCGACTGCCCCGCCCTCGATGCTGGCGGTGACCGGTGCGAGCGGCGTGACGCCGTTCGGGTGGGGCTCCAACCGGCCCGTGACCGCCGCGACAACCTCGGCCTCCGAGGGCAGCTCCTCGGGCAGGGCAGTCAGCGCCGACCACACGGCTGTCTCGGCGTTCGGTGCGATGCGGGGGCGCTGCGACGGTGGCGGGGGCACGGCCACGAGCTCCTCGCTCGGACCGTCCTCCCCATCGACGTCTTTGACGCCCCAGTTGTCGAACGTCACCCGGAAGCAGTGCGGGCCGGGGTCCTGCGCGGTCGGTGCCCCCCAGAACCCGTGGGAGGCCCTTGTGTCGGAGACGGTGAGGCCCAGGGTGATCCAGCCGATCGGCTTACGGGCACGGCTGTCCAGGTCCTCCTCGTCCGCCTCCTCGACGCCGAGCATGACGACCGGGCCGTACTCCGTGGCGGCGTCGACGCGCTCGGCGAACTGGACGATGTCATCGGCGTAGGAGTGGAAGGCCGGTGGTGCGAGCAGGTGGTCGACGGCGTCCTTCGCGGCCTCCCCGCCCAGGTGCGCCGGTAAGGAGCAGCCGGCGAGAGCAGCCACTCCTACGGCGGCGAGGACGCCGGTGAGGGAGCGCGCGAGCAGACGCATCCCCGCACCCTGGCGGGAGCCACCGGGCTCGCAGCCCTCGGCCACTCCACGGCCACGGGCTGGACCGCGACTCGGCCTCATGGCCCCACCACGTCGAGGAAGGCGCGTACGGCCGGCGTCGGGTTGAAGGCGCTCCACACCAGGTACTCGACCCGGCGCGGCCCGTCGGAGACCGGCACCGTGACGACGCCCGGGTGGTCGGTGCCCACGAAGGTCGGCGCGAGAAAGGCCACGGCCAGTCGCCGTCGGACCAGGCCGATCATGAGCTCGGGGACCGGAACCTCGAAGGCGACGTCGCGGGCGAGACCCGCGTCGGCGAAGGCGCGGTCGCTCTGGGCGCGGCCGGGAGAGCTGTGCGGGAAGTCGACGAAGACCTCCTCGGCGATGTCCGCCAGCGCGATCCGGCCGCGCGCCGCGAGGCGGTGGTCGGCCGGCAGGACGGCGACGAGGTCGTCACGGGCGAGCTCGCGCGCCTTGACCCCCTGGGGCTCGTCCCCCTCGGGGAGCCCGAGGAAGGCGACGTCGAGCGCACCGCCCGCGACGCGCTCGGTCATCTCCCAGCTGCTCCCGACCGTCATGACCACCCGCACGCCGGGATGGGCCTGCCGGAACCGCTCCAGGAGGTCGGGGATGTCGACCGCCGCGACCGTCGGGATGACTCCCACCGACAACTGGCCGCGCACCTCACCGACGGCTGCCGCTGCCTCGGTGACTGCGCGGGCGGCAGCCGCGAGCGACTCCCGGGCGGCCGGCAGGAACGCCTCGCCCGCCTGCGTCAGCTCGACGCGCCGGCTGGTCCGCGCGAAGAGGCGGAAGCCGAGCTCGCGCTCGAGCTTGGCGACCTGATGGCTCAGCGCGGACTGCACGACGAAACAGCGTTCGGCCGCGCGCGTGAAGCTGCGGGTCTCGGCCACGGCGACGACGTACCGCAGCTGCTGGAGGTCCATGCGTCCATCGTGGTCATAGATCGCTGCCATGACAAACATGTGTTGGACTCATCGATCGCCGGTGCGGAGACTCGGAAGCGTGACCACGACGACCGCGCACCGTCCCACTCCCGAGATCGCCCGGCGGTGGTGGGACCATCGCGTCGCGTGGATCGCGCTCACCGCGGTGGCGCCCGCGACCTGGGGCACGACCTACGCCGTGACGACGGAGCTCCTCCCGCCCGAGCACCCGCTCTTCGCCGCGCTCGTGCGGGCGCTGCCGGCGGGGCTCGTCGCTCTCGCCCTCACGCGCATCCTGCCGACGGGCGCCTGGTGGTGGAAGGCTGCCGTCCTCGGCGTCCTCAACATCGGAGCGTTCTTCCCGCTGCTCTTCTTCGCGGCCGAGCGGCTGCCTGGCGGTGTGGCCGCCACGCTGGGCGCCGCGCAGCCCGTCGTGGTCGCCGTCCTCGCGGTGGGGATCCTGCACGAGAGGACGTCGTGGTGGCGGCTCGGCTGGGGCGTCGCGGGGGTCGTCGGGGTGGGTCTGGTCGTTCTCGGTCCGGGCGCGGCGCTCGACGGGGTCGGCGTCCTCGCCGGGCTCGCCGGCACCATGTCGATGGCCCTCGGGCTCGTCCTCACCAAGCGATGGGGCCTGCCACCCGGTGTGGGACCGCTGACCCTCACAGGCTGGCTGCTCACCGCGGGCGGCCTCGCGCTCCTCCCGCTCACCCTGGTGGTCGAGGGAGTACCGGCGACGGTCGACGCCGGCGGCCTCGGCGGCTACCTGTGGCTGGGGCTGGTGGGCGGGCTCATCGCCTACACCCTCTGGTACCGCGGGCTGCGCCACCTCCCGGTCACGGCCACCGCCCTCCTGGGTCTCCTGTCCCCTCTCGTCGCGGCACTCGTCGGGGCCGCCGTCCTCGAGGAGACCTTGACGCCGGTGCAGCTGTCCGGCTTCGCGCTCGCACTCGCCGCGCTGCTCGCCGGCCAGCTCACGGTCGGTGCATTCCGCCGGCAGCGCCGCCTCCCCGCGACCGCGCCGTGAGGATTCCCGCGGTCGGCGCCACGGACGGTCAGGACGTCTCGTCCTCCTCGTACCCGACGAGCCAGTGCACGCCGAAACGGTCGACGACCTGCCCGTCGGTGGCTCCCCACGGCCGCTTCTGGAGGTCGTCGACCACCTGACCGCCCTCGGCGAGCCTCTGGAACCACTCGTGCAGGGTGGCCGGAGGGGCCGCCCCGAGCAGCGAGAACATCAGCCCCTCGCTGTGGAACGCGGACTGCTCGCCCACGGCGTCGGCGACGTACATCGTGATCGGTCCGTCGGACAGCACACCGTGGGCGATCGCCCCGGGAGGGCCGTCCGTCCTCCCGAAGTCCTCCAGCGTGTGCAGCTCCGCCAAGCATCCGAAGACACCGGCGTAGAACTGCAGTGCCTCCCGGGCAGTGCCCGGGAGGAAGACGTACGGCACCGGTGCGGTCATGGGCGGCAGCGTAGTCCGGTCACCGTCCCCACGACCCGTGACCGCGTGTCACAGCTCGGTGGGGTCCACCTGGATGCGCACGGAGTCCGGCTCCTTGTGGGCGCTGCGCACCGCGGCGGCCTGCGCCAGCGCCCTCGTGAGCCGACTCCCCTGGCCGAGGTCGCTGCGCACGAGCGCCTGGACCTCCTCCTCCGAGAACGGCACGGGACCGAGCACCTCGACGCCGTCGGGCCGCTCGAGGTAGCGCAGCAGGCTCGCGACGGCGCGGGCGCTGCCCCGGACCGAGGCCATCCGGCTGGCGGGCGGGAGGTGCAGCTCGTGCCGCTCGGCCAGCTCGCGCTCGGCGAAGCCGGCCGGGTCCCACCGCACGAGCGCCTGGCCGGGAATGGGCGCGGGATCGCCGAGGAGCATGACCCGACCCCCCTCCGACGCCGGCCGCACCAGGGCTGCTGCGGCCAGCCAGCGGCGCAGCGCCTCGGACGGCGCGGCGAGGTCCTGACGCCCCGACACGGCAGCCGCGTCGAGCAGCAGCGCGCCCTGGTAGCCGCCCCGGGCGGCCGGCTCCGCACCCGGCGTGGCGACGACGACGCGCGCCTTCTCGTCGACCTCCCGCACGACCCCGTGGTCGGCGCGCGCGCCGGACAGCACGACCGGCACCTTGGGGAAGGCGCGGCCGAGCTCCTCGGCCGTGCGCGCCGAGCCCACGCGGCTCGCACGCATGGCGGAGCTCCCACAGGAGGGGCAGGCCCAGGTGCGGTCCGGGCGCCCGCACCAGCGGCACGAGGGCACGCTCGTGCGCCCGCCGAGCTGGAGCGGGCCGTGGCACTCCCGGCAGCGGGCCGGCTCGCGGCAGCCCTGGCAGGCGACGACGGGCAGGTAGCCGGAGCGCGGCACCTGGACGAGGACCGGCCCCTTCTCCAGCGCCTTGCGCACGAGCTCCCACGCCGGGCGCGGGATCCGGGCGGCCGCCGCCGGCCCCTCGCGGGCGAGGTCGATCTCCCCCGGCGCCTCGATCCGCGGGGTGCGCTCGCGCACCGTGGCGCGCGAGGCGGTGACGGAGGCGGCCCAGCCGGTGGCGACGAGCAGCCCCGCCTCCACACTTCGCGTCCACCCGCCGAGCAGCAGCGCGGCGCCCTCCTGGGCGGCGCGCAGCGTGAGCACCTCGCGGGCGTGCGGGTAGGGCGCGCGCGGCTCGGCGAGGAGGTCGTCGCCGTCGTCCCAGCACACGAGCAGGCCCACACGCTGGACGGGCGCGAAGGCCGCTGCCCGCGTGCCGACGACGACGCGCGCCTGTCCCGTGAGCAGCCGGACGAAGGCTCGGTATCGGCGCGAGGGGCCGTGGTCGGCCTGCAGCGACACGACCGGCTCCCCCGGCAGGGCCGCGGTGAGCGCCGCCTCGACGACCTCGGCCTCGTGGGCCGAGGGCACGACGACGACGACCCCGCGCCCGGAGGCGAGCGTGGCGGCGGCGGCCTCGGCGATCGAGGCGAGGCGGTCGGGGACCCCCGGCCCGTGCGCAGGCAGCGCCGACCACACCGCGCGGGGCGACTCCTCCGCCGCCAGCCGCCGCACGTAGGCCGCGCCTCCGACGTAGTGGTCCCACGCCGTCCCGGGCAGGTGCGCAGCGGTGGTGCCGGTGCGGTCGGCGGCCGTGCCCTCCAGGACGGTCTTCTCGGTGGTCGCGTGCCGCGGAGGCACCGCGAGCCGGACGACGTCCATGAGGGAGCCGGCGTAGCGGTCCGCCACCGCCCGGCACAGCGCGGCGATCTCCGGGGTGAGGACCGGCAGCGCGGACACCACGCGCCGCAGCGGCATGAGGGTGCCGTGGTGGTCGGTGGTGGCGGCGCGCTCGAGGACGTAGCCGGTGCGGTCCTTGCCCGCGAAACGCACCGAGACGCGGGTGCCGGGCTGGGCAGCGGCGTCCTGCTCCGGCGTCACGCGGTAGTCGAAGGGACGGTCCAGGTGGGGCAGCGACATGTCGACCGCCACCCGCGCGACGGGCAGCTCGACACCCGCTGCCTCGGCGCCGGAGACCGTGCGCACGGCGACGGTCTGCTCGAGCAGGGCGGGCTGGTGCACCGGTCTCACCTCCGCTCCCATCTCACCACGGGCCACCGACACCGCAGTGGTCGTCCACAGGCAGGGCGCGGCCCTACCGCCCGAGGGACCCTCAGCCGACGGCGCGGCGCAGCTCCTCGACGCGGTCGGTGCGCTCCCAGGTGAAGCTCGGCAGCTCGCGCCCGAAGTGCCCGTAGGCGCTGGTGTCGCGGTAGATCGGGCGCAGCAGGTCGAGGGCGTCGACGATCGCCGCGGGGCGCAGGTCGAAGACCTCGCTGATCGCCGCGTTGATCCTCTCGACGGCGACGGTCTCGGTCCCGAAGGTCTCGACGTACAGCCCCACGGGGTGGGCCTTGCCGATGGCGTAGGCGACGTGCACCTCGCAGCGGCGCGCGAGGCCGGCGGCGACGACGTTCTTCGCCACCCAGCGGGTGGCGTACGAGGCGGAGCGGTCCACTTTCGACGGGTCCTTGCCGGAGAAGGCTCCCCCGCCGTGACGGGCCATGCCCCCGTAGGTGTCGACGATGATCTTGCGACCGGTGAGTCCGGCGTCGCCCATCGGACCGCCGACGACGAACTTGCCGGTCGGGTTGACGTAGAGGGTGTGCCCGGCCGTGTCGAGCCCACCGGCGTGCTCGGCGAGCACGGGCGCGACGACCTCCGCGGCGACGGCGGAGCGCAGCCACTCGGAAGTGACGTCGGCGTCGTGCTGGGTGGAGACGACGAGGGAGTCGAGGGCGACGGGACGGTCGCCGTCGTAGGCGATGGTCACCTGGGTCTTGCCGTCCGGACGCAGGCCGGGGACGATCCCCTCCTTGCGCACGTGGGTGAGCCGCTCGGCGAGGCGGTGCGCGAGCCAGATCGGCAGCGGCATGAGCTGGGGCGTGTCGTCGCTCGCGTAGCCGACCATGAAGCCCTGGTCGCCGGCGCCCTGGGCGTCGTACCGGTCGCGGCTCTCACCGGCGCGGTCCTCCCACGAGGTGTCGACGCCCGTGGCGATGTCCGGGGACTGCTGGCCGATCGACACCTGCACGCCGCAGGACTTCCCGTCGAAGCCGATGGCGGAGGAGGTGTAGCCGATCGCGTTGACCTCGGCGCGCACGAGCTGCGGGATCTCGACGTAGGCGGAGGTCGTCACCTCACCGGCGACGGTCACCAGCCCGGTCGTCACGAGCGTCTCGACGGCGACCCGCGCGCGGGGGTCCTCCCGGAGGATCGCGTCGAGGATGGAGTCGGAGATCCGGTCGCACACCTTGTCGGGGTGCCCCTCGGTCACCGACTCGGAGGTGAACAGACGCAGGTTGGGCTTGGAGGTCACCGGTCGATCCTAGTTCAGCGCAGGCGGGGCACGACGAGGTCCCACAGCCCGCGCGCGACGTCGTCCTTGCTGCCGGCGGCCTCACCGACCACCTCGCCCGCGCCGTCGAGCACGGTGACGGCGTTGGCGACGTCACCGAAACCGCGGCCCTGGCCGACGGCGTTGACGGCGAGCAGGTCGGCGCCCTTGCGGCGTGCCTTGGCGCGCCCGAGCTCGAGGACCTCGCCGGCGTCACCAGTCTCGGCCGCGAAGCCGACGACGACGAGACGCGCCCGCTCGCGGTGAGCGACGGTCGCGAGGATGTCGGGGTTCTCGACGAGCTCGACCGCCTGCGGGGCCGAGCCGTCCTTCTTGATCTTGCCCTCCGCCGTCGTCGCGGGGCGGAAGTCGGCGACGGCGGCGGCCATGACGAGCACGTCCGCGTCGGCGGTGGCGGTGTCGACGGCGTCGGCGAGCTCACGCGTGGTCTCGACCTCGACGACGTCGACGGCGGGGTGCTGGGCGGCGCGCCGGGCCGCCTCGTCGATGGAGGCGGCGAGCAAGGTCACCCGGGCGCCACGGCGGGCGGCCTCGCGGGCGATCGCGGCGCCCTGCCGGCCCGAGGAGCGGTTGCCGAGGAAGCGGACCGGGTCGAGCGGCTCGCGGGTGCCGCCGGCGCTGACGACGACGGTGCGCCCGGCGAGGTCCTGCGGCGCGACGAGCGCGAGGGCGGCCGCGGTGATGGCCTCCGGCTCGGGCAGCCGGCCGGGGCCGGTGTCGGCACCGGTGAGGCGCCCGGAGTCCGGCTCGAGGACCGTGACGCCGCGGGCGCGCAGGGTGGCGACGTTCGCGACGGTCGCCGGGTGCTGCCACATCTCCGTGTGCATCGCAGGGGCGAGCAGCACGGGGGCGGTGACGGTGAGGAGCGTCGTCGTCAGGAGGTCGTCCGCCCGGCCGGTCGCGGCCCGCGAGAGCAGGTCCGCGGTGGCGGGGGCGACGACGACGAGGTCGGCGCTGCGGCCGAGGGCGACGTGGTCGACCCCGGTGGCGCCCTCGAAGACGCTCGTCGTCACCGGCTCGCCGGACAGCGCCTCCCAGGTGGGCCGCCCGACGAACTCGAGGGCGGCCTCGGTGGGGACGACCCGGACGCGGTGCCCCGCCTCGCGCAGCGCACGCAGGACGAAGACCGCCTTGTAGGCGGCGATCCCCCCGGTGACGCCGAGGAGGACGCGCAGCCCGGTCGCCCCCGGCACGGTCACTCCTGGGTCGGGTTGACCGTCAGCAGTCCCTCGTTGATCTCGCGCAGCGCGATCGACAGGGGCTTGTCGGTCTGGCCGTGCGGGACGAGCGGGCCGACGAACTCGAGCAGCCCCTCCTGGAGCTGGGAGTTGTAGGCGTTGATCTGACGGGCGCGCTTGGCGCCGTAGATGACGAGGGCGTACTTGGAGTCCGCCGCCTCGAGCAGCTTGTCGATCGGGGGGTTGGTGATGCCAACGGGCTGGGCAACGGTTCCGGACATGCTCACCTCACGTGTTCGTTTCGGGGCGCGCCTGCACCGGGTGCGGGCACGCGCAACGTCCGAGTCTACTCGGTCGGCAGGCCCATGAGGGAGACGAGCTCGTCGGTGGCGCGTGTCACGACGTCGTTGACGACGATGTCGTCGAACTCGTCGGCGTGCGCGAGCTCCTCCCGGGCGGTGCGCAGGCGACGCTCACGCTCCTCCGGACCCTCCGTGCCGCGGCCCACGAGCCGGCGCTCGAGCTCCTCGAAGGAGGGCGGGGCGAGGAAGACGAAGTGCGCGTTGGGCATGGTCTTACGGACCTGTCGCGCGCCCTGGAGGTCGATCTCCAGGAGCGCGGGCTCGCCGCTGCGCAGCTGCTCCTCCACGGGACCGCGCGGGGTGCCGTAGCGGTTCTGACCGTGGACGACGGCCCACTCGAGGAGCTCACCCTCGGCGGCCATCCGCTCGAACTCCTCCTCGGAGACGAAGTGGTAGTGGACGCCGTCGACCTCGCCGGGGCGGGGCTGGCGCGTGGTTGCGGAGACCGACAGCCACACCTGGGGATAGCGACGGCGGATGTCGGCGGAGACGGTGCCCTTGCCGACGGCGGTGGGCCCGGCGAGGACGGTGAGACGAGCCTCGGAGGCGGGCGAGGTGGTCGGCACGGTCACCCGAACCGCTCGACGAGGGACTCGACCTGGTTGTGGCCCAGGCCGCGCACGCGGCGGGCCTCGGAGATGCCGACCTCGGCCATGATCGCTCGGCTCTTCACCTTGCCGACGCCGGGGAGGGACTCGAGGAGCTCGACGACGCGCATCTTGCCGAGGGCCTCGTCGTCGGCGGCGTCGGCGATGACCTGGGAGAGGGAGGTCTGGGAGTACTTGAGGCGGTTCTTCACCTCGGCCCGACGGGTGCGGGCGGCCGCTGCCTTGGCCAGCGCGGCGGCGCGTTGCTCGGGGGTCAAGGAGGGCAGGGCCACGTTCATCACCTCGGGGACGGGGACACGGGAGGGGCTGAGGGCAAGGTACCCAGCGACCAGCTCAGTCTGCCAGTACCCGCAAGGCCCCAGAGCCCGCCCGCCGCGGGCGCCGGGGTCGTCCTCACCACACTTGGCGGCTCCTCGCCACCGGAGCGCGCCGACCGCCCCGGTGGTTCGCCACCGGGTGGGCGCCGACCTCCCCGGTTGTCCTCCCACCTCCCCCGTTCGCACGGGCTGTGGTGAGGAGAAGCGGGGAGGTCGGCGACGACGTCGCGCGCGGGTGGGCGGTCGAGGGCCGCGGCCGTGGCGTCAGGCCACGACGGCGACGGCGGGTCGGCCGGCCGCGCCCCCCGGCCGTGGCGTCAGCCGAGGACGGCGACGGCGAGTCGGTCGGCCGACGCCCACCCCCCGGCCGTGGCGTCAGCCGACGACGGCGAGTCGGCCGGTTGATGTCGGCCGGTCAGCCGGCCAGGGCGTCGCGGACCTCCGCGACCGCCCGCTCGGCGGCGGCCACGAGGCCGTCCGGGCCGGCGGCGAGGACGGCGCGGGAGGTGCTGGCGAGCACCGCATGCTCGGCTCCCGCGAAGACCTCGGCCACCTCCGCGCGCCCGGCGCCCTGCGCGCCGAAGCCGGGGGCGAGGAGCGGGGCCCGGGAGCCGGCGAGGTCGATGCCGAGCCGGCGTGCGGCGTCGCCGATGGTGGCGCCGACGACGAGACCCACCGACCCCAGGCCCTCGGCCGTTGGGCCGCTCGCATTGAGCGCAGCGACCCCGTCGACGATCCCGCCCGCCACGGCGCGCCCGTCGGTACCGACGGCGTGCTGCACCGCGGCTCCCTCCGGGTTGGAGGTGAGCGCCAGGACGAAGACTCCCCTGCCGGTGGCGTGGGCGAGCTCGACGGCGGGCGCGAGGGAACCGAGCCCGAGGTACGGGGACAGGGTGATCGCGTCCGCGGCCAGGGGCGCGCCGTCGGCGAGGTACGCGTGGGCGTAGCCGGCCATGGTCGAGCCGATGTCCCCGCGCTTGACGTCGAGGACGCTCAGCGTGCCGGTGTCCCGGCAGGCCGCGAGGACGTCCTCGAGGACGGCGACGCCCGCCGAGCCGTGCCGCTCGAAGAGCGCCGACTGCGGCTTGAGCGCCGCCACCCGCCCCCCGAGCACCTCGACGACGCACATCGCGAACGTGCGCAGACCCGTCGCGTCGTCGGGCAGTCCCCACGCGTCCAGCAGGCCGGGGTGGGGGTCGATGCCGACGCACACCGGCCCGTGCTCGGCCATCGCGGCGGCGAGCCGGGTGCCGAAGGGCACCGGCTCGGCCGGAGGAATCCGGCTGTCGGCGGGAGGGGTGGGATTGCCGGCCGGAGGAATCCGGCTGTCGGCGGGAGGGGGTGGGGTGGGGGTGGGGGTCACCGGGCGGCCCGGGCGGCGTCGTGCTCCTGGAGAGAGGTCACCGTCATCGGGCCGAGGCCGGCGGCCTCGATCGCCTGGACGGCGGCGGAGAGCTCCTGGACGGTCGTGATGATCGGCTTGTCGGCCGCCGTCGTCGCCGTGCGGATCTCGTAGCCGTCGGCGCGGGCGCCCTGGCCGGAGGGGGTGTTGACGACCATGTCGACCTGACCCGTCTCGATGAGGTCGACGATCGTCGGCTCGCCGTCGGGGCCGCGCCCGTCGGAGGCCTTGCGCACCAGCCGCGCGGGGATGCCGTTGCGGCGCAGCACCGAGGCGGTGCCGCTCGTCGCGAGGATCTCGAAGCCGAGGCTCTGCAGGCGCGCGACCGGGATGGCCAGCGCCCGCTTGTCGCGGTCCGCGACGGACACGAAGACGGTGCCCGTGGTCGGCAGCCCGCCGTAGGCGGCGGCCTGGGACTTGGCGAAGGCCCGCGGGAAGTCGACGTCGTAGCCCATGACCTCACCCGTCGAGCGCATCTCCGGGCCGAGCACGGTGTCCACCACCGAGCCCTCTCGGGTGGCGAAGCGCTTGAACGGGAGCACCGCCTCCTTGACGGCGATCGGCGCGTCGAGGTCGAGGCGCGTCGCGTCGTGCTCGGGCAGGATCCCCCGCTCGCGCAGCTCGGCGATCGTCGCGCCGGCCATGACGAGAGAGGCGGCCTTGGCCAGCGGCACGCCGGTGGCCTTGGCGACGAAGGGCACCGTGCGCGAGGCGCGCGGGTTGGCCTCGATGACGTAGAGGACGTCGGAGACGAGCGCGAACTGGATGTTGATGAGCCCGCGCACCCCCACGCCGTCGGCGATGGCACGCGTCGACTCGGCGATCCGCGCGATCTCCCGCTCGGAGATCGTCACCGGGGGCAGCACGCAGGCGGAGTCGCCGGAGTGGATGCCGGCCTCCTCGATGTGCTCCATGACGCCGCCGAGGAAGAGCTCGGTGCCGTCGTAGATCGCGTCGACGTCGATCTCGGTCGCGTCGTCAAGAAAGCGGTCGATGAGGAGCGGGCCCGTCGCGGCGCCGAGGTCGGAGCGGCCGGCGTAGTCACGCAGCTGCTCGACGTCGTAGACGATCTCCATCCCGCGCCCACCGAGCACGTAGGAGGGGCGCACGAGCACCGGGTAGCCGATGCCCTCGGCCACCACCTCTGCCTGCGCGAGCGTCGTCGCGGTGCCGAAGGCGGGGGCGGGCAGGCCGGCGGCGGCGAGGACGGCGCCGAAGCGGCCGCGGTCCTCGGCGGCGTCGATGGCCTCGGGCTGGGTGCCGAGGATCGGCACGCCCGCGTCGGCGAGGCGCTGGGCCAGGCTCAGCGGGGTCTGGCCGCCGAGCTGGACGACGACGCCGGCCACCGGGCCGACGGCGAGCTCCGCGTGGTAGACCTCGAGGACGTCCTCGAAGGTGAGCGGCTCGAAGTAGAGCCGGTCGGAGATGTCGTAGTCGGTGGAGACCGTCTCCGGGTTGCAGTTGACCATGACGGTCTCGAACTGCTCGGCCAGCGCCATGGTCGCGTGGACGCACGAGTAGTCGAACTCGATGCCCTGGCCGATCCGGTTCGGGCCCGAGCCGAGGATGATCACCGCCGGGCGCTCGCGCGGCTCGACCTCGGTCTCCACGTCGTAGGAGGAGTAGTGGTACGGCGTCTGCGCGGCGAACTCCGCGGCGCAGGTGTCGACCGTCTTGTAGACGGGGCGCAGGCCGTAGGCGTGGCGCACCTCGCGGACGGTGTCCTCCGACAGGCCGCGCAGCTGGCCGATCTGGACGTCGGAGAAGCCGTGGCGCTTGGCCTCCGCGAGGAGCTCGGGGGTGAGCGCCGGCGCCTCGCGCAGGTCGGCGGCCACCTCGTCGAGAAGGACCATCTGGTCGAGGAACCACGGGTCGATGGCGGTGGCCTCGAAGAGCTGCTCGACGGTCGCGCCACCGCGGATGGCCTGCTGCACCTGGACGAGGCGCTCCGTCGTCGGGATCCGCACGGTCTCGAGCAGCGCGGCGGTCTGCTCGGCGTCCGGCGCCTCGCCCTGCCAGTGGAAGACGCTGCCCTTGGCGTCGATCGAGCGCATCGCCTTCTGCAGGGCCTCGGTGTAGCTGCGGCCCAGCGCCATCGCCTCGCCCACCGACTTCATGGTGGTGGTGAGGACGGGGTCGGCGGCGGGGAACTTCTCGAAGGCGAAGCGCGGGACCTTGACGACGACGTAGTCCAGCGCCGGCTCGAAGGAGGCCGGGGTGGTCTTCGTGATGTCGTTGGGGATCTCCTCGAGCGTGTAGCCCACGGCCAGGCGCGCGGCGATCTTGGCGATCGGGAAGCCGGTGGCCTTGGACGCCAGCGCGGAGGAGCGGGAGACGCGCGGGTTCATCTCGATGACGACGATGCGGCCGGTGTCCGGCTCGACGGCGAACTGGACGTTGCAGCCGCCGGTGTCCACGCCCACGGCGCGGATGATCGCGATGCCGATGTCGCGCATCTTCTGGAACTCGCGGTCGGTGAGCGTCATCGCCGGGGCGACGGTGATCGAGTCACCGGTGTGGACGCCCACGGGGTCGACGTTCTCGATCGAGCACACGACGATGACGTTGTCGGCCTTGTCGCGGATGAGCTCGAGCTCGAACTCCTTCCACCCGAGGATCGACTCCTCGAGGAGCACCTCCGTGGTCGGCGAGTAGTGCAGGCCGGCACCGGCGATCCGCTCGAGGTCCTCGGGGTTGTACGCGAGCCCCGAGCCGAGGCCGCCCATGGTGAAGGACGGGCGCACGACGAGCGGGTAGCCCAGCTCCTCCGCGGCCCCGTAGCACTCCTCCATCGAGTGGCAGATGACCGACCGGGCCGAGCTCGCCCCGCACTGCTCGACGATCTCCTTGAAGGCCTGACGGTCCTCCGCGGCGTGGATGGAGGCGACCGACGCACCGATGAGCTCGACGTCGTACTCGGCCAGCACCCCGGCCTCGTCGAGCGCGATCGCCGTGTTGAGGGCCGTCTGCCCGCCGAGGGTCGGCAGCAGCGCGTCGGGGCGCTCCTTGGCGATGATCGTCGCGACGACCTCGGGGGTGATCGGCTCGACGTAGGTGGCGTCGGCGATCTCCGGGTCGGTCATGATCGTCGCCGGGTTGGAGTTGACGAGGATGACCCGCAGGCCCTCCTCGCGCAGCACCCGGCACGCCTGGGTTCCGGAGTAGTCGAACTCGGCGGCCTGGCCGATGACGATCGGCCCGGAGCCGATGACGAGAACGGAACGCAGGTCGGTACGACGCGGCATCAGGCGTCCTCTCCGGTCGTCTGGGAGCGCGCCTGCCGCCGGGCGGCGACGAGCTCGAGGAAGCGGTCGAACAGGTGGGCGGCGTCGTGCGGGCCGGCGGCCGCCTCGGGGTGGTACTGGACGGAGAACGCGGGGACGTCCAGGGCGCGCAGGCCCTCGACGACGCCGTCGTTGAGGCTGATGTGGGAGACCTCGACACGGCCGAAGCGGCCGTCGTCGTAGGGCGCGACGCTCTCCTCGCCGACGGGCACGTCGACGGCGAAGCCGTGGTTGTGCGCGGTGATCTCGACCTTGCCGGTGGCGCGGTCGAGGACGGGCTGGTTGACGCCGCGGTGGCCGTAGTCGAGCTTGTACGTGCCGTAGCCGAGGGCGCGCCCGAGGAGCTGGTTGCCGAAGCAGATCCCGAAGAAGGGCAGCCCCTGGGCCAGGACCCCGCGCAGCACCTCGACCTCGTGGTCCGCGCTGCCCGGGTCGCCCGGGCCGTTGGAGAAGAAGACGCCGTCGGGCTCGAGGGCGACGATCTCCGCGAGGGTGGTCTGCTGCGGGACGACGTGGACCCGGGCGCCGCGCTCGGCGAGCTGGGCGGGGGTGCGCGCCTTGATCCCGAGGTCGACGGCGACGATCTCGGCGAGCGGCTCCTTGCCGGCGAACTCGCCGGTGGGCTCGACGACGTAGCGCTCCTGGGTGGAGACCTCACCGGCAAGGGCGGCGCCGCTCATCGCGGGCGCCTGGCGGACGAGGTCGACGAGCACGCTGATGGCGGAGGAGTCCCGCCCCATCGCGCCGGCGGGCAGCGCGGAGCCGGAGAAGATCCCGGCGCGCATGACGCCGCGGTCGCGCAGGTGACGGGTGAGGGCGCGGGTGTCGAGGTGGCAGATGCCGACGACGCCCTGCTCGCGCAGCTCGTCCTCGAACTCACGGGTCGAGCGCCAGCTCGAGGCGCGCCGCGCGGGCTCGCGCACGACGAGCCCGGCGACCCAGACCCGGTCGGACTCGGGGTCCTCGTCGTTGGCGCCCGTGTTGCCGATGTGCGGGGCGGTCATCGTGACGATCTGACGGTGGTAGGACGGGTCGGTGACCGTCTCCTGGTAGCCGGTCATCGCCGTCGCGAAGACGATCTCCCCGACCGTGCGGCCCTCGGCGGCGTAGGCCTGCCCGGACAGGACGTAGCCGTCCTCGAGGACGAGCAGGGCGTCCTCACGCTGGTTCCTCAACGGGTTCCTCCTGTGGTGCTGGCGACGGGCTGGGCGTCGAGCACGGTCGCACGCCCGCGGAGGAACGTGGCCACGACGCGCCCTGGAAGGGTACGGCCCTGGAACGGGGTGTTGCGGCTGGTGGTCGCCTGCTGGGCGCCGTCGACGACGACGCGGGCGGCCGGGTCCACGAGGGTGAGGTTGGCGGGCTCCCCGACGGCGATGGGTCGCCCGTGCCCCTCGACGCGCCCGATCCGGGCGGGTGTCGTCGACAGCACGCGCGCGACGCCGGCCCAGTCGAGCAGGCCGGGCTCGACCATCGTCTCGACGACGACGGACAGCGCGGTCTCCAGGCCGGTCATCCCGAAGGCGGCGTCGGCCCACTCGCAGTCCTTGGCCTCCACCGGGTGGGGCGCGTGGTCGGTGGCGACGATGTCGATCGTCCCGTCGGCCAGCGCGGCGCGCAGGGCGAGGACGTCCTCCTGCGTGCGCAGCGGCGGGTTGACCTTGAAGACGGGGTCGTAGCTGCGGGCGAGCTCGTCGGTGAGGAGCAGGTGGTGGGGGGTGACCTCGGCGGTGACGTCGATACCGCGCGCCTTGGCCCAGCGGACGATCTCGACGGACCCGGCGGTCGACAGGTGGCAGATGTGGACGCGGGAGCCGACGTGCTCGGCGAGGAGGACGTCGCGGGCGATGATCGCCTCCTCCGCGACGGCCGGCCAGCCGGTGAGCCCGAGCTCGGAGGACACGACGCCCTCGTTCATCTGGGCGCCCGCGGTGAGGCGCGGCTCCTGGGCGTGCTGGGCAATGACGCCGTCGAAGGCCTTGACGTACTCCAGGGCCCGGCGCATGAGGACCGGGTCCCACACGCACAGGCCGTCGTCGGAGAAGACCCGCACGCGGGCCTGGGAGGCGGCCATCGCGCCGAGCTCGGCGAGCTGCTCGCCCCTGAGCCCGACGGTGACGGCGCCGACGGGCAGGACGTCGGCCCAGCCGGCCTCGCGGCCCAGCCGCCACACCTGCTCGACGACGCCTGCGGTGTCGGCGACGGGCTGGGTGTTGGCCATCGCATGGACGGCGGTGAAGCCGCCGAGCGCGGCCGCGCGGGTGCCGGACCACACGGTCTCGGCGTCCTCGCGGCCGGGCTCGCGCAGGTGGGTGTGGAGGTCGACGAGCCCGGGCAGGGCGACGAGACCGTCCGCGTCGACGACGTGGGCGTCGCTGCCCGCCTGCGCGGCGGCGTCGGGGCCGGTGGCGGTGATGACGCCGTCGGCGAGGAGGAGGTCGGTGGGCTCGGCGCCCAGGGGCGCGGCGCCCCGGATGAGGTGGCTGGTCACGCGGGTGCTCCCTGCGTCGTCGTGGGCGCCGGCGCGCCGGCGAGGAGGTGGTAGAGGACGGCCATGCGCACGGAGACACCGTTGGCGACCTGCTCGACGATGGTCGAGCGGGGGCTGTCGGCGGCCTCCGCGGAGATCTCCAGGCCGCGGTTCATCGGGCCGGGGTGCATGACGATCGCGTGCTCGGGCAGGCGCGCGAGGCGGGCGCCGGTGAGGCCGTAGCGGCGGTGGTACTCCTGCGGGGAGGGGAAGAACCCGCCCCCGGAGCTCGACATCCGCTCCCGCTGGACCCGCAGCATCATGACGGCGTCCGGGCCGGTGGCGATCGCGGCGTCGAGGTCGTACTCGACCTGCGCCGGCCAGGCGTGGGCGCCCACGGGGACGAGGGTGGGCGGGGCGACGAGCGTGACCTGCGCACCGAGCGTGGTGAGGAGGTCGACGTTCGAGCGCGCCACCCGCGAGTGGAGGACGTCGCCCACGACGACCACGCGCAGACCGGTGAGGTCGCGGCCGCGGGAGTCGCCGTCGTCGTCCACCGCGAGGTGGCGACGGACCGTGTACGCGTCCAGGAGCGCCTGCGTGGGGTGCTGGTGGGTGCCGTCGCCCGCGTTGACGACCGGCACGTCGATCCAGCCGGAGTGGGCGAGGCGGTGCGGGGCCCCGGAGGCGCCGTGGCGGATGACGACGGCGTCCGCGCCCATGGCCTGGAGCGTCTGGGCGGTGTCCTTGAGGGACTCGCCCTTGGACACGCTCGAGCCCTTGGCGGCGAAGTTGATGACGTCGGCCGAGAGCCGCTTGGCGGCCGCCTCGAAGGAGATCCGGGTGCGGGTGGAGTCCTCGAAGAAGAGGTTGACGACGGTGCGGCCGCGCAGCGTGGGGAGCTTGCGGATCTCCCGGGACTGGGTGACGGCCATCTCCTCGGCGGTGTCGAGGAGGGCGACGGCCGCGTCGCGGTCGAGGTCGGCGGCGGAGAGCAGGTGCCTCATCGCTCCTCCCCCTCGGCCGGCTTGACGATGACAACGGCGTCCTCGCCGCCGTCGACGTCCCCGAGCGTGACCCGGACCCGCTCGTGGCGCGAGGTCGGCAGGTTCTTGCCGACGTAGTCCGCGCGGATGGGCAGCTCGCGGTGCCCGCGGTCGACGAGGACGGCGAGCTGGACCCGGGCCGGGCGGCCGAGGTCGTTGATCGCGTCGAGGGCAGCGCGGATCGTGCGCCCGGAGTAGAGGACGTCGTCGACGAGGACGACGGTGGCGCCGTCGATCCCGCCGGGCGGCACCTCGGTGCGCAGGAGCGTGCGGGTGGGCTGGGAGCGCAGGTCGTCGCGGTACATCGTGACGTCGAGCGTGCCGAGCTCCGCGCTGCCGCCGGCGGCGAGCACGCGCTCGTGCAGGCGCTGGGCGAGCGGGGCGCCGCGGGTGGGGATGCCGAGGAGGACGAGACGGTCCTCCGGGTCGGTGCGCTCGAGGATCTCGTGGGAGATGCGGGTCAACGCCCGGGTGATCTCCGGGGGACCGAGCACGGGTACGACAGGGCCGAGAGACATCTGGCTGGCTCCTTCCCCGCCTCACAGGACGGGTCTTTAAAGGACGGGCAGATCGCGACCCATGCTAGCGGCGCCGCTCCCCCGCCCCGCCGCGTGTCTCACGCCAGGCCGCAGGTGCGATCCACCTCACACGCCGGCGGCGCCCCACCTGAACGCGCCGAACGCTGCATCCCGCCCACCCCGACGCGCCGACAGCCGCCCTCAACCCCGCGCCGCGAGGCGAAACCCCGCGCCGACAGCTCACGTGTTACCGGCGTCCTCCAGGCCGGCGCCGAGGAGCTCGAGCGCGCGCGTCGTCGTCACGTCGAGGATCTCCTGCGGGTCGCCGTCGAAGTGGTGCTCCTCGCAGGTCGTGCCCGCGGGCGTGTGGATCGCGATGAACACGGTGCCGACCGGCTGGTCCTCCTGGCGGTCCGGCCCGCCGACGCCGGTGACGCCGACGGCGCAGTCCGCCCCCAGCAGGCGCGCGGCGCCCTCGGCCATCGCCCGGGCGCACTCCTCGCTGATGACCGGGATGTCGGGGACGCCGAGCGCCTTCTGCTTGGCCTCGACCGTGTAGGTGACGGCCCCGCCGGAGAACCAGCTGCCGGCGTTGGGCGCGGCGCCGAGGTGGACGGCGATCTGCCCGCTCGTGAGGGACTCGGCGGTGGCGACGGTGACGCCGCGCTCGCTCGCGCGCTCGGAGACGGTCTTGGCGAGCTGCTCGGCGTCGCCGGTCATGTGGGGGGAGGTAGCCATGGGCCGATTCTCACGGCGGCGCGGCGGTGCGGCATCTGCTGGCCCGGAATGCGCTTTGTGGGCTCGACCACGATCATGGCGGCACCCGACCAGTGCTGGAGGATGACATGTCCAACACCCGAAACCCCGCACCGCGGCGCGGGACCCACCAGTGGCTCGCGCTCCTCATCGGAGCGGTCTACCTCGTCGTCGGCATCGCCGGCTTCGCCGTCACCGGATTCGACGGCTGGACCGAGCACGACCACAGCCAGACCTTGCTCGGCTTCGCCATCAACCCCGCGCACAACGTCGTGCACCTCCTCATCGGGCTGCTCGGCGTCGTCCTGTGGCGCACCGCGAGCGGGGCCCGCACCTTCGGCTGGCTGCTCGTCATCGGCTACGGCGCCGCCTTCGTCTACGGCCTGTTCGTCGTCGACAACCCGGACGCGAACTTCCTCAACATCAACTGGGCCGACAACTGGCTGCACCTGGCCTCGGTCATCGGTGGCCTGCTCGTGGCCCTGCTGCCCTACCGGACCGCGGCGACGGGAGCCGACCGTTGAGCGAGTCCCTCGGAGCCCGCCTGGCGGCCGTCGTCGAGAAGGACGAGCGGCTGGACGGCCTCGTCTCCCGTCTGACCGGCCCAACCGAGCGGCTCATCGCCTCACCGGGCCGGCGCGACCTCCTGCTCGGCAAGCAGCTCGGGCACGCCCTGCACCCGATCCTCACCGACCTGCCGATCGGGCTGTGGACCAGCTCGGTGGTCCTCGACCTCACCATGCCGACCTCGCGGGACGCCGCCCGGCGGCTCGTGGGCCTCGGCGTCCTCGCCGCCGTCCCGACGGCGGTGACGGGCTGGGCCGAGTGGGCGCGGACGGGCAAGCGCGAGGACCGGCGCACCGGCGTCGTGCACGCGGCCGCGAACGGTGCCGCCGCCGTCATGTTCGGCAGCTCCTGGCTGGCGCGGCGCTCCGGACGGGAGAAGGCCGGGCTGGCGCTGAGCACGCTCGGCACGACGGCACTGGTCGTCGGTGGCGCCCTCGGCGGTCACCTCGCGATCGGACGCAAGGTGGGCAGCACCTTCAGCTGATGCGGGGCGCTCAGCCCTCGCCGCGGCGGTCCTCGGCGGGGGCGGGCGTCGCGTCGTCGTCGTTGTCGACGGTGGCGGCGGCGTCGTCGTCGTCGACGTCGTTGGTGGCGTCGTCGTCGTTCTCGACGGCGACGGCGTCGGTCCCCTCCTCGGCGGGTCCGTGCCCGGGGAGCCAGATCTCCTCCTCCTGGCCGCGGGTGCGCCGCCCGATGCGGACGAAGATCGCGAGGGCGAGGAGGAAGACGAGGACCGAGGTCCACACGTTGAGCCGCACGCCCAGCACGGTCTCGGCGGTGTCGATGCGCAGGTACTCGATCCACCCGCGCCCGAGCGTGTAGAGCATGACGTAGAGCCACATGACGCGGCCGTGGCGCAGGCGGAAGCGGCGCTCGGCCCACAGGAGCACGCCGACCATCGCGAGGTTCCACACCATCTCGTAGAGGAAGGTGGGGTGGAAGAGGAGGTTGGGGTCGGTGTAGCCGGCCACGCGGTGCGCTGCGTCGATCTCCAGGCCCCACGGCAGCGTCGTCGGGGCGCCGTAGAGCTCCTGGTTGAAGTAGTTGCCGAGGCGGCCGATCGCCTGCGCGACGAGGAGGCCGGGGGCCAGGGCGTCGGCGAAGGGCGCCAGGCGCAGGCCGCGGCGACGCATCGCAATGGCCGCCCCGACGGCGCCGCCGGCGATCGCGCCCCAGATGCCCAGGCCGCCGTTCCAGATCTCGATGATCCGGGCGGGGTTCCCGTTCTCGCCGAAGTAGGCGTCCGGGGAGGAGATGACGTGGTAGATCCGGGCGCCGACGATCCCGAACAGCACCATCCACAGCGCGACGTCGATGGCGGTGTCGCGCGGACCGCCCTTGGCGGTGTAGCGGCGGTCCAGGATCCACCAGGCGGCGACGATGCCCAGCCCGATGGCGAGGGCGTAGGCCCGCAGCGGGAACGGCCCGAGGAACCACTCGGCCTGGGAGGGGCTCGGGATCGATGCGGGGAGAATCAGCACCCGGGCAGCGTAACGTGCCCGGCTTGAGCCGATTCCCGACGCCGTGGGCTGGGTGTCGCGAACAGCTCAGCTGAGGGGGCGGGGGTAACAAGTCAGCTGTCGCCGCCGGAAGGGGCGCCGCCGGAGGACGGGCGGAATCCACCTGTCGGCGGCGGAGGGGGCCGCCGGGAGGCGGGCGGAATCCAGCTCCCGGCGCCGGAGCGGGGCGCGGCGGGGCGGGCTGGGTAACAAGTCAGCTGTCGGCGCGGGTGGAGGGCGCTGGCGGGGGCGGGCGGGGCTCGGTTAGCGGCGGACGCCGGCGGCTAGGTCCTCGACGAGGGTGCCGAGGGCCGAGAGTGCTGCCTTCTCGTCGGGGTCCTGGAGGGTGCGCACGAGGGCGGAGCCGACGATGACGCCGTCGGCGTACTCGGCGACCTCCGCGGCCTGCTCCCCGTCGAGACGCCCAGGCCCACGCAGACCCGCTGCGCGCCGGCCGCACGCGTCCGGGCCACGAGCTCGCGGGCGTGGGTGTCGACGGCGGACCGCACACCCGTGACGCCCATCGTCGAGGCGGCGTAGACGAAGCCGCGGGAGGCCTCGGCGGTCATCGCGAGGCGCTCGTCGGTGGAGCTGGGGGCGACGAGGAAGACCTTGTCGAGGTCGTGCTCGTCGGCGGCGGTGACCCACTGGCCGGCCTCGTCGGGGATGAGGTCCGGCGTGATGAGCCCGGCGCCGCCCGCGCTGGCGAGGTCGCGCGCGAAGCGCTCGACGCCGTAGCGCAGCACCGGGTTGTAGTACGTCATCACGAGCACGGCCGCACCGGTCTCGGCGACCTCCTCGACGGCGCGCAGCACGTCCGTGATCCGCGTGCCCTGCGCCAGCGCCTGGGTGGTCGCGTGCTGGATGACCTCCCCGTCCATGCCCGGGTCGGAGTAGGGCATGCCGAGCTCGACGACGTCGGCCCCGGCCGCGACGGCGGTCCGCGCGGCGGCGACCGACCGGTCGACGGTCGGGAAGCCCACGGGCAGGTAGATGACGAGGCCCTTGCGGTCCTCGGCGAGGGCCGCGTCGATAGCCGCGGCGGAGCCCCGGCGGGAGGTCGTCTGCTGGTCCATCAGTTCTCCACGCTGCCCGTCGCCTCGTAGCCGGCACCGTCCACGGAGCCGGTCTTCGCCTCGTCCTGCGGCCCCGCTGCCGACTCGTCGTCGAGCAGCCCGAACCAGGCCGCCGCCGTCTCCACGTCCTTGTCCCCGCGCCCGGAGAGGTTGACGAGGATGGTCGGCGCGGGCTCGCCGGCGTCCGCCGCGGCCCTGCCGAGCTGGATGGCCCCGGCCAGCGCGTGCGCGCTCTCGATGGCCGGGATGATGCCCTCGGTGCGGCACAGGAGCCGGAAGGCCTCCATCGCGGCGGCATCGGTGACCGGGACGTACTCCGCCCTCCCGAGGTCGGCGAGCCAGGCGTGCTCGGGGCCGACGGCCGGATAGTCGAGGCCGGCCGAGATCGAGTGGGACTCCACGGTCTGACCGTCCTCGTCCTGGAGGAGGAAGGTGTGCGCGCCGTGGAGCACTCCGGGGGTACCGCCGCTGATCGAGGAGGCGTGGCGGCCGCTGTCGACGCCGTCGCCGGCGGCCTCGCAGCCGACGAGGCGAACGGAGGCGTCGTCGAGGAAGGCGTTGAAGATGCCGATCGCGTTGGAGCCGCCACCGACGCAGGCGACGACGGCGTCGGGCAGGGAGCCGGTCAGCTCGAGCACCTGCTCGCGCGCCTCCTCGCCGATGATCTTCTGCAGGTCGCGGACCATGCCCGGGAAGGGGTGCGGACCGGCGGCGGTGCCGAAGACGTAGGTCGTCGTCTCGACGTTCGTCACCCAGTCGCGGAAGGCCTCGTTGATCGCGTCCTTGAGGGTGCGCGAGCCGCTGGAGACGGGCACGACCGTGGTGCCGAGCAGTTCCATGCGCGCGACGTTGAGCGCCTGGCGGCGCACGTCCTCCTCGCCCATGTAGATGACGCACTCGAGGCCGAGCAGCGCGGCCGCGGTGGCGGTCGCGACGCCGTGCTGGCCGGCGCCGGTCTCGGCGATGACGCGCTTCTTCCCGAGCTTGCGGGTGAGCAGCGCCTGTCCGAGGACGTTGTTGATCTTGTGGGACCCGGTGTGGTTGAGGTCCTCGCGCTTGAGGATGACCCGCGCGCCGCCGGCGTGCTGGGCGAAGCGCGGCACCTCGGTGATGATGCTCGGGCGTCCGGTGTATGTGCGGTGCAGCTCGGCGAGCTCCGCCTGGAAGGCGGGGTCCTCGCGCAGCTCGCGCCACGCGACGTCGAGCTCGTCGAGCGCGGCGACGAGCGCCTCGGCGACGAAGCGTCCGCCGAAGCGACCGAAGTACGGCCCCTCGGCCTGGCTCAGGCTCACTTGCGCACCGACCGGAGGGCCGGGTGGGATCCGGCGGCGACCATGTCGGCCACGGCCTGGCGGGGCGTGCCCTGGGTGACGAGTGCCTCGCCGACGAGGACGACGTCCGCGCCGGCGCGGGCGTAGTCGAGGACGTCGTGGGGGCCGCGGACGCCGGACTCGGCGACCCTGAGCAGGCCCTCGGGGACGACGTCGACGACGTTGCCGAACACGGAGCGGTCGACCTCGAGGGTGTGGAGGTTGCGGGCGTTGATCCCCACGACCTGCGCGCCGGCGTCGACCGCGCGCTTGGCCTCCTCGCGGTCGTGCGCCTCGACGAGGGCGGTCATCCCCAGCGAGTGGACGCGCTCGACGAGCGAGGTGAGCACCGTCTGCTCGAGGGCCGCGACGATGAGGAGGACGAGGTCCGCGCCGTAGGCCCGGGCCTCCCACACCTGGTAGGGCGTGACGACAAAGTCCTTGCGCAGGACGGGCACGTCAACCCGGGCGCGCACGGCGGCGAGGTCCTCGAGGGACCCGCCGAAGCGGCGGCGCTCGGTGAGGACGGAGATCGCGCTGGCGCCCCCGGCCTCGTAGTCCACGGCCAGCCCGGCGGGGTCGGCGATGTCGGCGAGTGCGCCCTTGGAGGGGCTGGAGCGCTTGACCTCGGCGATGACCGTGACGGCCGCCTCGCCGCCGCGCAGCGCCGCGACCGCGTCCTTGGCGCCCGGCTGCTGCTGGGCACGCTCCTTGAGCGCGTCGAGCGGCACGCGCGCCTCACGCTCGGCAAGGTCCTCACGAACCCCGGCAACGATGTCTTCCAGGACCGTCACGGTGTCTCCCTCCCCTGGTTCCAGCCTTCATCGTAGGTGCCGCGGGACGGGCACCCGCCCACCGTCCGGCTGGCGGGCGTGGGCTAGACGCCGATGACCACGCCGACGACGGCGAGCAGCCACAGCAGCGACCCGACGATCCCGAGGAGGATGCCGGCCAGGGCCTGGGGCCGGTTGGTCGCCCGTCCGGCGGACGCCGCGAGGACGCCGTTGACGCCGAGGACGACGGCGGTGATGCTCACGACCGTCCCGACCAGGACGACGGCGCCGGCGCGAGGAGCGCGACGAGGCCGAGGACGCCCAGGGCGAGCGACCAGGTGCCGTGGCGGTTGCCCTCCGTGGAGGGCTCGCTCACGAGTACCAGTTGTGCTCGCCGCCCTGCGGCGGGTTCTCCCGGTTCCGCGGCTGGCCCATGCCCATGACGCTGAGGACCCCGCTCACGACGAGCGCGAGCACGAGGAGCGCGGCGCCGACGATGAGCACCCACATCTCCCACATGATCATGCCGACGGCGACGACCACCGCGCCCAGGCACACGCCCCAGAACATCACCCAGCCGGCGACGGTCTTGCCCTCGTTGTGGAACGGGGCGACCGGCGGCAGGTCGTAGTCGCGGCTCGTGCCGTCTTGCACCATGGTTCGAGTCCTCTCAAACGGTCGTGGTCTGCGGGCCAGCCTATCGGTGCTCGGGCTCGGTGGGGTCCTCGCCCCGCCCGAGCGCGTCCCAGTCGTCCATCGCGCGGACCCGCTCGTCCCGCGCCTCGGCGTCGGGCGTGGGACGGGGACGCTCCCCCACCGCAGGTGCGCGCTCGAAGCGCCGTCCGCCCGCCGTCGCCGTCCTCGCGGCACGCAGGACGAGGACGGCGGAGGCCGCGACGAGCACGCCCACCGCGACCGCGAGGTAGGGCCACAGGGTGGTGGAGGGCTCGGCTGAGATCTCGCGCACACCACTGACGGCAGCGGCGGCGGCGAGGAGCGGGGGCCGCGGGTCGAGGAGGAAGCCGACCGCCGCGGCGGCGAGGAGCGCACCGAGGGCGACGAGCGCGACGGCGCACAGCCGGCTCACCCACCGGCCCCCGAGCGCCACGGCCAGCGCCGTCGCGAGGACGGCCAGGCCGGTGGCGGTGGTGGCGGGCGCGGCGTCCCCGCCGGTGACGGTCACGGTCTGCTCGGCGATCACCGTGGGCACGGTCGCGCTCGCCCACGGCAGCAGCGACAGGCCGAAGGTGACGGCACCGAGGACGAGGACGACGACGACGGCGCGTCCCCGGCTCACCGGCGACCGGTCCCGGGTCGTGCCCTCCGCCGTCGTCATCCCTGCTCCGAGAGGGGCTGCAGGGCCGCGGCGACCTGGACGGCCCGGAGGGCGGCGGCGGCCTTGTTGCGGGACTCCTCGTACTCGAGCTCCGGCACGGAGTCGGCGACGATCCCCGCCCCGGCCTGGACGCTCGCGACGCCGTCGCGGATGTAGGCGGTGCGGATCGCAATCGCCATGTCGGCGTCGCCGGCGAAGTCGAGGTAGCCGATCGTCCCGCCGTAGATGCCGCGGCGGGCGGGCTCGAGGTCGTCGATGAGCTCGATGGCACGCGGCTTGGGGGCGCCGGAGAGCGTCCCCGCGGGGAAGGTCGCGACGAGGCTGTCCAGCGCCGTCGACGTCTCGCGCAGGCGGCCGGTCACCGTGGAGGAGATGTGCATGATGTGGCTGTAGCGCTTGACCTCCATGAGCTCGACGACCTCCACGGTGGTGGGCTCGCAGACCTTGACGAGGTCGTTGCGGGCGAGGTCGACGAGCATGATGTGCTCCGAGCGCTCCTTGGGGTCGGCGAGGAGCTCCTCCCCCAGCGCGCGGTCCTCCTCCGCACCGGCGCCGCGCGGGCGGGAGCCGGCGATCGGGAAGGTGACGACGGTGCCGTCGGTGACCTTGACGAGCGTCTCGGGGCTCGAGCCGACGACGGCGAAGCTCGCCGAGCGCCCCTCGCCCGGCTCGTCGGGCAGCTCGAGGTAGTACATGTACGGGCTGGGGTTGATCGTCCGCAGCGCCCGGTAGACCTCGAGCGGGGCGGCCGGGGAGTCGACGTCCACGCGCTGGGACAGGACGAGCTGGAAGACCTCCCCGTCCCGGATCGCCTGCTTGGCCGCCTGGACCCCGCTCTCGAAGTCCTCGCGGGTGGTCCGGTAGCGCAGCTCGCCCGCGGGCGCCTGCGCGCCGGGTGCGGTGACGGCGGCGTGGCTGGTGACGGGCTCGAGGAGCGCGGCCTGCATGGCGTCCAGACGCGCGACGGCGTCGGCGTGGGCCTGGTCGACGCGCTCGTCGGTGTCGTCGAAGTTGATGGCGTTGGCGATGAGCCACACCGAGCCGTCGGCGTGGTCGACGGCGGCGAGGTCGGTGGCCAGGCACAGCGCGACCTCGGGGGCGTCGAGCTCGGTGGGCGCGTTGGCGCGCAGCCGCGGCTCCCACTGGCGTAGCACGTCCCAGCCGAGGGAGCCGACCAGGCCGCCGGTCAGCGGGGGCAGGTCCGGCAGGGCGGGGGTGTGCAGGACGCGCAGCGTCTCGCGCAGGACGTCGAGGACCGGGCCGTCGGTGGGCACGCCCACCGGGACGTCACCGAGCCAGCTCGCGCGGCCGCCGCGGGACAGGAGCGTGGCGCGGGAGCGGACACCGACGAAGGACCACCGCGCCCAGGCGCCGTGCTCGGCGGACTCGAGGACGAAGGTGCCCGGCCGGCCGGCGGCCAGCTGGCGGTACAGGCCCACGGGCGTGACGTCGTCGGCGAGGAGACGGCGCACGACGGGGACCACACGGCGGTCGGCGGCGAGCTCGCGAAAGGTGGGCAGGTCCGGCCAGGTGGTGCCCCACTCGGGCGCGCTCACGCCGGGTCCCCCGCGGCGGTGTCGCCGACGACGGCGCCGAGGTCGCCGCCGGCCTCGAAGCACGTGCGGGTGCCGGTGTGGCACGCCGGACCGACCTGCTCCACGCGCACGAGCAGGGCGTCGCCGTCGCAGTCGAGCGCGACGGAGCGCACGTGCTGGACGTTGCCGGACGTGTCCCCCTTGCGCCAGTACTCCTGGCGGGAGCGCGACCAGTAGGTGGCGCGGCCGGTGGTGAGGGTGCGGGCGAGGGCCTCGTCGTCCATCCACCCGACCATGAGGACCTGGTCGGTGGAGTCGTCCTGGACGACGGCGCAGACGAGACCGGTGCTGTCGCGCTTGAGGCGGGCGGCGATCGTGGGGTCGAGGCTGGACACCCGTCGATCTTGCCAGACCTGGCGCGGTTCACCCGTCCGGTGTCAGGTGGTGACGGCCACCTGGGGGACGGCGCGGGTGAGGGCCTCCACCTCCGAGGGCGGGACGGCGCTGCCCTCGACGTCGAGGCGGCGCAGCGCCGGGAGGCCGTGCAGGGGCTGGAGGCTGCTCACCCGGGTGTGGGCGACGTCGACCGCCTCGAGCCTGGTGAGCCCCGACAGCGGGACCAGCTCGGCGACGCTCGTCGCGCGTAGCCGCAGGTCGCGGAGGTTCGGCAGCGCGGCGAGGACGCCGAGGTCGGTGACCGGCGCGAAGCTGAGGTCGAGGACGCGCAGCTGCGCGAGGCCGCGGAGCGGTTCGAGGCTCTCGAGCGGGTAGTGCTGGAGCACGAGGACCTCGAGCGCCCCCAGCCGGGCGAGCGGCGCGAGGTCGATCGGCAGTCCTCCCGGGGACACGTGCGGGTTGGTGTGGGTGAGCCTGAGCTCGCGCAGGTGCGCGAGACCGGCCAGGGGCGTGAGGTCGGGCCACTCGAGGTTGACGAGGGCGACGGTGTCGGTGTCGGACGCGAACTCCTCCTCGCCGAAGCGGACGGTGCTCATGGCGCCGCCGGGAGCGAGCGGTAGTGGGCGACGAGCCAGTCGACGAGGGCGCGGTCGCGTGTCGCGTCGCCGAGCAGCTGGCCGTAGCCGCTGATGCCCGCCTCGATGACCGCGTGTGTCGCGTAGGCGTCCTCGTCGCCCGGGTTGAGGAAGGGACCCATCGGCCGCTGGGGGGTCTCCCGGCCGGCGACCTGCTTGACGAGCTGCATCGCCCTGGCGATGCTCTCGGTCAGCGTGACGTCCACGGCGCTGATCTCGGGCGTCGGGCCCGTCTGCTGGTGGACGGTGAGGTCCATGAGCTTCGAGACGGTGAGGATGAGCGCCTTGTCCGTCGTGAAGGGGGTGCGGTCCCCGCCGAGGGCCGCCCGGCGGACCCCGCGCAGCCACATGTGGACGTCGACCGCCGCGTCCCACGCCTTGCGCAGGTGCTCGCTCGCCCGGCGCCGGATGGTGTCCTCCCAGGTGAGCGCCGCCCCGCCCTTGGTCACGCCGGGCGTGAAGGTGAGTCCCGGGTAGGAGCTCGTCGCGAGCTCCCGCCGGGGCAGCTCCTCGAAGTGGGCGGCGTTGCCGACCTTCGTCGTCTCGTCGAGCGCCTCGAAGCCGGGCGAGCCGTAGTAGCCGTGGTCGTCGACGCTCGGGTCCGCCAGGTGGGAGGCCTCGTGGATGAGGGTGATCTGGGTGCCCTTCGGGTCGATGACCTTGACGACCTTGACGAGCAGGTGCATGTGCCGCGCTCCGTGGCTGGCCCACCCGCCGAGGAAGACCTCGGGGTCGTCGAGGTTGTAGTCGGTGGAGACGTGCGTGCCCATGTCGGCGGCGACCTCAGCCAGGGAGGCGCGTGCCTTCGCGTAGATGGTCTTCGCAGTCGCAGCCTTCGTGCCGAAGACCTCCGTGAGGCCGGCGGCGTTGCCCTCGGCCTTGCCCACGAGGGCCTGGGAGTCGCTGATCGCCGCGGTGAACTTGGCCGTGTCCGCGGCCTTGACGGTGGTGTCTGCGTCGAGGACGGACTGGTAGATGACCTTCCGGTCGGCGACGTCGAGCGCCGTGACGAACTCCGCCTCGACGATGGTCCCGGGCGCCGGGAAGATGCGCTTGACGATGTCCGCCACGGGGTCCGTCGACTTCAGTCGCTTCTCGTGCGCCATGCGCCCGAGGAGCTGAGCGACGGCCTTCTCGATGGTCCCCGCAGCGACCTTGGTGCTCGGGCTCGTGTAGGCCGCCTTGAGGTCACTGAACGTCGGCACCCGGAAGCGGACGTCGGACCGTCCGCGCGCGCTCACGGCGGGGCGCTCCACGCCGGGCGGCGGTGCCAGCTCGACGGTGCCCCGGGCCGGGGGCCTGCCGAGCAGGTCGGTCACCGCCCGGTTGCCGGCGGCGCGCTGCAGCGCCAGCACCCGGTGTGCCTCGCGGGGTCCGGGACCGGGCGCGCCGTGGGGACGGGGCCGCGGTGTCATCAGCGTTCCCTCGTCGGCCGTCCGAGGCGTCGCGTGCGCGTAGTCCGCCACGCCGCTCATTCTCGGCCCGCGCGGGTGGGCCTGTCGAGAGCCGATCGGGCAGCCCTCTAGCAGAGCCCCACGGGGACGAGGAAGCCGGCCGAGGTCCTGTCTCGCCGGGCGGGACCCCGCCCGGCCGCAGGTCCCACCGCACGGGCGCGGCGCGTCCCGGGTGACGGGCCTTCCTAGCGTGGGAGCACACCATCCGTCACCGACCGGGAGCGCCCCATGACCACGACCACCGCCACCGCCACGCCCACCACCGACCCGACGCCCCGCCTGGCATCCTTCACCGCGACCGGCCGCTCGACGGGCCAGCTGTCCACCGCCGTCTCGGCCCGCCAGTTCGGCTTCGTCGTCGCCGAGCCGCCCTCGCTGGGCGGCACCGACGAGGGCGCCAACCCGATCGAGTACGTCCTGGGCGCGCTCAACGGGTGTGTGACCGTCGTCGTCGAGACGGTCGCCGCCGAGCTGGCGATCGCCGTCGACGGCGTCGCGACCGAGGCGACCGGGACCCTGGACATCCGCGGCTTCGCCGGGACCGCGGACGTGTCCCCGCACTTCCAGACGCTCACCCTCACGATCACGCTGACCACCGCCGTCCCCGAGGAGGAGCTGGGCGAGCTCAAGGCGCAGGTCGTGCGCCGCTGCCCGCTGTTCAACCTCGTCCGCGACGCCGGCGTGCCGGTCGAGGAGACCTGGGTCGTCCGGGCCGCCTGACGTCGGCACCCGGCGGGTCAGCGGGTCTGGCGGACCCAGCTCGCGTGCATCCGGGCGTAGACACCGCCGCGGGCGACGAGCTCGCGGTGGTGTCCGACCTCGACGACGTGGCCCGCGTCCACGACGACGACGAGGTCCGCCGCCTCCGCCGTCGAGAGCCGGTGGGCGATCGCCACGGACGTGCGCCCGGCCTGCAGGCGCGACAGGGCACGGCTGATGCGGCCCTCGGTCGCGGGGTCGACGGCGGAGGTCGCCTCGTCCAGGACGAGGAGGTCCGCATCGGCCAGGTAGGCGCGCGCGATCGCGACGAGCTGCCGCTCCCCCGCCGACAGCGACTCCCCGCGCTGCCCGACGTGCGTGTCGAGACCGTCGGTGAGGGTGGCGAGCCAGTCGGTGAGCCCGAGCTCGGAGACGGCGGCCTCGACCTCCGCGCGGGAGTGGGGCGTGCGCCCGTAGGCGATGTTCTCGGCGATCGTGCTGTCGAAGAGGAAGCCCTCCTGCGGGACGAGCACCACCCGCCTGCGGAGCGTGGCGAGCGGGAGCTCGCGCAGGTCGGTGCCGTCGAGGAGCACCTGGCCGCCCGTCGGGTCCATGAGGCGGCTGAGGAGCTTGCCGAGCGTCGTCTTGCCCGAGCCGGTCTCGCCGACCATCGCCACCGAGGTGCCCGGCGGGACGGTGAGGCTGATGCCGTGGAGCACCTCCGGGCCGCCGGGGTAGGCGAAGCGGATGTCGCGGAACTCGACGGACGCCGCCCGGCCGCCGTCGGCGTCTCGGCCGGCGGGCGAGATCCGGCTGTCGGCGGGAAGGGGGGTGTCCGGAGGAATCCGGCTGTCGGCGCCACCTTGACCGTCGCCGACAGCCGGATTTCTCGGGACGCCCTCATCGTCGGCGGGGTCGGTGATCTCGAGCGGGGTCTCGAGGACGGCGATGACGCGGCGCCAGCCGGCGACGGCGTTCTGCAGCTCGTTGAGCATCTCGGTCGCGTTCTGGACCGGCCCGGTGAACATCTGGACGAGGAAGAGGAACGCGAGCAGCTGCCCGAGCGTGAGGTGCCCGTCCAGGGCGAGGAACGTCCCGGTCACCACCGTGGCGCCGAGCGCCAGCGCGGAGAAGGCCATGCCGGTGGAGAAGGCGAGGGCGGTGAAGGTCTGCGCCTTGATCGCGTCGGCCCGGTGGTCCTGGACGGCGTCGTCGATGCGGCGCTGGGTCCGCTCGGAAGCACCGTAGGCCCGGATCGTCTCGGCACCGACGATCGACTCGGAGATCGCACCGAGCATGACGCCCACCTTGACCCGCACCGCGCCGTACGCCCTGGAGATGATCCGCTGCGCGCGGGGCGCCAGGACGAACATCGGCGTGAAGCACAGCCACACGACGAGCGCGAGCAGCGGGGAGTACACGACCATCGCGACCGTCGCCATGAGCAGCTGGCCGATGTTGAGGATGAGCTGGAGCCCGCCGAACTGGACGAAGCGCGAGACGGTGTCGACGTCGCTCGTGACGCGGGAGACGAGCGAGCCGCGCCGCTCGGCGTTCTGCGTGAGCACCGAGAGGTCGTGGACGTGGCGGAAGGTGCGCGTGCGCAGCTGGGCCAGCCCACGCTCGCTCGCCCGGAAGAGCCGGATGTTGACGGCGGAGCTCGCGAGCCCGGCGACGAGGACGAACGCGAGAGCGAGCAGCGCCACCCGCACGACGACGGGCACGTCCGGTCCGTCGTCGGCCATGATCGCGTTGTCGGTGACCTGCTGGATGACGACGGGCACGACGACGCGGCCCGCGGTCGCCACGACCGCCAGCGCGAGGGTCCACCCGATGCCCTGGAGCATCGCCGGGGACAGCTGCAGGCCGCGGCGGACGGTCGCGACGACGCCCAGCTCGGAGGACGCGGAGATCGTCGAGCTCATCGGGCCTCCTCCTGCTCGGCGCTGCGGCGGGCGTAGCTCGAGGCGAGCTCGACGTAGCCGGGGTCGCGGGCCATGAGCTCCTCGTGGGTGCCCACGTCGACCACCCGGCCGCGCTCGAGGTGGACCACCTCGTCGGCCAGCGCGATGGTCGCGGTCCGGTAGGCGACGAGCAGGACGCTGACCCCGCTGCCGGCGCCGAGGCCGGCGAGAATCTCCTGCTCGACGACGGGGTCGACGGCGCTCGTCGCGTCGTCCAGGACGAGCAGGCGGGGGCGGCGCACGAGGGCACGGGCGATGGCGAGGCGCTGGCGCTGGCCGCCGGAGAGGGTGGCGCCGCGCTCCCCCACGACCGTGTCGAGCCCGGCGGGCAGCGCGCGGACGAAGCCCTCCGCGCGGGCGGTGCGCAGCGCGGCCCACACCTCCTCGTCGGTGACGTCGCCGGCGTCGTCGAGGGCGACGTTGCCGCGGATGGTGTCGTCGAAGACGAAGGTCGACTGGCTGACGAGGGCGACCTGACGGGTGCGCTCGGCGTGGCTGAGCTCGCGGACGTCGACGCCGTCGAGCAGCACCCGGCCGGCGGTGGGGTCCACGAGGCGGGCGACGAGCGTGGTGAGCGTGGACTTGCCCGAGCCGGTGGGGCCGACGACGGCGACGGTCCGGCCCGCGGGCACGCGCAGGCTCACGTCGCGCAGCAGGGCGACGGTCCCGCCGCTGTCGGGGCCGGCCGGCTCCCCCATCTCGCCCGGGACCAGCCGTGCGGGCACCTCGAGGGTGACGGCCTCGACGTCGAGCGTGAGACCGCCCTGCCCGTCCAGCCGCCCGCGCCCCTCGGGCATCGAGCCCGTCGCGTCGACGACGTAGGAGAGGCGGTCGTGGCCCACGGTCGAGCGGGGCAGCTCGGCGAGGACGAAGCCGATGGCGCGCACCGGGAAGGTCATGAGCGTGAGGAGGTAGGCGATCATCACGAGGTCGCCGGTGTCGGCCGCGCCGCGGGAGACCTGCCCGGCGCCGACGGCGACGACGGCGAGGGTGGCCACCGAGGGCAGGAACTCGATGATCGGGTCGAAGACCGCTCGGACCTTGCCCATCTCGATGTTCGCGTCCTGCAGCCGGTCGGTGACCGCGGAGAAGCGCTCCTCCTCGACGGCCTCGGTGCCGAGGGACTTGACGAGCAGGGAGGCCTCGAAGGACTCGTGGGCGACGTCGGAGACCTCGGCCCGCAGCCGCTGGGAGGCGGCCACGCGCGGGGACATCTGCCTCCGGAAGACCGCGTTGACGATGACGACGACGGGCAGCACGGACACGCCGATCAGGCCCATGAGCGGGTCGGCCACGAGCATCGCGGCGCCCGCGACGACGAGCATGACGGCGACACCGATGGCGAAGGGCAGCGGCATGAAGACGCCCGAGGCGGCCTCGGCGTCGGCGTTCGCGTTGGACAGCAGCCGGCCGGCGGGGTGGCGCCGGTGCCAGGACATCGGCAGGCGCAGGTACTGGCGGGTGACGCGCAGCCGGTGCGCCGCCTGGATCTCGTAGACGGCGGCGCCGGCCCACACGCGCCGCCCGGCGACGGCGGCGGCGGTGACGAGGCCGACGAGGAGCAGCCCGAGGCCGGCGAGCCAGATGTGGGAGGTGGGCACGTCGTCGCCGGTGAGGGCGGGGGTGATGACGCGGTCGGTCACCTGGCCGAGCAGCAGGCCCGACCCGACGGTGCCGAGCCCGTAGAGCACCGAGCTGGCGACGGCGAGGGTCGAGGTGCGCGGCGAGTCGCGCATGCCGCGGCCCATGAGGGTGAGGGAGCGGCGCAGCGTCCCGCCGGGCAGGCGGTAGGGCCGCGGTCCGGGGCCGGACTCGAAGCGCCGCGTCCGGGTAGTCGTCTCCGGCACGGCGGTCTACTCCTCAGGGTCGCGGCGATCGGGCCAGGAAGGCCGCGGACAATCCTCGCACAGCGTGGCCCGGCGCACCCGCGCGGCTCAGAGCTGGTCGAGCAGGCGCTCGCGGCGCCTCTCGTACTCCTCGTCGCTGATGGCGCCGGACGCGTGGAGTGCCGCCAGCGCCTGCACCCGGGCCACCGTGTCCCCGGCCGTGCGCTGCCGCATGGCGCGCATGGCGGCCGTGGCGACGAGCGCGACGGCGACGAGGATGACGACGAGGACGAGCGACCACACCGCGTCGTAGGTCGCGGGCATCAGGGGGTTCACACCGACGGTGGCCATGGCCCCACGGTAGCGCCGGGAGTCGCACGGCGCCCGCGGTTCCGCTACTCGGTCGAGGTGTCGAGGACGAGGTCCGCCGCCGCCCGCGCGTCCCGCTCGGCGAGCAGCGCGCTCTCCTGGGCGGCCCAGGTGGACCACTGGTCCAGCCAGGTGCCGTCGTCGCGGGCCATGGCGCGGTGGTGCCGCTCGTGCTCGGGCGCCTCGAGCCACACGAGCGCGTCGACGTAGGGCGCGCAGGGCAGTGAGCCGGCCCCGCACCCCTCGAGGACGACGACGGCGCTCGGCTCCACCCGCACCGTCGCGTCCAGCTCCCCGCGCACCCAGTCGTAGCGGCGGTAGGAGCCGGCACGTCCGGCGCGCAGCTCGGCGAGCACGCCGGTGGCGATCTCCTCCACGCCCTCCCGCAGCCCGCGCCAGCCGCGGTAGGCGTCCTCGAGGGCGAGGACCTGCGCGCCGGGCACCCGCTCGGCGACGGCGGCGGCGAGCCCGGTCTTGCCCGAGCCGGACCGGCCGTCGACGGCGAGGACGAAGGGCCGCTCGGGCGTCGGGCTCGCCGGGAGCAGGGCGAGGACGCGCTCGAGGGGGGTCACCCCGCGAACGGTACCGGCCGTCGTCGGGCACGGGCCGTTAGGCTCTGCCCAGCCGTGATTCTGGAGGAACGATGAGTGTGGCCGTGCGCGTGATCCCCTGCCTGGACGTCGACGCAGGACGCGTCGTCAAGGGCGTGAAGTTCGAGAACCTGCGCGACGCGGGTGACCCGGTCGAGCTGGCGCGCCGCTACGACGCGGAGGGGGCCGACGAGATCACCTTCCTCGACGTGTCCGCCTCGACGGAGGACCGCGCGACGACCCTCGACGTCGTCTCCCGCACGGCCGAGGAGATCTTCGTCCCGCTGACCGTGGGCGGCGGGGTGCGCTCGGTGGAGGACGTCGACCGCCTGCTCCGCGCCGGCGCGGACAAGGTCGGCATCAACACCGCCGCCGTCGCCCGCCCCGAGCTGCTCAGCGAGGTCGCCGAGCGCTTCGGGCGTCAGGTCATCGTGCTGTCCGTGGACGCGCGCCGCTGCCGCGACGGCGCGACCACGCCGTCGGGCTACGAGGTCACCACCCACGGCGGGCGCCGCGGCACGGGGATCGACGCCGTCGCGTGGGCGGTCGAGGCCGCCGAGCGTGGCGCCGGGGAGATCCTCCTCAACTCCATCGACGCGGACGGCACCGAGGACGGCTTCGACATCGAGATGCTCACGGCCGTCCGCGGCCGGGTGGGCGTGCCGCTCATCGCCTCCGGCGGCGCCGGCAGCGCCGAGCACTTCACCGAGGCCGCGCAGGCGGGGGCCGACGCCGTGCTCGCCGCCTCGGTCTTCCACTTCGGCACGCTCACGGTGCACGACGTCAAGGCGGCCATGCGCGACGCGGGCGTGGCGGTGCGCTGACCGCGCCCTGCACCTAGCGTGAGACCCGGCCCTCGGTGGCCACCCCTCGAACGGACGGAGTACCGACGTGTCACGTGCCAGGTGGAGCGAGGCGGAGCGCCAGGCGCTGGCCGCGACCTTCCGGGAGGTCGGGCCGGGCGCACCGACCCTGTGCGAGGGCTGGCGCAGCGAGGACCTGCTCGCCCACCTCGTCCTGCGCGAGACCCGGCCGTGGGTCTCGGCCCTCGACATGGCGAAGAAGCCCGCGCCCGGCGAGGAGCCGCGGCAGTCGGAGGTCGCCCGGGCGGCACGCACACCGGGCGGGTACGCGGCGCTCGTCGACGAGCTGCTCGGCACCGACGGCCTGCGCCCGGGCCGGTTGCTGGGCGACGCCGGCAACCTCGTCGAGTTCGTCGTCCACCACGAGGACCTGCGCCGTGCCGGGGACTCCCCCCGCCCGCCGCGCCGGCTCCCGGAGGAGATGCGCGACGCCGTGTGGAAGCAGCTCGCGCTCATGGGCCGGATGGCCGCGCGGAAGTCCCCGGTAGGTGTGGTCCTGGTGAGCACGGCCGGTCCGCGCGCCGTCGTCAAGCGCGGTGCCGACTCGGTGGCCGTCGTCGGCGACCCCGTGGACCTCGCGCTCTACCTCATGGGCCGCGGCGAGCGCGCCGAGGTGGAGGTCCAGGGGCAGCCGGACGTCGTCACCGCCTTCACCTCCGCGCTGGGCTGACGTCCAGCGCTCACCTGCAGGACGGCGACGACGGTTCCGGGTGAGGCGGACTCGTCCTAGGCTGGCGTCACCGACCGGGAGGCGCAGATGACCGACGTGACCGTCGACGACGTGATGGCCGAGCTGGCCGCTCTCGAGGACCCCCGAGCCCGGGAGGCCAATGAGCGGCGCGGTGACGACCACGGCGTCAACCTCGGCCAGCTGCGCGCCGTCGCCAAGCGGCTCAAGACCCAGCCGGACCTGGCGCGGGCGCTGTGGCGGACGGAGGACACGGCCGCGCGGCTGCTCGCGATCCTCGTCAGCCGGCCCAAGGCCTACGAGCGGGACGAGCTGGACGCGATGCTCCGCGAGGCGCGCGCCCCCAAGGTCCACGACTGGCTGGTGTCCTACGTCGTGCGCAAGAGCCCGCACGTCGAGGACCTGCGGCTGGCCTGGCTCGAGGACCCCGACCCGGTCGTGGCGAGCGCGGGCTGGGCGCTGACGACCGACCGCGTCGCCAAGCGGCCCGAGGGTCTGGACCTCAGCGGCCTGCTCGACGTCATCGAGGCGCAGATGAAGGACGCGCCCGACCGGCTCCAGTGGGCGATGAACCACTGCCTCGCGCAGATCGGCATCGAGCACCCCGAGCACCGCGCCCGCGCCGTCGCGATCGGCGAACGGCTGCGGGTCCTCGAGGACTACCCCACTCCCCCGAACTGCACCTCGCCGTACGCACCCGTGTGGATCGCCGAGATGGTCCGCCGCCAGGCGACCGTGTAGGCGTGGAGGAGACCGACAGCCCCGGCGGGTGGACGCTGAGCGTCTCCCAGGACCCGCGCCCGTGCTCGAGTCCTCGGTGAGCCTCGCCTGACCGGTCGTGGCAGGGTACGGCCATGGACGACGACGACCAGCCCACGGCCAGTGACAACCGGATGGCCATCGGGATCACCCTCGGGCTGCCCGTCGGTGTCGCGCTGTCCCTGATCCTGGACAACTGGGCGATGATCGGCGTGGGTGTCGCTTTCGGTGCCGCCTTCGGAGCGATCCCGGCGGGCGGGTGGTCCAAGACCGCCGACGACGACCGTCCGGCGGATCCCGACGATCACCCGGCCTGAGCGGCCCAGCCGCCGGCTCACCGGCGGCCGGGCCTCTCGACGTCAGGAGGCGAACTCGGCGTTGATCTTGATCTCGTCGAGCTCGCAGTCGCCGGTGTCGCAGAAGGCCTCACCGATCGCGTCGATCGTCTCCATGTCACCGTCGTAGACGGCGTCGAGGAAGGCCGGGATCAGTGACCGGGTGGCCGCCTCGTACTCCTCCGCGGTGATCTGCGTGTAGGGCATCTGCGGGTAGACGAAGTTGCCCTGCGGCAGGAAGGACGCCGTCTTGAGCCGTCCGGAGAAGTCGCGCAGCACCTCCCCGACCTGCTCGCCCTCGCTCTCGGGGTCGAAGGACAGCGTGACGGACACCGAGTTGTCCGACCAGTACGCCTGCGCGAGAGCCGCGAGCTCGGCCTTCTCCCGGAGCGGCACGTCCTTCTCCGAGCGGCGCGCAGCCGACTTCACCGGGAAGAAGATGACCGAGGTGCCCGTCGGGTCCTCCACCGCCGGCTCGACGCGGTAGCCGGCCGCGCGAAAGAGCGTGACGAGCGGGTCCTCGTTGCGGAAGCGGATCGCCCGGTTGAAGTAGGTGCCACCCGGCGCCCAGTGCACGCCCGGGGAAACGCCGGCGACGATGCTCACCGTGCCGGACGGCTTGACCGTCGTCGTCCTGATCGACTCCCGCACGGCGAGCGTCTCGGAGAGCTCGGTGTCCCACGCCCGGACGAGCCGGTAGCCCTCGTCCATCCACTCACGCACGGCGTCCAGGCCGTGGTTGTCGGCGAAGTCCGCGATCCCGGACATCGAGGTGCCCACCCGCCGGTTGCGCTGCATGACGGCGTTGGTCTGCTCCCAGTGGGTGGGCAGCAGCGTGACGGCCTTGCCGTAGAGGAAGGCGACCTTGAGCGTGGCGAGGTAGTCCTCCTTGGAGGCCGCCCGCGACGGGAAGGTCTCCACGAGCGTGCAGCACTCGAAGGACTCCAGCGGCTGCTCGGCGCAGGGGTTGTAGCCTTTGGCGCGCCAGTCGCGGTAGTCGGCCGGGTCGGACAGGCGCCCGAAGTTGCGGGTGGTGTCGATCCAGATGACGCCGGGCTCGCCGTTGCGGGCGATGGCAGCCGTGACAGGGGCCAGGTCCGTCCCGGTCTCGACGACGACGGAGTTGTTCGACATCCACGCCCAGCCCGGCTGCGCCGGGTCGTAGGAGTTGCGCTCGGGGAAGACCTCGGGGTTCTTGAGATCAAGGAAGACCGGGTCGTCGATCTCGCCGAGGAGGATCTCGGCGGAGCGGCGGACGTTGCCGGCCACGACGCACACGCCGATGAGGTTGCCGACGTCGGCGATGTCCCGGGTGGTCAGCGCCTGCCCGCCGCGGCCGGCGAACACCTGGCGCAGGGCGGTGTGGAGGCGGTGGAGCGGCTCGGGCCCGGCCGCGGTGCCACCGAAGGTGCGGATCGGGGCGCCCTTGGGCCGGATCGCGGAGTAGTCGAGCACCGGCAGCGCGTCGCCGCGCAGGAAGGCGTCGAGGACGAGGGCGGTCGAGTCGACCCAGCCCTCGCGGGTGTCCGGGATCGTGTGGACGGGCGTTCCGGCGTCGGCCACGGGCGGGAGCGCCCGGCCCTCGCCGTCGAGCGCGAAGGGGGCCAGCGGCTCGTGGACAACGGGCTCGTGGATGGTGAAGCCTTTGCGGGCGCCGGCGGTGTCGAAGCCGACGCCGACCCCGAGCATCGAGGCCTCCATGAGGAAGGTGAACGGCGCGGAGGGCTGCTGCGCCGTCATGTCCTCGGTGGAGACGAAGGCGCAGTTCTGCAGCGGGGCGGAGTTGCCCAGCGCGTTCACCAGCGGGGTCCCCATGACCCACAGCCCGCGGCCGGGCGGGGTCCACTTGAGCTCGAAGAGGCGCTCGTAGGCGTCGCGGGCGGTCTCCTGGGCGCTCGCCTCGTCCCACGGCAGCCGCCTACCGGTCGTGTGGTCCTTGAGGATCGAGAACATGCCCTCGACGACGCGCCGGCAGACCTCGTGCCAGCGCTCCTTGGTGCCGTCCTCCCGCTGGCGGGAGTAGGTGCGCAGGAAGGTGATCTCGCCGAGGGAGTTGCCGGCGGCGTCGGCGTACCCCCACGGGACGGTGCGCTCGGCGTACGGGGCGACGACGGAGTCGGGGAGCTGGAAGGAGAGCATGGTGCGGCTTTCTGCGGAGGTCAGCGGGCGGGCTGGAGGGCGGGGGCGGGAGCGTCCTGGTACGCGCGCAGCGTGTGGGCGGCGACGGCGGCGGCAGGGACGAGGACGACGTTGGCGAGCAGCGGGTAGAGGTAGAACGGCAGGCCCATCGCGTAGGTCGACAGCAGGCCGGCCGCGGAGTCGGCGACCCACTCCCCCCGGCCGAGCATCCACGTGCCGAAGTTCGTCACGAGGAAGAAGAGGGTGGAGGAGCCGGCGCCGACACCCAGCCCGACGAGCGCCGTCGAGCGGGCCGAGCGGGAGCGGCGCAGGACGAGCGCGCCCGCGGCGACGGCCACCCAGGCGCCCCAGACGTACAGGAAGATCACCGAGTGCGAGCCGAGGACGACGTCCCCGACGGCGACGGTCAGCAGCGGCACCGCGACCGCGAGCGTGCGGGGCAGCAGGATCGCGCAGACGACGGCAAGCACGGTGATGAGCTCGACCCCCGGCGCGAGGAAGGTGTTGAGGTTGTAGTCGCGCCACGCGACCGACGCGACGGCCAGCAGGGCGACGACGGCGTACTTGAGGACTGTGGACATGGCATGCCTGACCTTTCGGGACGGTGGGGAACGACAGCGGTGTAGTTCGGGGGACACCACAGACACTACCCCTGGGGGTAATCGTGAATATTCGCCACTACATGTAGTGGTTCGCCGGGCCCGCCGGAGCGCCGAAAGGTCCGCGTCCGTCCGCCCCCGTCCCGGCGTGTCCCGCCGCTAGGGTGTCGGCATGGGGCGGCGCGAGGTGGAGCTGGCGGAGACGGCATGGTCCGGCGTCGAGACTCTCGGCACCGCCCAGCAGCGCACCTGGGTGCTCGTCGTCCGGGTGGCCGTGGCCATCGCCGTCGTCGTCGGGTGGGTCACGCTGTACCAGACACCCGCACACCGGACGGTCGACGACCTCTTCGCCGCGCTCGACGCCGGCGAGGTCACCGAGGTGACGGTCGAGCGGCCCGGAACCGGCGTCGTGACAGGCATGTACGAGGTCCAGTGGGAAGGTCGCGGCCGCCCGGGCTACGCGTACTACGACTACTCCACGCAGGCGGGCGCGCGCGTGGACGAGGGTGCCGACATCATCCGCGCCGCCGAGAGCTCGGGAGCCCGGGTCGAGGTCATGGACCACAACCCCGTCGGCGGGATCACGTGGAGCCTTCACGGGACCGGCGCCCTCGTGGCGCTTGTCCTCCTCATCGGCGGGACGGCGCCGCGGCTCGCCACGCGGTGGGCGTGGTTCTGGCTGCTGTGGTCCGTGCCGCCCGCCGCGCTCGTCTTCGTGCTCGTCGAGCCGGTCCCGCTGTGGAGGAGCGGCGCCCCACCGGCCACGCGCAGGCTCACCGGCGGCTGGGCCTTCCTCCTCGCCGTCATGCTGGAGAACGCGCTGCCGGAGCTGCTGCCCCTCTACGGCGAGCTCTTCCCCGCCACGCCGTAGCCTTCCGCTCGTGGCACCGACTCCCCGCCTGCGCCCTCTGCACCGGACCGACTCCCCCGCCGTCCTCGACGCCTTCACCTCCAGCCCGGACATGGCCCGGCAGGGGGACGTCACGACCCTCGCGGACGCGGAGGCGTACGTCTCGCGACTCACGGCCCAGCCCGTCCTTGCCGTCGCGGTGGACGACCAGCTCGTGGGCGCCGTCGGCCTCTCCGTGGACGAGGCCAACCGCAACGGGTGGTTCTGGTACTGGATGCACGCCGCCTGGCGCGGGCGTGGCTGGACCGCCGCGGCCGCGGCGACGGTCGCGGACTGGGCGCTGGGTCCCGGCGGCTGCGAACGGCTCGAGCTGGGTCACCGGGTGAACAACCCCGCCTCCGGCCGGGTGGCCGCGGCGGCCGGCTTCGTCCTCGAGGGACGGGAGCGGGCGAAGTTCCTCGTCGACGGCGAGCGGGTCGACGTCCTCACCTACGGCCGGCTGCGCACCGACCCGGTGCCGGACGGTCCCCGCCTCGCCCTGACAGCGCCGGTGCCGAGTCAGTCCCGGACGATGCCCGCGACGTAGCGCGACACCGGCCCGAACCAGTCGGGCCACTGCTCGTCCTTGTCCGGCGCGAGGAGATGGTCGGCCACCGCCCGGAAGAGCAGCGCCCGCACGAGCAGCTGCGGGAAGTCCGCGCACTCCTCGGTGCGGACCCGCTCCAGGAGGTCGAGCCCCGCCCCGCGGAACACGACGGCGTCGGCCACCACGATCGCCGTCGCGTACGACGGCGGGCGCCAGTACGGGGTGAGGTCGAGGACCAGCGGCGCCAGCTCCGGGTGGAGGTGGACGTTGTCCGTGAGGTCCCCGTGGACGAGCTGGGCAGGCTGCGCCACCGGTTGCCGCGCCTCGAGGAGGGTGCGGACGTGGGGAAGGTGGCCGCCGTCGTCGTCCACGTCCTGCTCGCCCCAGGCGACGCGGTCGGCCACCGCCCACGGGTGGTCGCGGCCGTCGAGGAACGCGGGCCGCGGGAGGCGGGCCAGGTGCTGGTGGAGGACGCGGCCCGCGGCGCCGTCGAGGTCGGCGAGCACGGCCGCCCGCCACCGCAGCTCATCCCCCGGCACGTCCAGGGGCTTGAGCACGACGTCGCCCGACCGCCACGCGCGGTGCTGCCCGCCCGGAAGCGGCTCGGGCGGCGTGGTTGCGCCGAACGCATCGAGGACGCCGGGTGGCGGTGGTCGATCCACGTGGTCCTCCGATCGCTGGGCAGGCCGGTCACAGCCTGCCGTGCCGCGGCGCGAACGGCACGGCCTTTGCGACGCGGCGCCCGGACGGGGCGAGTAGGTTGCCGCCATGGAGCACGCCGTCCCGATCCTCCCGAGCCGCGACCTGGGAGAGACGCTCGCCCTCTACGCGGCGCTCGGCTTCGAGAGCCTCGGCGAGGAGGGCTGGGAGTACCTCATCCTCGGGCGCGGCACGGTCCGGCTGCACTTCACCCACCAGCCCGACGTCGACCCGCTCTCCTCCGCCGGCAGCTGCTACGTCTACGTCGAGGACGCCGACGCGGTGTACCGCGTGTGGGAGCCGCTCGTCCAGCCGGACCCGGCCACCGGTAGCCGGATCGTCGCGCCGAGGTCCACCGAGCACGGCATGCGGGAGCTGGCGGTCGTGGACCGCAGTGGCAACCTGCTGCGGATCGGCAGCCCGCTCGACGCGGGAGGAGCCGGCTAGCTGGGCGCCTCCTCCTGCTCCTCGACGTCGGAGGCGGCGAGGATGTCGACGGCGAAGACGAGCGTCTGCGTCCCGTTGCCGAGCTCCGGGGGGACGACGACGAGCACGCGCGAGCCGACCGTCTGGTCGACGAGCCCGTCGCGCAGGCCGGTGAAGGTGTCGTTGACGAGGATCGTGCGCGGCACCTGGCCGTCGGCCCACGTCGAGTCGTAGATGTCGCCGCCGGGCCACGTGACGGCCTGGTACTGCACCGTGATCGCCTGCCCGGGCGCCACCTGGCGCCCGTCGCCGCGGATGACGGTGTCCACCTCGAGCGCGGACGGCGGGTCGCTGTCGGGCAGGGAGATCGTCACGCCGTCGTTGTCCTGCGCGACGGCGGGCATCCCCTCCTCCGGCTCGAGCTCCTCCCCCTGGGCGACCGTGTGGAGGACGTCGATGACGAGGACGAGCATCCGCTCGCTGTCGTCGGCGCTCACCGGCTGGGTGACGAGCAGGCGGCTGCCCTCGGGCGTGCCGACGAGGAGCGGGTGGACGTCCTCGCCGACCTGCTCGGGGGTGAGGAGCAGGGTGCGGGCGGTGCCGGTGCCGCGGTCCGGGAGCGGCTCGCCGGTGTCGCCGTCGTAGGCGCTCAGCGCGATGAGCGCGGGGCCGCCGTCACGCAGCTCGCGCCCCTCCCCCTCGACGAGCACCTCGGTGTCCTCCTCGGTCAGCTCCAGCGGCGCGTCGAAGCTGACGACGGGTGGGCGGCCGAAGGCACCGGTGACGGCGATGGTCGGCGGCTCCTCGACAGGGGCCTCGGGCTCCTGCGAGCAGCCGGCGAGGACGAGGACGGCGAGAAGGGCGACGACGAGGGCGCGCAGGCGGAGCACGTCAGGCCCCCATCGCCGCGATGAGGGCAGCCACCCGCTCGTCGCTGCTCGCGAACGGGTCCTTGCAGAGAACGGTGTGCTGGGAGGCGTCGTTGAGCTTGAGGTGCACCCAGTCGACGGTGTGGTCGCGGCGGCGCTCCTGCGCGGCGGCGACGAAGTCCCCGCGGAGCTTGGCGCGCGTCGTCTGCGGCGGCGTGGTCCGTGCGGCGGCGATCTCCTCGTCCGTCGCCATGCGTGCCATGAGCCCGCGGGCCCGCAGCTTCTCGGCCAGCCCGTCCGTCGGCGAGATGTCGTGGTAGGCGAGGAGGAGCCGCTCGACACGCACGTCGGCGAGCCCCGCGCCGCTGCTCGTGCGGTAGCGCTCCACGAGACGCTGCTTGATGGCCCAGTCGAGCTCGGTGTCGACGAGCGAGTGGTCCCCGGTGCGCAGGGCGCGCAGCCCGCGCTCCCACAGCTCGAGCACCTGCTGCTCCACGGGGCGCAGGCTCATGCCGGAGGTGTGCGCGAGGACCCGCTCGAGGTACTCCTCCTGCATCTCCAAGGCGCTGCGGCGGCGGCCGGAGACGAGCTCGAGCGGGGTGGTCGCGGTGAGGTCGCGCGAGACGTCGCGGATGGCGCGCATCGGGTCGGCGAGGAGGAGGTCGTCCACCCGCTTGCCGGACTCGACGAGGTCGAGGAGCAGCGCCGTCATGCCGAGCTTGAGGAGCGTCGTCGTCTCTGCCACCGAGGAGTCACCGGAGATGACGTGCAGGCGGCGGTAGAGGTCGGGGTCCCCGTGCGGCTCGTCGCGGGAGTTGATGATCGGCCGGGAGCGGGTGGTCGCGGAGCTCATCGCGTCCCACAGGTGCTCCGAGCGCTGGGAGAAGCAGTACGTCGCCCCGCCCGCGGTCTGGCGGACGGCACCGGCGCCGGTGAGGATCTGGCGGGTGACGAAGAAGGGGACGAGCTGGTCGACGGTCCGCTGGAAGTCGCGGCGCCGGCGCAGGAGGTAGTTCTCGTGGCAGCCGAAGGCGTTGCCCTCGGAGTCGACATTGTTCTTCAGCAGGTGGACGCGCCCGCCGATGCCGTCCTCGGCCAGCCGCGCGGTCGCGTCCTCGGCGAGGTCGATGAGGATCGCCTCACCGGCCCGGTCCTGGACGACGACGTCACGCACGTCGTCGCACTCCGCCGTCGCGTACTCGGGGTGGGAGCCGACGTCGAGGTAGAGCCGGCCGCCGTTGCGGAGGAAGACGTTGGACGAGCGGCCCCACTCGACGACCTTGCGGAAGAGGTAGCGGGCGGCCTCGTCGGCACCGATCGGCGGGCCACTCTCGGGACGGCGCGCGCCGTCAACCGTGATCCCGTACTCGGTCTCGATGCCGACGATGCGGGGAGCGAGGCTCACTGCCCGCCCTTCTGCACGAACCCGCGCACGAAGGACTCGGCGTTCGTCTCGAGGACGGAGTCGATCTCCCCGAGGAGGTCGTCCAGCTCGGCGCTCTGCGCCTGCGCGCTCGCCCCGGTGGGTGCGGGCAGCGGCGGCGGCGTCGGCTCCTCCGGCTCGCGCTCGCTCCGGCGCTGCTGCTCCTGACGGGCCATGGTGGCTGCCTCCTTCTCGACTACCCGTCGATCCTAGTTCGCATCGTCGCTGGTGCGAGCAGCTGGGTCATTTGCGACCGTGCAGCAGCCTGCCGTCACGGACGGCACGGACTCGGGCATGTTGGCTTGGCGGAACGTGAGTCGAGGAGCTGTCGGTCAGCGCACCCTCACCGGGACACATCAACGGACGGGTCATGCGGGACAGCCTTCTGTCCACACGTACGTCGCTGCAGCCCAGCGAGGCACCCGGCCGGTAGGGGTTCGTCCCGTGGGGCACGTGCGTGCGCGGTGCCCGCTTGCTGTAGGCCTTGCAGGGGTCGCGCCTAGAGTGCGGTGGAGGACGCGACGCGCGGCGAGGAGGAGCGATGACACGCGGAGCCGCTGTGGCCGCCGGAAGGCGACATTCGGTAGGTCGGCGCCGCGACGGGTTGGTCGTCGCTGCAGGGAGAGACGGCTCTGGTGAACTCGATGTCGGTCACTGGCTCGACATCGTTGCCGTCGCTGCTGGCAACGTGCACACCGCCGCAAACACAGGGCGATCGCACACAGTAGGCCTTCGATCCAATGGCACCGTGGTCGCGGCAGGGTGGAACGCCGACGGGCAGTGCTCCCTCGACACGTGGGCGGACGTGGTCGCGGTGGCGGCCGGGTGGCGGCGGACGCTCGGTTTACGCAGCGATGGCAGGGTTCTCGTCGCCGGACGAGCTTCTGAGGGCGCGTGCGATGTGCAGAACTGGCGGGAAGTCGTCGCCATCTCGTGCGGTGACTGGCACTCCGTCGGAGTGCGCGCCGATGGAACGGCGGTAGCCGCAGGAAGCAACCGCCGAGGGCAATGCGACGTTGACGCGTGGCGCGAGCTCACTGACGTGGCAGCCGGGTATCTGCACACAGTGGGCCTGCGCAGAGACGGCCGAGTCGTGAGGTCTGGTAGCCGGGCCTCCGCGACCGGCGTGGATGAGTGGCAGGACGTGACCGCCGTGGCCGCCGGTAGCTATCACACCGTCGGAGTGACTGCCGCGGGCCGAGTCGTCGCCACCGGAGACAATGACCATGGGCAGTGCGACGTCGGTGCCTGGCGAGACGTCATCAGCGTGGCCGCCGGCTCCACTCACACCGTCGGCCTTCGCTCCGACGGTTCGGTCATCGCGGTGGGCAACAACGCTGACAGCCAGTGCGAGGTCCAGGCGTGGAACGAGATCCAGCCCGTCAGCTGACCTAGGTAGAGCTACACCTGACCGGGCGACAATAGTGCGCCCGCATCGGTCCACAGAGCCATCGCCTGCCGAAGACACATTAGTCCCAGTACGCGACCGCCAACGGAGTCCCGTCGGCCGCCGTCCTGGTCGTCAAAGTCCACGACTTGCGACCGTCCTCGATGAGAACGACGCCCAATCCGTCAGGCTGGGCACCGCGGAGGCGATAGTGACGGCCGGGACCGTTGTAGTCGAGCAGTAGAACGTCCATGCCGGGGAGCATGCCTTGCGCGCCCCGTTCACGTCACGTCCTGAAGGCGATCTCCTGCGGGACATGTCCCTCCGCATCTCGCTGACGGGAGTCGCGCGTCGATTCGGGCTCCGATTACGACGGTCCGTGTCGGCCGAGCCCTCGAGTGTCAAGGCCGGTCCGCATATCGAGGCGTGTAGGAGTTCTGGGCTCCAATGCGACGGCTCATCGCGTGTGCTCTCGTCGCCGCGCGGACGTTCTTCCTCGGCGTGCGCGTCTCTGACCACTCGCTCGTCGTCACCAACTTCTACAGCACACGCCGCCTGTCCCGGGCCGAGGTCGTGGACATCAGTGCGGTCCAGTATGACGGCCTGCTTGCCCCGGTGGGCTCCTGGTCTTGGACGACCGTCCGCATTCGTCTCCGTTCTGGACGTGAGGTCGTGGCGTATGGGTTAGTCGGGCGTCGAACGGTGGTGAAACGTGTCGTGGCGAAGCTGCGCACGGCCTGCGAGCTCGAGGCACCGGCGCGATCAAGGTCCCACGTGCGTCGGTGATCGGTAGGCCACGGACGAAGGCGTTCGGTCACCGCGCCCCTGAGGGATTCACGAGTGCAACGTCGGTCAGCGATCGATGTGCGGGACATGAACGCTCCGCTGGCCATCAGGGCGCCGAGAGGAGGCGCTGAACCGCATCTGCAAGCTCCGCCACTGAACGCTCACCATTCAGCTCGACTGTCGCACCTCGCCGCAGCAACGGCTCGACTGTCTCGACGTAGTTCGCTACCTCCCCCGCTTCCACTTCCGACTTGCCATAGGGGTTGTTCGTCCGAGACCTCAATCGCTGCAGCAGCACCTGGAGCGGTGCGCTGAGCAGGACCACATGATCGAACCGGTCATAGAACCGGCCTTGGTTATCCACGGTGCCGGACACGACGACATCACGATGATCGGCCAAGAGCTGAGAGATCCGGGGTTCATCCCACGTGCCATCCGGGAGCGTCCATCCGCCGTAGTCGGTGTCGACGACGACGTGGCCGCGCCGCTCCAGTTCTCCGAGCACGGTCGACTTCCCGGTGCCCGACATCCCCGTTACGAGAACTCTCGCCACCATCGCGACTGTAGTGCCGAGGTCTCGCACCGGCGAGTGTCTGGGTTCGCCGAATGCCTCCGGTTGACGATCCGCGATCGGGACGTCCATCAGTAAAATTGCATCGTCGCGAGCTCAGCGGATACGAAATCCCCAAGTCGCCGAACGCTGCGACGTCCTCAGTGGATTACCTGCGAACGTCAGCGTGATGATGACAGCCTTCGCTGTCGCGGCCGCTGGGATGGCCAAACACCAGTGGCCGTCGCGAGTCCTATCGACTTCCGCCAGTCGCGTGGGCCCATCCATATCGACCTCGCGGCGTTCCCCGCAGGGTATGCCATCAGCATCGATACCGGAGAAGTACGCCACGCGAGCGAGCGTAGGCCGCTCCGTGCCCCCAACGGCCACCACTGTCGTGACCGTGCGATCCAGTGCGAGGTCCGGAAGTCGCGCGGCAAGTCGGACCTCCTCTGCCCTGGACGTGGGAGACGTCCCGGGATCTGCGGTGTGGCCCCAATGCGAGCTGAGAAGAGGCAGAACTGCTGCTTCGACCGTGACGGTCGGTGGCTCCAGGGCAGGCCGCTCGTCCTCCGGTGTGGGCGTGACTGCCCGAAGGCGAGCTCGAGCAGGCGTCTCCTCAAAGGGCAGCGGGTTCATCGGCGCCGATGCTGGAACGCCGCGGCGCTCAAGGACGGTTGCTTCCCCAATGACCCGCGGACGCGAGCGCAGAGACAAAAGCTCGAGTAGCGCGCCTGGTTGGATCTCCTGCCATGCCTCGGGCAGCATCGGATGAATCAGTACGTGGCCAGTGCTGCCCGGAGCAAGACTGCGGGCATTGACGAGGTCAATCGGCCCGCTCTCAACGACCCCCTGCCCGTTGCCCTGCTGGAACGACCACACCGCCCCGAAGCCGGACTGCAAGTGACGCACCTTCCCCGCGCGCTCCGGTGGCCACAGCGCTAGAGCGGCCAAGAACGTTCCCTGATGACCGATAGCCCGTCGCCACCCGGTAAGTTCACTCATTTGTCCATCCTGGCAGCCACCGTGGATGAGCGACTGGACACGCGAATCCGATGACTCCAGGCGTCGGCGGTTACGCGGACGGCGGTCTACCGTCACGCCAGTCCGGCGGCGGATCCGGTGACGGGACAGCTCTCACCCTCGGTCGGGACGTCGCCGATCTCGGAGAACACTCCAGAAGTCGGCCTTCCCTGCCGTGTACGCCTCACGGTCCGTGGCGTGCTCCGCAGCCAAGGTGCGCTTCAACTCCGCGTAGCGCCGCACGAGCGCAGGGTCAGCGCGCGAAGCGCATCGCGGAACGCCAGCTGTTCTGCCCAGCGGGTGCTGTCGGCCGACAGTAGGTGCAGGTGCGCTGCACGGTGCTCGTCAACCACCTGGATCAGGAAGCGACGCCAGGGCCTCGCGTCGAGCTGGGCAGGAACGAGGTGCCAGCCAGTGGCGGCCAGAGCTTGGGCCACAGCGTCCGCGCAGCCGAGGTCGACGACCGCGGCCTGCACGTCAATCACTGGCTTAGCTGCCAGCCCCGGCACGGCAGTGGACCCCACGTGCCGGGTGGGCGCTACCAGCCAGCGGGCGAGCACGGCATCCAACTCCCGGCACAGACGCGCTCCTCGCCGCTGGCACTCCTCTTGAGGTGGCTCGACGTGCACCTCCTCCGTCGCCCACGCTGGCCACTCATGCATCAGGCCATGGTGCCATTCGCCGATCCGCTTGTGGTGAGGTGAGAACCTCTTCAGGGCAGGAGGTCCCAGTACTGCCTGCGGGCTGACATCGCGTGAATAACGAGTTCTTCGCCGCTCTGGAAGACAAGGACGACCGTCTCGAGGAGGCGAGCGTGGGTGTCGAATCCGAGTCGCAGTTCGCGGTGGGGCCAGTCCTCCTCATCGAGTGGCTCCACCCAGAGCGGCCAGTCGGCCGCTTGAACAGCGTCGTCTGCAAGCACTCCGTGCTTCAGTGCGCTGGGATGGACTTTCACGCTGCGAAGCCGGCCAATGCCCTGCGGATAGCTTCGGACCGCGAGATGTGCTCGCGCTCGGCGATGGCGTCGACCGCAGCGAGCTCCTCGGCAGTGAGACGGACAGCGACGACCTGCATCGGCTCTGCACCCCGCCCCGGACGACCACGGCCGCGGCGCTTCAACTCCTGGGCGTCATACCCGGCCTCAGCCTCTTGAGCCCACTGCCGGATCTGCTCCTCGCTCACCATGACCAAAATCGTATGACGAAAAGATGGTCACCGGAAGCACTTGCGCACCGAGAAGGAAAGGCAGCCGCTGGTGGTGTCGGGCTCCGCCCGGCGCCCGAGTCGACCACATTCGTGGCACGGCCGGGCCGATCCCTTGGGGAGGTGCGCCATGAGCGCACTACTTGTCGGGTACGCCCGATGCTCCACCGATCAGCGGGACCTCACAGCGCAACGCGATGCCCTGCTCAGCTTCGGCGTCGAGGAAGAACGCATCTATGTCGATCACGGCCTGACCGGCACCAACCGAGAACGCCCCGGCCTGCGCGAGGCCCTGGCCGCGTGTCGGGCTGGGGACACGCTGGTGGTCACGAAGCTCGACCGCCTTGCCCGGTCCCTGCCCGATGCGCGGGCGATCGCGGACGAGTTGACCGCCCGGCAGATCAGCCTCTCGCTCGGTGGGTCCGTCTACGACCCGACCGACGCCGTTGGTCGTCTCCTGTTCAACGTGCTGGCCATGGTCGCGGAGTTCGAGTCCGACCTGATCCGACTGCGCACTGTCGAGGGCATGAAGGTCGCGAAGGCCAAGGGTCGGTTGAAGGGCAAGCAGCCCAAGCTCAGCCGTAAACAGGAAGCACATCTCGTGTCGCTCGTCCACAGCGGTGAGTACAGCACCCTCGAGGTCGCCGAACTCTTCGGCGTTGGTCGGTCCACCGTCTATCGCGCCATCCAACGCCAACGGCTGGCAGCCAAGGCCCAGCTCGCCGCCGCGTCGGCACGAGGCTGAACGCCTCACCTTGCCGGCGTCCCGCAACCGGCTCCGTCGCGGGACGCCGTCAAGCGGGTCTCCGTCGCTGTGGCTTGCGTCGTTATATGGCGGGGTTCTATCGGAGTTGTGTGGCGGCCGGGTCAGCTGACGCCGATGGCGAGGGTGCTCGCGGTGCTACCGGGCCCGGCCCAGGTGCTTCACATACGCAACCGGTCAACCCGCGTCAGGCGTTGTGAGGCTGGATGACGATCTTGCCGGTGGCGTGGCCGCTCTCGACCGCAGCAATGGCTTCGCCCGCGTCCTCCAGCGGGTAGAGGGCCGAGACGTTGGGGTCGACGAGGTTGTATTCGATGACGCCGGTGATCTTCTCCAGTGCCTCGGTGGTGCGCTTCAGGGGACTGCCGCCGAGCTCGGTGACGGTGTCGGGGTCGGCGGCGGAGATGGTCCTGGCCGGGTCGGTGACGAGTCCGGCGACCTGACGCAGGGCATCGCCACCGACGAGGTCCAGGATCAGGTCTACCCCCTCGGGGGCGATCTGGCGCACCTGGTCGGCGACATTTGCACCGGAGGGGATGAACGTTGCTCCGGTGGCTTGAACGATCTCGCGCTTGGCCTGCGAGGCGATGCCGATGACGGTGAACTGGTGGACCTTGCCGATCTGGGCGGCCATGAGTCCGACACCGCCGCCGGCCCCGAGGATGAGGAGCTGCTGGCCGGGCTCGAGCTCGATCTGGTGGGTGGCGTCGTAGGCGGTGGCCCCGGCGACGGGGATGGTGGCCGCGTCGGCGAAGGCGATCTCGTCCGGCTTGGCCACGGCATCGGTAGCGCGCACGAGGGTGTCCTCGGCGAAGGCGCCGTAGTCCGGGACCACAGGGCCGAGGATCTCGTCGCCCACGGCGAAGCTTTCGACTCCCTCACCGAGGGCGGTGACGACACCGGAGACCTCCTGACCCATGGGGGCCGGCAACGGCTGGTCCCGACGGTAGCGGCCGGCGCGGGTCTTGTAGTCGACGGGGTTGACACCGGCGGCGCGGACCCGGACGGCGAGCTCACCGGGGCCGGGCTGCGGCGCTGGACGGTCGATGAGTGCCTGGGTCTCGGGGCCGCCGAAGTCGGTGAATACGTACACCTTGGACATGGGGTTCTTCTCCTTCTGCTGTGTGTTCGAAGCGGGTGAGACAGGTGCGGCCAACAGCCGCTGAGTTCGCTGCGCGGGGATGGCCGGTCAGGCGGCGGTGGGAGGTTCGTCCTGGCCAGCGGCCTCGGCGGCGTCGGCTTCTTCCTTGGTGGGGTAGGCGCCGTCGGCCGCGTGCTCGGGCGGGGAGTAGATGGTGTAGAGCACGAGCGGCTCGTCACCGGTGTTGCGGAAGTTGTGCCGGGCGCCGGCGGGGACGGCGCACTGGTCACCGGCCTCGATCGGGTGGGTATGGCCGTTGAGGTCGGCCTGACCGGCCCCGCTGACGAAGGTCAGGATCTGGTCGGTGTGCTCGTGGACCTCCTCACCGATCTCGCCACCGGCGGGGATCGTCATGATGACGATCTGGGCGTGCTGGCCGGTCCACAGCACCCGGCGGAAGTCGGGATTGTCCTGGGCGACCCGCGCGATGGTGAAGTGCTCGACGTTGCCCTCGATGGTGAAGTGTTCTTCGTTACTCATGATTCCTCCTGTTGTGGTTGTGCCGGGCTTACCCGGCGGTGATACATCCGCGCCTGGCCGGGACGGTGGATGAGGCGTCCCGGCCGGGGTAGAGGGTCAGGACCGGACCGCAGCTGGGATCGGTGCGGCGGTAACTGGCGCGGAAGGTGTCGCCGTGGTGCTGGTGGTGTCCTGGTGGCGGCGCAGCAAGCGCATGGCGTTGACGATCACGACCAGGACCGAGGCTTCGTGGACGAGCATCCCGATGGACATGGTCACTCCGCCGAGCAGCACTCCGGCCAACAGCACGGCCACGGTGATCAGGGCGATGGTGATGTTCTGGCGCATGTTGTTCACGGTGCGCCGGGCCAGGCCGATCGCTTCGGGGAGCTTGAGCAGGTTGTCGCCCATGAGGGCGATGTCGGCGGTCTCTACGGCCACGGCCGAGCCGGCCGCACCCATGGCTACGCCGATATCGGCGGTGGCCAGGGCCGGGGCGTCGTTGACGCCGTCACCGACCATGGCCACGACGTGACCCTGACGCTGCAGGTCGGCCACCGCGTCGAGCTTGTCCTCGGGCAGCAGACCCGCCCGGATCTCATCGACCCCGATCGCCCGGCCGACGGCGTCGGCCACGAGCGGGGCATCGCCGGTGAGCATGACCACCTTCTTCACCCCGGCCTCGTGCAGGCGGGCGACCATCTCCGCGGCGTCGGCGCGCACCTCATCGGCGACGGCGACCACACCGGCCACCGTCTCGTCGAGCGCCACGATCATCGCGGTGCGCCCGGCGGCCGCGAGCTCATCAGCCACCTGCCCGGCGCCGACGGTGTCGGCGATGCCGTACTGCTCGAGCAGGGCCAGGTTGCCGATCAGGACCCGGTGTCCGCCGGTGGTGGCGGTGATGCCCTTGCCGGGCACGGGCTCGGTGACCTCGGGCAGGCCCGGGGTGGCCACCCCCTCTGCGGCTGCGGCGTCCAGGATGGGACGGGCGAGGGGGTGTTCGGAGCCGGCCTCGGCCCGGGCGGCCCAGGTCAGCACCTGACTGCGGTCCATGGTCGGGTCCAGGACGACGACGTCGGTCAGGTGGGGGCGGCCTTTGGTCAGGGTGCCGGTCTTGTCGACTGCGACGGCGGTGATCTTGCCGGAGGTTTCCAGGTACTCCCCGCCCTTGATCAGGATGCCGTCCTTGGCGGCCCGGCCGATGCCGGCGACGATGGAGACGGGGATGGAGATGACCAGCGCGCCGGGGCAGCCGATAACCAGCAGGGTCAGCCCGAGGACGACGTCACCGGTGAGCAGGCCCACCACGAGGGCCAGGACCATGATGGCCGGGGTGTACCAGGCGGAGAACCGGTCCATGAACTGGGCGGTCTTGGCCTTGGCGTCCTGGGCGTCCTCCACGCGGTGGATGATGCGGGCCAGGGTGGTGTCGGCGCCGATTCCGGTGGCCAGCACCTGGAGAAACCCGCCCTTGGCGACGGTGCCGGCGAAGACGTGGTCGCCCTTGGACTTCTCCACGGGGATGGACTCTCCGGTGATGGAGGCCTCGTCCAGGGCGCCGGTGCCGGCGACGACCTCGCCGTCGACGGGGACCTTGGCGCCGTTCTTGACCAGGACGATCTCGCCCATGGCCACCGAGGCGGCAGGGACTTCGACCTGCTCACCGTCACGCATGACCACGGCGACGTCGGGGGCGACGGCGACCAGCTCGGCTAGCGCCGAGCGGGTCTTGTTGAGTGTGGCTGACTCAAGGGCGTGGCCGATGGCGAAGAGGAAGGTCACCGCGGCGGCCTCCCAGTACTCCCCGATGATGACCGCACCGATCGCGGCGACGGAGACCAGCAGGTCGATGCCGATGACCCGGGCCATCAGCGCGCGGGCGGCCTTGGTCACGATCGGGGTACCTGCGACCACGGCGGCGGCCACCATGAAGGAGTTGCTCCAGGCATTGGACCCCAGGACGCGGGCCACAAAGAAGGAGATGAGGATCAACGTGCCCGAGAGGACCGGGATCGTCCACCTGCCGTACCACCACTGCTGCAGCTTGTTCATCGCTGTTCGACCTTCCTATAACTGTCCAACCCCAGTTCGAGGTGCTGACAACGACGTTACGAAGATCGGCACCGGGCAACCATGACCGGCGTCAATCAACCGCAGACCCGTCCGTGTACCGCCGCCGGGACTGCTCCAGCGTGCTGGCGCGACGCTCAGCTGGTCTGGCTCAGAATGCGGCCGGACGAGCCACGTAGCCTTGGCCCGCGGGCGCCCATGACCACACCCCACTCCACGGGACCCGTGGGGCCGGGTGAATCGCCCCGGGTCTGGTGGAGGCTCTCAATCCATGGAGGATGAGAGTCATGGCAGCACCGAGGAAGTACCCCGACGAGTTGCGTGAGCGTGCCACGAGGATGGCCGTGGAGCTCCGGCAGGACCCCGCTACGAAGCAGGGCGCGATCCAGCGTGTGGCTGAGCAGCTCGGCATGCATCCGGAGACCCTGCGCGGCTGGGTCCGGCAGGCCGAGATCGACGGCGGCGCGCGTCCGGGCACCACGAGTGCCGAGGCCGAGCGGATCGCCAAGCTCGAGCAGGAGAACCGCGAGCTGCGGCGCGCGAACCACATCTTGAAGACCTCGGCGGCTTTCTTCGCGGCGGAGCTCGACCGCCCCACCAGCAAGTAGTCGCCTACATCGACGCCCACCGCCACGACATCGTGGATGGGCGCGAGGTCGGGGTCGAGTCGATCTGCACCGTGCTGAAGAAGGCCGGCGTTCAGATCGCCCCGAGTGGCTACTACGCAACGAAGACCAGGGCGCCGTCGGCGCGCGCGATCCGCGACGCCGAGCTGGTCACCGACATCAAGGTCGCCCACAAGGCCAACCTGGGTGTCTACGGAGCGAGGAAGATCCACGCCGAGCTCAACCGTGAAGGCGTGAAGGTCGCCAAGTGCACCGTCGAACGCCTGATGCGGCAAGAGGGTCTGCGTGGAATCTCGCGGGAGAAGACCCGCAAGACCACCATCGGCGATGGCGGCGAGACCGAGCGGCCTGAGGACCTGGTGAACCGGAAGTTCGTCGCGACCGGCCCCAACCAGCTCTGGGTCGCGGACCTGACCTACGTGCGCACGCACGCGGGCTGGACCTACGCGGCGTTCGTCCTGGATGTGTTCAGTCGAATGATCGTCGGCTGGCAGGTGTCGACGTCGTTGCGCACCGACCTGGCGCTGGATGCCTTGGACATGGGCCTGTGGAACCGGCAGCGCGCGGGCCGCGACGTCACTGGACTGGTCCATCACAGCGACAGAGGAGTGCAATATCGAGCGATTCGCTATACCGAGCGGCTCGCCGAGGCCGAAGCCGTCGCCTCGGTCGGCAGCCGCGGTGATTCCTACGACAACGCGATGGCCGAGGCGCTGAACTCGCTGTTCAAGGCCGAGTGCATCCGCAACCCGATCATGCGGCCCAAGGGCGGTTGGAAGAACGTCACCGACGTCGAGATCGCCGTCGCCGAGTACGTCGACTGGTTCACCACAGGCGCCTGCACGGCGAAATCGGACTCGTCCCGCCGGCCGAGCTCGAAGCTGCCCACTGGGCCAGCGTCACACCCGAGCACTACCCTGAAACACCTGTCCCGACCGGGGCTGGTTCCACGTAACCGAGCCTCTACGAGACCCGGGGCGATTCAGGGTGTCATACGCATGGCGGGACGGCTCCGTCAGGTTCGCCTGGTTGCCAGTTCCTCCACCATCAGGCCCAGACCGCTACCGAGCATGAAGACGTCCCGAGCAATCCCCATGCCAGCCGGCGCTGGACGGATTCCGTCATCACGGGTGAAGCCTGGCGTCTTGAGGTACACGGCCATCAATGCGGCCGAGAAACCACTCAGGCCGGCCGCGGCCACCCGGGTGGGTACCACCGGGGCTAGCAGCGCCGTGCCCAGAGCGATCTCGAAGGTCGACAACGCCTTCCCGAAGCGGACCGGGTCCATCTTCTTCAAGAACGGGAACGCGTTGGCGGCTTGGTCCCGCAACCCCGTTGCCCCTTCGAGGTCCAATGACCGCTTCGTGATTCCGGTGTTCAAGATGAAGGCCCCGCTCGCCAGTCGCGGCGGGACATGGTGAAGCTTGACGATCATAGCGACCTCCTGAGTTTCGGACGGGGGAATACCAGCGGCTCGAACTCCACAAAGCAGCGGGCAGGCTCCCCCTGATTCATTGATGGAGCCCGTGACCGGTTCGGGCACCGATTGGCGGCGGGGGCCGTCCGGCCAGTTTGGGCTCTCGCTTGCGGTCTGGGCACGGGTCGACGTCCCCGCTTGTCCCAGTGGAGGCGGTTCTACCTGTCCTCCGAGACAACGCTTGCGGTAACGCCGGCACCGCCGACGGTCACCAGGATGTCCTCGACGTCCAAGCGTTGAGGGTCGTAGTCGACGTCGACCCGGCCGGAGCCGAGATCGACGTGCACGGCTTGCACACCCGCAAGACGCTTCAGGTGCCGGTTGATGTCGGTGGCGCACGAGGGGCAGAACAACTCCCCCAGGCGCAACTGCAGGTGCGCCGCCTGCGCCATCACGCTCACTGTCCTTCTCCTTGGCGCGGCGGGCGTCAGAATGCGGCGGGCTTGGCGACGTACCCGGCCTTGGCAACGGCGGCGATCAGGTCCTCGACGCTGGCCTTCGCCGGGTCGTGGTCGACCTCGATGCGCGCGGAGGCGAACTGGACCTTCACGGCGCTGACGCCGTCCAGGCGCCCGACACGCTTCTCGATCTTCGCCACGCAGGAGGGGCAGGAGAAGCCCTCGGCGCGCAGGATGGTGTGGGTGGTGGTGGGAGCGGTGGTGCTCATAGTGTGTCCCTTCCATTTCTGACGAGGTCTCACCCTTCTTGGGTGCTGGCTACGACGTTACGGGCGGGGCAGGAACCGAACCATGATCTACGTCAATCAACCGCAACAGACATCAGCAAGTCCTCGGCCCTCAGGCACTGGCCGCCACGGTGGCGAGCAGACGGCCGCGGTCCAGGATGGCGGTCCATCTGCGTCCGGAGTCGATGATGCCGTCCTTGCGGAGCTGGCTCATCACCCGGGAGACGGACTCCGGTGTCGAACCGGCCATGCCGGCCAGGTCGGTGCGAGACAGCGGCAGCTGGATCAAGGTGCCACCACAGGCACTGTCCTGCCCGAACTTCCCGGCCAGGCGCAACAACGTGGTCGCTACCCGCTGGGCGACGGTGGCGGTGGACTGCGCGGTTACGTCCGCACGCGCTTGCGCTAGCAGCGCGGTGACGTCGTCTAGCACTGTCCGCGCCACACTAAGCCGCCCACCTATCCCGGGCATCTACGGGCTACGTCGATGCCAGTCCGCTGCCATCGGATCCCCGTGCCGGCCTTCCACGGTCAGCTGCGGCGGGAGCCCTGGATGGAGTCCCGCATCACGTTGACAGTGCGGCTCTGATTGCCGCATTCCATTCTTGGCAGCCACGGCGCACCACTGGCAGTCTGCTGTACGCAAACGAACGATTCCGCTACAGCGACGACGAGGGCTCGTCGCCCTCTTCAGGATGCTTGACGGTTCGCGGTTCTCGGCTGTGGCTTGCGCCACCGTCGCAGCCACGGAGAGCGCCCCCCGAGGGTGGTTCCCATCCGGGACGCTCACAGCGGCTCGGCGCGCGGCCGTGCCGCGGTCAACGTGCGCTCGCGTACGCCTCGGTAAGCCATTCGACGATCTGATCGTCCACGTCGCTGGGCTCGTGAAGCTCAATGTGGTGCATCCACACCTTCGCCGAGGAATGAGCAACTTCCTTGATTCGTTCGGATCTCAGTTCGCGCGGCAGCGCGATGGAGAGCACCGCTGGTACATCACTATTGACGTACTGCCCCGGTCGCCACACGTAGGCAAAGCCACGGCGGCGGCCGAAGGTGACCTGGCTCTTGGTCACCCTCACCGTCGCTTCGCCGATCGCGTGCACGGCCTCCTGGACCGCGCGGCAGATCGCAAGACCCTCGGGGAAGCCGTGAAACAGATCCTCCGGGGAAGCAGCCTCATCGCGCATCGCCCGAGCGTAGATCCACAGGACGCCACCGGCCACCAGCCCAGGCAGGACCAGGAGAGATCACCTGGACGGCACGCGGGTGGGCAAGCCGCGTCATGAGCGGCCGGCCGGTGCACCTCACTCGCTCCGCGCTGACCGAGGTGGTTCGTGAAGACATGAGTAGCCGCGCAGCCGGCGCAGTCCGCTCAAGGACCCTTCGCCGGAACGGTGCCGTCAAGCGCTGTGCTGAACCGTGCCCGGTAGTTGGAGGGCGTTGTTCCCAGGTGCCGGGCGAAGGCGCGGCGGAGCGTTTCGTCGCTGCCGAGGCCGCACAGCTGCGCAACACGCGTGAGGGTGTGGCCATCGAGGACGAGTGTGCGGGCGACGTCGACGCGGACCTGCTCGAGCCACCGTCCTGGTGGTGTGCCGAGCTCGGTACGAAACATCCGGTGGAGGTGGCGTTGACTGACGCCGGCCATGGCCGCCATCGTGGCCACCGTGTGTTCTGCAGCGGGCTCGGCGAGCACCGCGTCCATGAGTGAGCGCAGTTGTGGCGCCCGGGCGGGCGGGGTTTGCAGGACACTGGAGAACTGTGTCTGGCCTCCGGGGCGCTGCATGAACATCACCAGCTCGCGTGCGGTCTCGCGAGCGGTGTCTACCCCGAGGTCGGCCTCCACGAGTGCGAGGGCGAGGTCGATTCCGGCACTGATGCCGGCGGAGGTGAGGTAGCGCCCGTCGCGGACGTGGATGACGTCGGGCTCTACCTGCACCCGCGGGTAGAGCCGCGCCAACACGTGGGCATGACGCCAGTGGGTGGTGGCGCGGCGCCCATCGAGGTAGCCGAGCTCGGCGAGCACAAAGGCGCCGGTGCACACCGACGCCACCCGCTGGGCGCCGTCGGCGAGCCGTTGCACGGCAGCCAGGAGCGCGGCGTCGAACGGACCGCTTGCCAGGTGACGGCCGCCGGCCACCAACACTGTGTCCAGCGGGGCGATGTCGTCGGCCGCGATAGTTCCCGCCAGTGCCATCCCGGATGAGGCGACCACGGTGCCACCGGCCGGGGAAACGTAGGTGATGTCGTAGTGCTCACCGGACGGGTCGGCGTGGTGGAACACCTCGGCCGGACCGCTGGCGTCCAACAGCGTCATCCCGTCGAACACCACAATCCCGACGCGGTGCTTCATGTCCGAAACCGAGGGGTATCGGGCTGGAATGACATGGCGTGACCGTAGCAGTAGGCGCCACGATGGTTGAAGACCCCGTTCCCCTCCGAAAGGCGGCCCCGATGACCGAGATGATCGCCGGTGTCCAGATCCCCGACAGCGCGATGGCCAAGGATGCGACGGCGCTGCTGCGCGACGTGGCAACCCAGCTCGTGTACGACCACTCCCGTCGCGTGTTCCTGTTCGCGTCACTGCGGGGGCAGCGCGACGGCCTCGAGTACGACCCCGAGCTGCTGTACATCGGCACGATGTTCCACGACCTGGGCCTCACCGAGCGCTACCGCCGCACCGACCAGCGGTTCGAGATCGACGCCGCCGACGAGGCCCGCCGCTTCCTCGGAACCTACGGCATCGACGGCGAGGCGGCCGATCGGGTGTGGAACGCCATCGCCCTGCACACCACGCCCGAGATCCCGCTGCACATGGCCCCCGAGGTCGCCCTCGTGACCCGAGGCGTAGAGCTGGACGTCCTAGGAATGGGCTACGACACGATCACCGATGAGCAGCGAGCGGCCGTCGTCGCGGCCCACCCGCGCCCAGGCTTCAAGAAGCAGATCATCGCTTCCTTCGCCGAGGGCCTCAAGGACCGCCCGCACACCACCTTCGGCAACGTGAAGGCCGACGTCCTGGCCCACACCCAGCCCGGGTTCGAGCGTATGAACTTCGTGGAGATCATCCAGAACTCCGCCTGGCCAGAGTGACATCATCCTGCCGGTAGGGCCGGAGTGCGAAACCTCCCGGGTTAGCGAATAGAGCAACCCACGGGGAGACGGCCCACAGCCCGATCCTGGTCCCACATCCCCGTACGCGCCGCACTGACCCATATCGTTCGCCCCCTACCGTCATGTCTCGGTGAACAAGTCGGCTCTCGATGAGGAGAGCGTCAGCCGTGGCGGCGGCGCAGCTCCTCGAGGAGCGTGGCGATGTCGGCGCTGGCGTCCAGTGCTTCCCCGACGTGCTCGCGGCTGCCGCGCGCCGGCTCGGCCATGGGCAGGCGCACGAGGTGCTCCTCGCCCGGCACGTCGAGGACGACCGACTCCCACCCGGCCGCCGCGACCCCGGCGCCGTAGCGGCGGATCGTCTCGCCGCGGAACCACGCGCGCGTGTCCACCGGGGCGGCGTGGACCGCCTCGGTCACTTCCTCCGGGCTCACGATGAGCTCGACAGCACCGGACGCGGCAAGGCGCTGGTAGATGCTGCGCTCGGGACGCACGTCGGACCACTGGAGGTCGAGCGCAGCCAGGCGGGGGTCGTCCCAGCCGATGCCGTCGCGGCGGCGCATGCCCTCGAGCAGCCTGAGCTTGGCCACCCACTCCACCTCGGCGGCGCAGGACATCGGGTCCTCCCCCAGGCGGGTGAGCAACGAGTCCCAGCGGTCGAGGACCGCGCGCGTCTCGGCGTCGACGTCCTCGCCGAGAGCATCACCGATGACGTCGAGGTAGACCCGCTGGATCTCCAGCGCCGTCATCTGCCGCCCGTCGGCGAGCGTGAGCCGGTGGGTGAGGGTCGTGTCGTGGCTGACCAGCCGCGTCTCCGCCACGGAGTCGTCCAGCGCCATCGCGTCCAGGGCGAGCGGCACGGCGTCCTGCTCGAGCAGCCACAGCACGAGGGAGGTGGTGGCGAGCTTGAGCCAGGTCGCCACCTCGAGGAGGTTGGCGTCCCCGACGATGACGTGCAGGCGCCGGTAGCGCGACGCGTCGGCGTGCGGCTCGTCGCGGGTGTTGATGATCGGCCGGTTGAAGGTCGTCTCCAGACCGACGTCGTTCTCGATGTAGTCGGCCCGCTGGGAGAGCTGAAAGCCCGGCACCTCCGAGCGCTGCCCCAGGCCCACCCGGCCCGCGCCCGTGAACACCTGGCGAGTGACGAGGAAGGGCGTGAGGTAGCGGACGACGTCCCCGAAGGGCACCGCCCGGTCCATGAGGTAGTTCTCGTGGGTCCCGTAGGACTGGCCCTTGCCATCGACGTTGTTCTTGTACAGCGCGACGTCGGGCATCGCGGGCTCGGCGGCCAGCGCGGCGGCGGCGCGGCGCATGACCTCCTCCCCCGCCCGGTCCCACCGCACCGCGTCGCGCGGACCGGTGACCTCGGGGCTGGAGTACTCCGGGTGGGCGTGGTCGACGTACAGCCGCGCACCGTTGGTGAGCACGAGCGACGTCGCCGCGGAGGCCGGCTCGTCCACGCCCGGGCGACGGCGGTGGAAGCGTCCCAGCGCCGCGGCCCGCTCGGCCGGGGAGTCGGTGAGCTGGTCGGGGTGCGCCGCGGCACGGTCGAGACGGAAGCCGCGGGCGTCGGCCAGCGGGTCCTCCCCCTCGTAGTCCCACCGCGCCGTCGCGCCCTCGCCCACCGTCTGCGCGTACGCGACGACGACGGCGGCCGACAGAGCCATCGGGTTGGCCATCGGCTGCCCGGGCTGCAGGACCCCGTACTCGGTCTCGATGCCCATCATCCGGTGCACGGTCATCGGCCCGCTCCGCTCACAGGTAGTCGCGGGTCTCCACGACCCGCGTGGGCTCGGCGCCGTCGGTCATGCCCGACCCGCCGAGGGTGCGCATAAAGACGATCCGCTCGCCCTTCTTCCCGGCCACCCGCGCCCAGTCGTCGGGGTTCGTGGTCGAGGGCAGGTCCTCGTTCTCGCGCATCTCGGCGGCGTAGCCGGCGAGGAGGTGCGCGGTGCGCAGACCGCGCTCGCCGGTGGCGATGAGGTCCTTGATCGCCGCCTTCTTCGCGCGGTCGACGATGTTGGCCATCATCGCGCCGGAGGCGAAGTCCTTGAAGTACAGGACCTCCTTGTCACCACTCGCGTAGGTGACCTCGAGGAAGCGGTTGTCGTGCGTCGTCGAGTACAGGCGCTCGACGACGGCCTCGCCCATCGCGGCGACCGCGCCGGCGGCGTCGCCGTGGCGCTCGATCTCCTCGGGGTGGATGGGGAGGTCGGGGGTGAGGTACTTGGCGAGGATCTGCCGGGCGCCGTCGGCGTCGGGACGCTCGATCTTGATCTTCACGTCGAGGCGGCCGGGGCGCAGGATCGCGGGGTCGATCATGTCCTCGCGGTTGGAGGCGCCGATGATGACGACGTTCTCGAGCTTCTCCACGCCGTCGATCTCACTGAGCAGCTGCGGCACGATCGTCGTCTCGACGTCGCTGGACACGCCGGTGCCGCGGGTACGGAACAGGGAGTCCATCTCGTCGAAGAAGACGACGACGGGCAGCCCCAGGGCGGCCTTCTCCCGGGCGCGGGCGAAGATGACGCGGATCTGCCGCTCGGTCTCCCCCACGTACTTGTTGAGGAGCTCGGGGCCCTTGACGTTGATGAAGTAGCTGCCGGGGCGGTGCCCGTCGGCCTGGCCGGCGGCCTCGGCGAGCGAGGTGGCCACCGCCTTGGCGATGAGGGTCTTGCCGCACCCGGGCGGGCCGTACAGCAGGACACCCTTCGGCGGCTTGAGGCCGTGCTCGCGGTAGAGCTCGGGGTGGAGGAAGGGCAGCTCGACGGCGTCGCGGATCTGCTCGATCTGGGTGCCGAGACCACCGATGTCGCCGTAGTCGACGTCCGGCGTCTCCTCCAGCAGCAGGTCCTCGACCTCCGAGCGCTCGACGTGCTCGAGCGCGAAGCCGCTGCGCAGGTCGGCGAGGACGGTGTCCCCCACCCGCACGCCCGCGGCGGCCAGGGGCGCCGAGAGGCGCAGGACGCGCTCGTCGTCGGAGCGGGCGACGACGAGGACGCGGGTGTCGTCGACGACCTCCTTGACGGCGACGAGCTCACCGGTGTCCTCGAAGCCTCCCGCCTGGACAGCGACGAGCGACTCGTTGAGGCGCACGTGCTGGCCGGGGCGCAGCGCGCCCAGCGGCAGGGACGGCGCGGCGGCCACGCGCAGGCGGCGGCCGGAGGACAGCACCTCGAGCTCGCGCTCGGTGACGTGGACCGACAGGACGGTGGCGATGCTGGCCGGCGGGCGGGAGAGGGCGTCGAGCTGCTCCTGCATGGTGGCGAGCTGGTCGCGGGCGCCCTGGAGCGCCGTGGCGAGCCGCTCGTTCTTCGTCGCGAGGCTGATCGCCTGCTGCTCCAGCTCGCGCACGCGGTTCACGCGGAAGTCGTCCATCCCAGCCTCGGCCATGTCGGCCCCTTCCCTGCTCGGTACCGCCCCCACGGTAGGTCACCCACCGTGGGGGCCGCAGGCGCGGGTCAGAGGGTGGGCGGCTCGGACTCGTCCGCGGCGGTGCCCTCTGCCGGTCCCGCGTCCCCGGGCTGCCCGGAGGCCCGCAGCTGCTCGGCACGGTCCTGGTCGCGGCGCACGCGGCGCAGCTTCTTGTCCGAGACGGTGCGCTCGCCCAGGTCCTCCGCCCAGTCCTCCTCCACCGGGTAGGACCCCTTGGCGGGGCGGCGCTTGCGCAGCGGGGGCGTGACGCCCGGAGCCATCCGCCGGGTGGTGACGAGGAAGCCGGTGTGGCCGATCATCCGGTGGTCCGGGCGCACGGCCAGGCCCTCGAGGTGCCAGCCGCGCAGGAGCGTCTCCCACGCGCGCGGCTCGGTGAACTGCTCGGTGGCCTTGGCGTCCTCGACGAAGCGCGAGAGCTGGGTGGTGGTGGCGACGTAGGCGATGAGGACACCGCCCGGCGCGAGGGCGTCGGCCGCGACGGCGAGGTTCTCCCAGGGGGCGAGCATGTCGAGGACGATGCGGTCCACCGACCCGGGCTCGACGGCGGTGGGCAGGACGTCGGCGAGGTCACCGATGACGACCTCCCACGCGGGGTGGTCCTCCCCGAACCAGGCCCGCGCGTTGGACTGGGCGATGTCGGCGAAGTCGGCGCGCCGCTCGATGGACAGCAGCCGCCCCTGCGGGCCCACGGCCTGGAGCAGGGACATGCTCAGCGCACCCGAGCCGACGCCCGCCTCGACGACCCGCGCCCCGGGGAAGATGTCGGCCATCGCGACGATCTGCGACGCGTCCTTGGGGTAGATGACGGCGGCGCCGCGCGGCATCGACAGGACGTGGTCGGCCAGCAGCGGGCGCAGCACGAGGTACTCGACCCCGCCGGTGGTGGCGACGACGACGCCCTCGTCCCCGCCGATGATCGCGTCGTGGCGCAGGTAGCCGCGGTGCGTCTGGAAGGTGGCCTGCGGGTCGAGGGTGATCGTGTGCAGGCGGCCCTTCGGGTCGGTCAGCTGCACCCGCTCCCCGATCATGAGGGGTCCGCGACGGCGTGCGGGACCGAGCGGGCGGTCGGTGGCGGGTTCGGAAGTCACGGTCGACGAGTCTACGGGCCGTGACCGTCGGGCCTTCCGGCCGTCAGGCGGTCTGCTGCTCGGGGAAGCGGAGCCGGCTGCGCTCGCGCGCCTTGGCGGCCTCGACCTCCCGGTCCTTGGGCGGGGCGTGGGTGACGAGCGAGTCGAGGAGCTCGCGGGTGGCGGCGACGACGTGCTCCACCGCGTGCTCGAAGGCCTCGGCGTTGGCCTGCGAGGGCTTGGTCATGCCGGCGACCTTGCGCACGTACTGCAGGGCGGCGGCGTGGACCTCGTCGTCCGTGGCGGGCGGCGCGTAGTTGTGCAGGGGGTGGATGTTGCGGCACATGTCTCCAGGGTGGCACCGCGAGGGGCCACCGGGAAGACCTCAGGCGCCTCCTCTCCCGGCGGGGCCGCCGTCCTCGTCCAGGCGCCGCACGAGGCGCGGCCCGGCGACCTGCCGGTAGGAGCCGTCGAGCAGCTCGGCGACCTCCTGCCAGTCGACCTCCTCCGGCGCAGCGGCGGCAAGGTCGATCCCCACCCAGCCGAAGGGCCCGTAGTACGCGGGCACGAAGGCGCGCGGGTCCTCCTGGAGGGCGGCCAGCTCCTCCTCCCCGTCCGGGACCACGATGAGACCGTGCTCGTACTGGCGGCGCGTGCCGGCCGGACCCTTCGTGCCCCCGCCGTAGATCGCGAACATCTTGCGCGCCCGGAAGGTGGGCCGCCCGAAGGTCTCGACCTCCGTGGCGGAGGGGAAGCCGAGCGCGAGGGGACGCAGCCGGGCGAGGTAGGGATCGTCGTCGTCGTACATCCGCGGGTGCGGCACTGTCACCACCTCCTCATGACGGGAGGGTAGGACCGGGCACCGACATCGCGGGCCTGTTCACCGCGGGGCGTGGCGCAACGCCTCCTCGAGGCGGTCGACGGTGAGGACGCCGACGATCCCGGCCGGCCCGTCGGCGAGGACGACGACGGGGCTCGTGCGGGCGGCCCGGGCGGCGGCGCCCACGCCGTCGGCACCCAGGAGCTCGGTGACGACGCTCCCGGCGGGGAGCACGGAGGCGACCGCGGACAGCGGCGTGGTGGGACGGGCGTGCGGCGGGACCTGGGCGAGGACCGAGGGGTCGACGAGCCCGCTCACCCGGCCGCCGTCGTCGAGCAGGACGATGCGCCGCTGTCCCACGGTGTCCGCGGCCGCGACGGGGGCGGAGGCGGGCAGGGCGACGGCGGGCTCGGCGATGAGACGCAGGTCGATGTGCGCTGCGTTGCGGCGGGCGCGGGCGAGGTTGACGGCCTGGCTGGAGGCGGTCCACAGGTAGCCGGCGAGCAGCACCACCCACAGGACGGTGAAGATCGTCGGGCGCAGGCCCACCATGAGGGGCCGTCCCAGCCCGACGACGACGATGAGGACGGCGACGACGCGCCCGCCCCAGCCGGCGACGCTCGTCCCGGTGAGCCGGTCCCCCGTGATCTTCCAGACGATCGCCTCGAGGATGCGGCCGCCGTCGAGCGGGTAGCCGGGCAGGAGGTTGAAGATCGCGACGACGGCGTTGCTCAGCGCGGCGATCTGCCACACGACCGACGCGAGCGGGGAGTCGACCTGGAGGACGGCGATCCACGAGAGGCCCGCGAGGACCGCGTTGGCGAGCGGGCCGACGACGGAGACGAGCGCGGAGGCGCCGGGACTGCGCATGTCGGAGGTGAACTGGGTGTGCCCGCCCCACAGGGTGAGGACGTACTCGCGCGGCGGGGAGCCGACGGCGTGGCCGGCCATGCCGTGGGCGAGCTCGTGGGCGAGCACGCCGAGCAGGAGCATGAGGGGCACGCTCGCGGCGGCCATGACGGTGGCGGCCGTCCCGGCGCCCGGCACGACGCGGGTGATCGTCGGTGCGACGAGTGCGCCGAGGACGATCGCCATGAAGAACCAGGACGGGGCGAAGACGACCGGGACGCGGCGGACGTGCCCGATCACCCAGCCCGAGGACGTGCGCTCACCCAGCCGTGCCATTGCTGCAGCCTATGTCGCCTCGCGACCTTGCCCACAGCCTGGGCGGGGCTTCCCGGCCGTGTCGGACCCCCGACATACAGTGGCGCCATGGCAGTGAGCAGCACCGAGTCCCCCGCCCTGGCCTCCCCCACGGCGGAGCCGGCGGCGTTGCGCCCGGTGGCCCTGTCGCCGTCGCGCGCCAAGGACTTCATGCAGTGCCCGCTGCTGTTCCGCTTCCGGCTCGTCGACCGGCTGCCCGAGCCGCCGAGCCCGGCCGCGGTCAAGGGCACCCTCGTCCACAGCGTCCTCGAGCGGCTCTACGACCTGCCCGCTGCGCAGCGGGACCCGGCCGCCGGCGTCGAGCTCCTCGCGCCGGCGTGGGAGGAGCTGCGCACCGAGCGGCCCGAGGTCGAGGAGATGTTCGGGACGCCGGAGGAGCTCCAGGCGTGGCTCGTCTCGGCCCGTGAGCTCGTCGAGCGGTACTTCCAGGTGGAGAACCCGCAGCGGCTGGAGCCGGCGGAGCGGGAGAAGCTCCTCGAGGTGGAGCTCGGCTCCGGCATCATGCTGCGCGGCTTCGTCGACCGGATGGACGTCGCGCCGAACGGCGCGGTGCGGGTGGTCGACTACAAGACCGGCCGCTCCCCGCGGCCGCAGTACGCCGCGGACGCCCTGTTCCAGATGCGCTTCTACGGCCTCATGCTGTGGCGCCTCACCGGCACCCCGCCGCGGCGCCTCCAGCTCGTCTACCTCGCCGACGGGCAGGTCCTCACGCTCGACCCCACCGAGAACGAGCTTCTCGCCACCGAGGAGCAGGTCGAGTCGATCTGGGGTGCCATCACGCGCGCCGCGCAGACCGGTGACTTCCGCCCGCGCGTCTCGCGGCTGTGCGACTGGTGCAGCTTCCGGGACAAGTGCCCGTCCTTTGGCGGCACGCCCCCGGAGCCGCCGGAGGAGGGCATGGACCGCCTCCTCGCGGCCGTCGGGCGGACGGCGGCCGGGGCCACCGCGGTGCCGGCCGTCGCGGGCGGGACGACGGTTTAGCGCCGCCGCTCCCGGAGCCGGCGCTCAGGCCTGCGGCAGGTCCATCGTCGCGGGGTCCCAGCCGGTGCGCTCACCGGCGTCCAGGGCGTCGATCGCGGCAAGCTGGTCCTCGTCGAGCTCGAAGCCGAAGAGGTCGATGTTCTGCTCGATCCGCTCGGGCGTCGCCGACTTGGGAATGACGATCCGCCCACGCTGGAGGTGCCAGCGCAGCACCACCTGGGCAGGTGTGACGCCGAGGTCCTTCGCCGTGCGCGTGACCTCCGGCTTGTCCAGCGCGGCACCCCGGCCCAGCGGCGAGTAGGCCTCCACGGCGATGCCGGCCCGCTCGGACGCCTCCGTCACGGCGCGGTTCTGGAACCCGGGGTGCACCTCGACCTGGTTGACGGCGGGAAGCACGTCGGTCTCCGCACGCAGCCGCTCCAGGTGCTCGGGCAGGAAGTTGGAGACGCCGATCGCCCGGGCGGCGCCGTCGGCGTGGAGCTTCTCGAGGGCGCGCCAGGTCTCGACGTAGCGGTCCTTGCTCGGCACCGGCCAGTGGATGAGGTAGAGGTCGACGACGTCGAGTCCGAGCGCGCGGCTGGAGGCGTCGAAGGCGGCGAGGGTCTCCTCGAGGCCGTGGTCCTTGTTGCGGACCTTGGTCGTGACGAAGACGTCCTCACGGGGCAGCCCGACCGCACGCAGCGCGGCGCCCACGCCCTCCTCGTTGCGGTACGCGGCAGCCGTGTCGATGTGCCGGTAGCCGGCCTCGAGGGCGGTCTCGACCGCCCGCTGGGTCTCCTCGGCCGGCACCTGGAACACTCCGAAGCCGACCTGAGGGATCTGGACGCCGTTGTCGAGGGTGAGGGCGGGAACGGTCATGGGTCCTCCTGGACTGTCGGGGAGCGGATCTCAGGCCACGACGGTGGCACGCCCCGTCAGTGTCGGCCCCGAGAGGGTCCTCGGCATGCCGAGACCAGGCTCCGGAACACTGTCCTCGCGGAGCGCCTCAGCTCCTCGAAAACCGTCCCTCCCCGCCCCCCTCGCCCATAGCCTTGGCCCACTTCCCCGGAGTCGCGAGGACGGCGGGGCCTCGTGAGGGGGTCGGACATGGACAGAAGGCACTGGTTGGTGGCCTTTGGCGCTGCATCCGTCGTCGTTGGCGCAGGTGCCGCGATCGTGGGAGGCGGTGACGTTCCCCGCGATCTCTCTCGCGATGTCCCACGCGACGATGACTTCGTTTTCATGGACGACCTTTCCCCGGAGCAGCAGGTCGCCTACCGTCGCATCGAGATCGAGAACCTCATGATCCAGGGTGGTGAGCCATACACCCAGGAGGACGTCGACAGGGAGCTCGCCGAGCTGCTCGAGGCCGAGCGACTGTTCCCGCAGGAGGTACACGACATCCCGCTTTCAGAGGTTCCGAACGTCCCCCTCGAGGACACCGGCGACGCCGACATCACCAACATCGTCGTCGACGACGGCCGGTGAGACGCGCGGCCGCTGCTACCGGACGAGTGGCTCGCCGGACGCGACGGTCGCGAGCTCGCTGAGCGTGAGCCCCTCGAGCGTTGTCAGCATGCTGAGCCCGGGCCCCGGCGCGATCTCGACCATGAGCGGCACGGCGATCGTCGCCGCGCCCGAGGCCAGCGCCGAGGCGACGCCCGGCACCGAGTCCTCGACGGCCACGCAGTCGCGGATGTCGACGTCGAGCATCTCGGCGGCCCGCAGGTAGGGCTCGGGGTGCGGCTTGCTGTGGGTGACCTCGTCCCCCGTGACGACGGCGGAGAAGGTGCCGGCCGGCAGGGTCTCGATGACGGCCTCGGCCATCGAGCGGTAGGACATCGTCACGAGCGCGCAGGGCACGCCCGCCTCGACCAGGGCCGTGAGGATCTCCCGGGCACCGGGCCGCCACGGCGGGCCGTCGGTGCGGATGTGCTCGGTGACGCGGCGGACGAGCTCGGCCGCGACCTCGTCGTCCGTGCCCGGCACGCCCAGCTCGCGGAGCTTCGCCGCGGTGTGGGTGATCGGCTTGCCGACCATCGCCAGCCCCTGCTCGTGGGTCCAGGTCCCACCGTGCTCGGCCGCCAGCGCGGCCTCGGTGGCGATCCAGTACGGCTCGGTGTCGACGAGGGTGCCGTCCATGTCCCACAGGACGGCGGCGGGGAGTCGCAGCGCGTGGTCGGGGCGTGCGGACGTGGCTGAGTTCGCGAGGGTCAAGCGAGGCTCCATCGGTCAGCGACGGCGCCACGACCGACCGGTCGTCGGCGCTGCGTCGCACGGCAGGTCTTCGTCCAGGCTACCTGGGCTGACGGTGTCGACCAGGCGGCCGGGCCACATGGCATGAGCGCGCGGGTGGACTCACGCTCGCCGGAACTCGGCACGCCACGACGGGCGCCCGTCGGCGTCGATCTCCTCGACCGCGACGGTCGTGAGCCCCTGCGTCGCGAAGGACTCGAGCTCGGCGCGGGTCAGCGGCCAGGGCGGGCCCTCGTCGTCGGGCTCCTCCGCAGCGGCCTGGACGACGAGCAGGGTGCCGCCCGGCGCGACGAGCGAGCGCACGCCGTCGACCATCGGGCCGCGCACGTCACGGCTCACCGCCTGGACGGTGTAGATCTCCACGACGAGGTCGAAGGCGCCGGCCCAGGCGGGCGGCAGGTCGAGGAGGTCGGCGACGGCGTACGTCACCGGCGAGCCGACGTTCCTCGTCCGCGCGGCGGCGACGGCGGACGGGGAGACGTCGAAGGCCGTCGTCGCGTAGCCGAGCCGCGCGAGGTGCTCGGCGTCCGCCCCCAGGCCACAGCCGACGACGACGGCGGTGCGGCCAGGCCCGTCAGGCGGCCGCGCCCAGGAGGCCAGGGCGGGGTGCGGATCGGTCCGGTCCCACGGCGTCGTCACCTCCCCGCGCCGCGCGGCCGACCAGAGCCGCTCGAACCAGGCCGTCGGGTGGGCGGGGTCGGCGTTGCCGAGCCGGTCGGCCTCTCTCTGCCACGCGCGCCGGTCGGACATCGCAGTCTCCCGAGGGTCAGTGCGGAACGGGCGTGCCCGCGGGACCACTGTCCCGGAGGTCTGCGGCGCGGACAAGACCCGACACGCGCGTGGTCATGGAACGGCTCAGTCGCATACGGAACAGGCCGCGCACGGCACGCGACATGACGTCGGAAGATAGCCTCCCGCCATGGCGGATGACGTGTGCACCCCGGCCGATCTCGCCCGTGAGCTCGATGTGTCCCCAAAGCGGGTCCGCGATGTCCTCCGAGCGCAGTACGGGCTGCTGGCCGAGCGAGGCGCAACGCGCTGGATGCTGAGCAACGAGCAGGCCGAACACGTGCGGCGCACTATCGCGTATAGGCGGTAGGTCTCAGGTCGGTCCACTGACCTCCGCACGCGCGCCTCCGGTGGCCACGCCCGGTCGAGAACACAGGAGGTCCGCTCGCCCGCATAGGCTGAGCGGATGACCGAGCAGCCTGAGCCCAGCACGGCGCCCGAGAAGGACGCCGAGCGCACCCCTGCCATCCTCCTCGCCGCGTTCGAGGGGTGGAACGATGCCGGCTCCTCCGCGAGCCAGACGCTGCAGGTGGTCGCCGAGGCGTGGGGCGCTCACGAGGTGCACGACCTCGACCCGCAGGACTTCCACGACTTCCAGGTCAACCGCCCGATGAGCGTGCGTGACGAGGACGGCGTGCGTGTCCTCAAGTGGCCGACGACGACGATCTCCGTGGCCCGCACGCCGGTCGCCGGGCGCACGGTGGTCCTCGTCCAGGGCATCGAGCCCTCCTTCCGCTGGCTCGACTTCTGCGAGGAGATCCTCGACATCGCCGAGGAGTGGGAGGTGGGCAGCGTCGTGAGCATCGGCGCCCTCCTCGCCGACGTCCCGCACACCCGGCCGGTCCCCTGCCAGGTGACGAGCGACGACCCCGGCGTCCAGGCCCTCCTCGGTGTCGAGAGCTCGGAGTACGAGGGTGCTGCGGGCATCGTCAGCGTCCTCGCCCAGCTCGCGCAGGAGCGCGGGATGCACGCGATGTCGCTGTGGGCCGCCGTGCCCCACTACGTCGCGCAGCCGCCCTCCCCCAAGGCCACGCTCGCGCTCCTCGGCTCGCTGGAGGAGCTCGTCGGTGAGCCGCTGCCCCTCGGCGACCTCGTCGAGGAGGCGCGCGCCTGGCAGGCGGGCGTCGACGAGCTCGCCGAGCAGGACCCGGAGGTGGCCGAGTACGTGCGCCAGCTCGAGGAGGCCAAGGACACCGCCGAGCTGCCCGAGGCCACCGGCGAGGCGATCGCCCGCGAGTTCGAGCGCTACCTGCGCCGCCGGGACAAGGGCGGGGGCACCCCTCCCCCGCCGCCCGTGCGCTGAGCCCTCGCTAGCTCGGCGTTGACCACGCCGCCGGCCAGCGTGACGATGCTGCTCAGCCACAGCCACACCACCCCGGCGAGCACGAGCCCGATCGTCTGCGCCGCGGCGGTCACCGCCGCGCCCTCGACGTTCTCGCCGCCCGGCGCGCCGGGTCCCGCGAGGCGTAGGTAGGCGCTGAAGCCGACCGACACGAGGACGAGCCCCACGGTGCCGACGGCCGCGCCCGGCAGGCAGCGCCGCCACGTCGTCGTGATGTTCGGGCCGTAGCGGTAGACGATGGTGAGGTACGTCGTCGTCACGACGGCCAGCGCCGGCCACCGCAGCACCGACCAGGACACCTGGAAGAAGGCACCGAGGCCGAGCTGGTCGGCGATCTCCTGCCCGTCGCCCAGCAGTGGGCCAATGACGACGAGCGCGAGGATGACGAGCAGCGTGATGACGGCGCCCAGCGCGAGGGCGATGCCGAGCGCGTACTGGCCGACGAGGCCGCGCCGCTCGGGCACCCGGTAGGCGTCGTCCAGCGCCCGGATGGCCGCGCGGAACATGCGGCTGGCGAGCCACAGGGCCACGAGCACGCTGCCGACGGCGACGCCGGCGCGTTCCTCGCGCAGCAGCCCCTCGATGAGCGGGGCGAGCACGTCGGAGGCGACCTGCTCGGCGAAGACGGTGGAGACGGCGTCGACGAGCGACTCCTCGATCCGCGTCACGGCCTCGGCGCCGACGAGCCGCTCGAGGAAGCCGAGGCTCGCCCCCAGTGCGGTGAGGAGCGGGACGAGGGAGATGAGCCCGTAGTACGTCATCTCGGCGGCGAGCCCGGTCACCCGCACGTCGATCGCCCGTGTCCACGAACCGACGGCGACGGCGAGCAGGTTGGTCCCGCGCGGTCCGACGTGGTGGCGCTCGGCCCAGGACTCGGCCCGCTCGGCGAGGGTTGGTCCCTCGGCCGACCGTTCGCGCAGCGGCGTGAGCCAGCGCGCGTTGACGACGGCACCGAGCGCGATGAGGGCCGCCGTGCCGGCCGCGGCCGGGACGAGCACCCACCACCCGCCACCGCCGGCGAGCAGCGGCAGGCCCGCCAGCGCCGCGCCGAGGAGGGCGAGGATCGTCGTCGACGCCGTGCTCAGGCGTGCACGGACCGCGTCCACCTGGCGCGCGAGCACCCCGCCGCCCAGCCCGACGAGGAGGACCGCGACGGCCAGCACGGGATCAGGGGGTGACGGCCACGCCGAGGAGGGCGTCGACGGTCCGGGCGGCGAGCGCAGGGCCGCGGTCCGGGCCGGTGTGGGCGGCGCCGTCGTCGTACTCGGACGCCGCCACCCACGCGTCGACGGCGTGGAGGGCGGTGGGGGCGTCGAGGTCGTTGGCAAGGGCGGTGCGGACCTGCTCGAGCATGCCGGTGGCGTCGAAGCCGCGCTCGGCGCTCATCGCCCGGCGCCACAGGGCGAGGCGCTCGGTGGCGGTCTCGAGCTGGGCGGGGGTGTACTCCCAGTCCTCGCGGTAGTGGTGGGCGAGCATGACCAGGCGCACGGCCATCGGGTCGACGCCCGAGGCGACGAGCTGGGAGACGAGCACGAGGTTGCCCAGCGACTTGCTGATCTTGGCGCCGTCGTAGGCGACCATGCCGCCGTGCGCGTGGACGCCCACGGCGCTGTCGCGGCCGGTGAGCATGCGCAGGTGGGACTCGCTGCACGCGTGGTGCGGGAAGACGAGGTCGCTGCCGCCGGCCTGGACCTCGACGGGCACGCCGAGGAACTCCCTGACGATGCTCGCGCACTCGATGTGCCAACCGGGGCGCCCGGCGCCCAGGCTCGCGCCGTCCCACTGCGGCTCGCCCGGGCGGGCGGTGCGCCACAGCAGCGGGTCGAGGGGCTGACGCTTGCCGGCGCGGTCGGGGTCGCCGCCGCGCTCGGCGAAGAACTCGGCCATCTCGGCGGCGCCGAGGCCGCTCTCGGTGGCGAACAGCGGGTCGGCGGCGGTGTCGGCGTAGACGTCACCCACGCCGTGGCCCTGCGCGTCCGGTTCCGCCACGCGGTAGGCGGCGCCGCTCGCGAGCAGCTCCTCCACGGCGTCGACGACGAGCGGGATCGTCTCGACCGCCCCGACGTAGTGAGCCGGCGGGACGATGCGCAGCGCCGTCATGTCGCCGCGGTAGAGCTCGGTCTGCTCGGCAGCGAGGTCGCGCCAGTCCACGCCGGTCGCCGTGGCGCGCTCGAGAAGCGGGTCGTCGACGTCCGTGACGTTCTGCACGTACCGGACCTCGCGGCCCGCGTCGCGCCAGGCGCGGACGAGCAGGTCGAAGGCCAGGTAGGTGTTCGCGTGCCCCATGTGCGTCGAGTCGTAGGGGGTGATCCCGCAGACGTAGAGGCTCGCGGGCCCCTCCGCCGCCGTCGCGACGAGCTCGCCGCTGCCGGAGTCGGTGAGGTGGACCTGGTGGCCACGTCCGGGGAGATCGGGAAGGTCAGGGGCGGGCCAGGAGTGCACGAGGGGCAGCCTAACCGTCAGCGCGCGGCGGCCACGACTCGGACGAGGTTGCGCCACGGGTCCTCGACCTCGAGGGTGCGACCGTCGTCACGGAAGGACCAGCCCTTGGTCCGCAGTCGGTCGGTGAGCGCGGCGATGTCCTCGGAGTCGGGCACGACGATGTCGACGACGCCCAGCCCGAGCGCCGGGACGCGCGGGCCGGCGCCGGCGCTGTTCCACGTGTTCATCGCCATGTGGTGGTGGTAGCCGCCGGCGGAGACGAACAGGGCGCTGGGCATCTCGAAGGTCGCCTCGAAGCCGAGCGTGTCGACGTAGAACTGCTTCGCCGTCGTCGTGTCCCCCACCTGGAGGTGCACGTGCCCGACGACGGCGGGGTCCGCCGTCGCCGTGGACAGGCGGCCGGCGTCGAGGTGCTCACCGAGGTAGGCGTTGGGGTCCAGGGCGATGGTGTCCATCGCCACCTGGCCGTCGGTCCACGTCCACGTGTCGCGGGGGCGGTCGAGGTAGAGCTCGATGCCGTTGCCCTCGGGGTCGGTGAAGTAGAAGGCCTCGGAGACGAGGTGGTCCGAGCTCCCGACGAAGCTCTGCGGCGCCAGGCGCGCGAGGGAGGCGACGGCGGAGGCGAGGGCGGCGGGGTCCTCGAAGAGGATCGCGGTGTGGAACAGGCCGGCGTCGCGGCGGCTGCCGCGCGGCAGGCTCGGGTCGTGGCGCAGCACGACGATGGGGCGCGAGCCGCGGCCGAGGACGGTCTCGTTGCCCTCCGCGCTGATGACGGTGAGGGCCAGGCCCTCGACGTAGTAGCGGGTGAGCAGGTCGAGGTCACCGACGAGCAGGGTGACGGGACCCATCTCGGTGTCGGCGGCGAGCAGGTCGCGGTTGCCGGCAGCACGCGTGTTGGTGCCGGGCAGGGAGTGCGTCGCGGTGTTCGTCATGCCCCCATCATAGTTGATGCGTCAACTATGTGCGGGAGAGATCTGTCACGCCGCTATTCGCCGGCCCCTACTCCGCGCCGGCGGCGGCCCCCAGCGGGTCGAGGACGCCCGCGGCCACGCCCGCGACGACGAGGGCCGCCAGGACGATCCGGTAGACGACGAACGGCATGTAGGAGTACGTCGACACGATCTTGAGGAAGGCGATGATGACGAGGAAGCCGACGCCGAAGGCGACGACGGTCGCGATCGCCGTCGCCGCGGCTCCGGGGGCGTCCGGGGCGGGGTCGGCGCCCAGCAGCTGGTAGAAGCCCGAGCCGAAGACGGCCGGGACGGCCAGGAGGAAGGAGTACCGCGCCGCGGCCTCACGCGTGTAGCCGAGCAGCAGCCCCATGGTGATCGTCCCGCCGGAGCGCGAGACCCCCGGCACGAGGGCGAGGGACTGCGCGAGGCCGAACAGCAGGCCGTCGCGCAGGGTGAGCTCGCGCAGCTCCTTGCGCTTGCGGCCCATCCGGTCGGCGATGCCGAGGAGGATCGCGAAGCCGGCGAGCATGGCGGCGGTGATGTAGAGGTGCCGCAGCGAGGTCTCGATCGCGTCCTGGAAGAGCAGCCCGAAGACGACGATCGGCACCGAGCCGATGATGATGTACCAGCCCATCCGGGCGTCGGGGTCGCTGCGCGGCACCGTGCCGCGCCACGGACCGACCGGCAGCGCCCCGAACCAGGCGCGGATGATGCGCCAGATGTCCTTGCGGAAGTAGATGAGCACTGCCGTCTCGGTACCGAGCTGGGTGATCGCCGTGAAGGCCGCCCCGGGGTCACCCCCACCGGGCAGCAGGTCCCCCACGATGCGCAGGTGCGCACTGGAGGAGATGGGGAGGAACTCCGTGAGTCCCTGGACCACGCCGAGCACGATTGCTTCCCACCACGTCACGAGGGATCACCTTACGTGCCGCGGGCGCCGGTAGCGTGAGCGCCATGGAACTTCGCAGGGCCGGGCGCAGCGGGCTGCTCGTGTCGTCACTCGGGCTGGGCACGATGACCTGGGGGCGGGACACCGACGAGCACGAGGCGGCCGAGCAGCTCTCGCTGTTCCTCGACGCCGGCGGCACGCTCATTGACACCGCCGCCTCCTACGGCGACGGCGCGGCCGAGGCCCTGCTCGGGAGCCTCCTCGCGGAGGTGGACCGCCGCGACGTCGTCCTCTGCTCCAAGGCGGGCGTGCGCCGCACCTCCCGCGGCAACCGCCTGGACGCCTCGCGCACCACGCTCCTCGACACCCTCGACGAGTCGCTCGCCGCCCTCGGCACCGACCACCTCGACCTGTGGCTCGTCCAGTCCCACGACCCCGAGGTCCCCGTCGAGGAGACGCTCTCGGCGCTGCGGCACGCCGTCGCGACCGGGCGCACGCGGTACGCGGGCCTGTCCAACCACCCCGCCTGGTACCTCGGCTACGCCGCCGCGAGCCTGGACACGGACGCGACCGGGCTGGCCGCCGTCGAGGTCGAGTACTCGCTCCTCGAGCGCGGAGTCGAGCACGAGGTGCTCCCCGGCGCGGAGGCGCTGGGCGCGGGGGTGCTCGCGTGGTCGCCGCTGGGCCGCGGGGTGCTCACGGGCAAGTACCGCAGCACGATCCCGGCGGACTCGCGCGCGGCGTCGCCGCACCTGCGCGGCTTCGTCGAGCCCTACCTCACCGACCGCTCACGCGGCATCGTCGAGGCCGTCGCGACGGCGGCGGACGGGCTGGGGCGCACGCCGCTGGAGGTCGCCCTCGCCTGGGTGCGTGACGCGCCGGCGGTGAGCTCGGCGATCGTCGGGGCGCGGACCGCCACGCAGCTGCGCGGGGTGCTCGCGGGGGCCGACCTCGAGCTGCCCGGCGCGATCCGCCGGGCGCTCGACGACGTCAGCGCCGAGTGAGTCCTACTCCTCCTCGACCTCGTCGAGGCTGAAGTCCTCGAGGTCGTCGTCCTCGTCGAGGTCGTCGTCGTCGTCGCCGTAGGCCTCGAGGGGGATCTCGACCTGGTAGGCGGTGTACAGGGCGTCGTCGTAGGTGAAGAACGCGTCCTCCACCGTGGCGGCGGCGTCCTCGATGGCGGGGGACTCGGGGTCCTGCGCACTGCTGGCGAGCTCGAAGTGCGCTTCGAGCGCGGCGATGAAGCGATCCAGAGCGGCGCGCGGGTCGATTGACATGGGATGACCGTATCGCGCCTGGTAGGAATGGGCACAGCCCGCCCGGGCAGCGGTGACGATGGGAGACAATGGGTTACGACATGGCCTGGTACACCCCTGAAACTTCCCCCCGTCCCGATGTCCGCAGCGCCTCCCAGTACGAGTTCCGCGTGCTGTCGCTGCCGCCGACGGCCAGCCGCTCGCAGGTGCGGCAGCTCCTCACCGAGGAGGCCGAGTACGGCCGTTGGGAGCTGGCCCGCACCCGCCTCTACATCGGCGGCAGCCGCAAGGTGTGGCTGCGCCGCAAGATCATCAAGGTCCGCAGCACCCTGTAGCCGCGTCAGGCAGTGCGCAGCAACCGCTCGAGCACCCGCACGCCGAAGCGCAGGGCGTCCACCGGCACGCGCTCGTCCACGCCGTGGAACATGCCGGCGAAGTCGAGCTCGGGCGGGAGCTGGAGCGGTGCGAAGCCGTAGCCGGTGATGCCCAGGCGCGCGAGGGACTTGTTGTCGGTGCCGCCGGAGAGCATGTAGGGCAGGACGACGGCGCCCGGGTCCTCGGCGTCGATGGCCGCGACCATGTGGTCGACGAGATCGCCCTCGAAAGGCACCTCGAGCGCGCGGTCGCCGTGGATCGCCTCGATCCGCACGCCCGGGCCGGCGAGCTCGGCGAGCGTGGCTCGCACCGTCTCCTCCTCCCCCGGCAGGAAGCGGACGTCGACGGCTGCCTCCGCGCTGCCGGGGATGACGTTCGCCTTGTACCCGGCGTTCAGCTGGGTGGGGTTCGCGCCGGTGCGGAGCGTGGCGCCGACGAACTTCTGTGCCGGGCCGAGCGCGCGGACGAGACGGTCGATGCCCTCGGGGTCCTCGGGGTCGAAGGTGGTGCCGGTGAGGTCGGCGACGCCGCTGAGCAGCTGGCGCACCGTGCCGGTGAGGTGCAGCGGCCAGGAGTGCGCGCCGATCCGGGCGACGGCGCCGGCGAGCCGGGTGACGGCGTTGTCGGTGTTGACCTGGGAGCCGTGCCCGGCGGTGCCCTCGGCGAGCAGCTTGAGCCAGGCGATGCCCTTCTCGGCGGTCTGGAGGAGGTAGACGCGGCGGCCGTCGATCTCCACCGAGTAGCCACCCACCTCGCTGATTGCCTCGGTGGCCCCCTCGAAGAGCTCGGGGCGGTGGTCGACGAGCCAGCGGGCGCCCTTGGCGCCACCGGCCTCCTCGTCGGCGAAGAGGGCGACGACGACGTCGCGCCGCGGCCGCCAGCCGGTGCGGGCCATGTCACGGACGACCGCGAGGATCATCGCGTCCATGTCCTTCATGTCGACCGCGCCGCGGCCCCAGATCATGCCGTCGCGCACCTCGGCGCCGAAGGGGTCGACCTGCCAGTCCTCGGCCTGCGCCGGCACGACGTCGGTGTGGCCGTGGAGGACGAGCGCCGGGAGCGTCGGGTCGGTGCCCTCGATGCGCAGCACCACCGAGGCACGGCCGGGCTCGGACTCGATGAGCTCCGGCTCCCAGCCGACCTCGGTGAGCAGCTCGGCGACGTACTCGGCGGCCTTGCGCTCCCCCGGCCCCGAGCCGTCGCCGTAGTTGGACGTGTCGATCCGGATGAGCCGCCGGCAGATCTCGACGACCTCGTCAGTGGGAGCAGTCATGCCCCGACCCTAACGCGGGCACCGGACCCCACCCCTTCTCCCGCCGAGCGCTGAGTTGTTACGGGCGTCCCCTCCCGGGCGCCCCCTCGCGCCGAGCGCTGAGTTGTGACGGGCGCCCCCCCCCGCGCCGAGCGCTGAGTTGTTACCCGTAACAACTCAGCGCTCGGCGCAGGAGGGAGGGAGCGCGCGGGTAACAACTCAGCGCTCGGCGCAGGAGGAGGGGAGCGCAGGAGGGAGGGTCTCGGTCAGGTGGTGAGGCCGCGACGCTCGAGGAGCGGGCGGATGTCGGCGTCGCGGCCGCGGAGCTCGCGGTAGAAGCTCAGCGGGTCGGCGCTGTGACCGCGCGAGAGGAGCACCTCGCGGAAACGCTGGCCGGCGGCGCGACCGGGCAGGCCGCCGTCGTCCTTGGGCGCGTCCGTCTCGAACCACCGCACCGTGTCGGCGTCGAGGACCTCGCTCCAGATGTAGGAGTAGTAGCCCGCGTCGTAGCCGCCGCCGAAGGTGTGGTTGAAGTACGTCGAGCGGTAGCGCGGCGGTACGAGCCGCACCGACGCACCGGCGCGCTCCAGCGCCCGGGTGGAGAAGTCCTCGACCTCCGCGGGGTCGGTGGGCACCTCGTCGGGGCCGACCTGGTGCCAGGCCTGGTCGAGGAGCGCCGCGCCGAGGTACTCGGTGGTCGCGAAGCCCTCGCCGTACTGGGCGGAGGCGAGCAGCGCGTCGAGGAGTTCGGTGGGCATGGGCTCGCCGGTCTCGTGGTGGCGGGCGTAGCGGGCGAGGACCTCGGGGTCGCGTGCCCACATCTCGTTGACCTGGGAGGGGTACTCGACGAAGTCGCGGGGCACGTTGGCGCCGGACAGCGAGGGGTGGTGGACGTCGGAGAAGAGCCCGTGCAGGGCGTGGCCGAACTCGTGGAACGCGGTGATGACCTCGTCCCAGGTGAGCAGCGTGGGCTCCCCCGGCGCCGGGCGGGTGATGTTGAGGTTGTTGACGACGACGGGGCGCTGGCCGAGCAGGTGGGACTGGTCGACGAGGTTGTGCATCCACGCCCCGCCGCGCTTGCCCTCGCGGGCGTAGTAGTCACCGACGAAGAGGCCCAGCGGGCGGCCGTCCTCCTCGGTCACCTCCCACACGCGCACGCCGTCGGCGTAGCCGGCCAGCTCTGGCCGCTCGGTGAGCGTGATCCCGAAGAGCCGGTGGGCGGCGTGGAAGACGCCGTCGCGCAGGACGCGCTCGAGCTCGAGGTAGGGGCGCAGCACGGAGTCGTCGATGCTGAAGCGCTCCTGGCGCACCTTCTCGGCGACGAAGGACCAGTCCCAGGGCTCGACCTGCCCGCCGTTGGCCGCCGCCAGCTCCTCGGCCTCGGCCGCGGCATTGGCGACGGCGGGCGGGGCCAGGCGCGCGAGCATCTCGTTGACCGCGGCGGTGGTGCCGGCCGTGCCGTCCTCGGCGACGTAAGCGGCGTGGTGCTCGTAGCCGAGCAGCCGGGCGCGCTCGGCGCGCAGCCGGGCGATCTCGAGCAGCGTCGCGCGCGTGTCGCTGGCCTCGTCGACGCCGGTGCCGCGCTGCACGGAGGCGGTGAAGAGCTCCTCGCGCAGGGCGCGGTCCTCGGCCTGGGCGAGCAGGGCCTGCTGGGTGGGCAGCTGGAGGGTGATGAGGTGGCCCTCGCGGCCGCGGTCGGCGGCGGCCTGGGCGAGGCCGGCGACGGTGCCCTCGTCGAGCCCGGCGAGGCGGGTGTCGTCGGTGACGTGGACGGCGCCCGCGTCCATCGCCTTGACCACGCGCTGGGAGAACTCGGTCTCCAGGGTGGTGAGGCGGGAGTTGAGCTCACGCAGCCGGGTCTGGCTCTCGCCGTCGAGCCGGACGCCGGCGCGGACGAAGTCCTTGCGGTAGGTGCGCAGCAGCCAGGCGGTCTCGGCGTCGAGGTCCTGCCCGGTGAGCGCCTCGAGGCGGTCGAAGATCCGGCGGTCGAGGTAGAGGGCGTCCCAGTGCGCCGACTGGAGCGGGGCGAGCTCGGCCTCGAGCTCGCGCAGCTCGTCGTTCGCGCAGGAGGAGACGAGGGTGCTGAGGACCGGGCTCACCCGGCGCAGGAGGGCGCCGGACAGCTCGAGCGCCTCGAGGGTGTTGGCGACGTCCGGCTCGGCCGGGTCGGTGGCGATGGCGTCCCACTCGGCCCGCTGCTCCGCGAGCCCGGCGAGCATGGCGGGGCGCAGGTGCTCGTGGCGCACGGCGGTGAAGTCGGGAAGCTCGAAGGGCAGGTCCGAGGGGCTCGCGAAGGGGTTGTCCGCGGCAAGGGTGGTGTCGGTCATGGGGCCATTGTCTCCCTGCCCGCAGGCCGCACGGGCTGCAGGAGGAAGTCGCAGCGAGCGGCTCCGGTCGCCAGGGCGCCGGTCCTGGTGAGGCGCACGCTGCGCGGCATCTGCTCGAGGACCACCTGGTCGCCGTAGCAGAAGACGCCCGTCAGCTCGGGGGCGGCGTAGTGCCGCAGCACCCGGAGGTAGAAGCAGGTCGTGACGTCGAACCGGAGGCCGGCCTCGTCGTCCTGGCCCCAGCCGATGGTGAACCCGGCCGGCGGGAACGCGCGCGGGACCAGCCGTCTCGTCACGCGGCGCAGCCGCCCGAAGGGCACACCCACGCGGTCGAGGACCCGGACGACTCGCAGCACCGCCAGCAGCTGCGCCGTCATGAGGTCGCGCACCACTCCCCTGGCCACCGCGGCGTCACCGTGCTCACGGCTGAGCACCCGGTAGGCCGCCAGGTCGGGGAGGATCGCCTGCCGGACGTGGAAGCGCAGCGCCCGGCTCTCCTCACCCCACGGTGGGCGCCGGGCGAGGAGCGCGGAGTACTCGGCGTCGACCGCCCGGGCGAGCTCGCGGCCACGCACGCCGTACCGGGCGACGAGGGCGCGGCGCCACCAGCGGCGTCGCGGCACGTGGACGCGTGAGGGCATCGGGGGCTCCCCTCGCCGACGGGACGCCGGCCGCGGGACGGTGCGGCCGCCTGCGCCCAGGCTACGCCTCGGGCATGCCCCGCCGAGCCGGTACCGCGGGCAGCCGGCCGCGGATCCGGGCGGGCCACGACGGCACGGCAGGAGTACCGTCGAGGTGTCGGAGCTCGTGCGGGACAGGAGATCCACGACATGCGAGCGATCATCGGCAAGACCCTCGTGCTCCTGGGGCTCCTCGCGGCCATGACGGCCGCCGGTGGCCCGCCCGTCGCAGCCGACGGCGCGCCCGCACCGCCGTCGATCAGCGCGGGCGGTCTCCACACCTGTGCGGTGACGGCCGCCGGCGCCGCCACGTGCTGGGGCTTCAACGAGGACGGGCAGGTCGGTGACGGCACCAACCGTGACCGTCACGAGCCGGGCGACGTCGTCGGGCGGGCCACCGGGACCGCCGCCGTCGCCACCGGCGACCGGCACACGTGCGCCCTCACCGACGACGGCGGCGTGCAGTGCTGGGGCAGCAACGAGACCGGGGAGCTCGGCACCGGCGTCACCGGGTACGGCACCGGCTCCCCCGTGCCGGTGGACGTGGTCGGGCTGGGCGCGGGTGTCGCCGCCGTCAGCTCCGGCCACGGGTTCACCTGCGTCGTCACCGTCGACGGCGGCGCGCAGTGCTGGGGCAGCAACAGCCGCGGACAGCTGGGCGACGGGGCCGACGTCGAGATCCTCGCCAACCCGAGCTCGCCCGTCCCGGGGGACGTCATCGGGCTCGACCGCAGGGTGGCGGACATCAGCACCGGTCAGGCCCACACCTGCGCCCTGACCGACGTCGGCGCGGTGCTGTGCTGGGGTGCCAACTCGGACGGCCAGCTGGGGGACGGTGGCACCGACACGACCTCGGTGCCCGTGCACGTCGTCGGGCTCGACCGAGGCATCGCCGCGGTCAGCGCCGGCGGTCAGCACACGTGCGCCCTCACGGAGGACGGCGCGGTGCTGTGCTGGGGACGCAACGGTGAGGGGCAGCTCGGGACCGGAAGCAGGACCAGCAGCAGCGTCCCGGTGCCGGTGAGTGGGCTGGACGGCGGGGTCACCGCGATCAGCGCCGGGCAGTACCACACGTGCGCGCTGACGGACGCTGGCGACGTCACCTGCTGGGGGTCGAACACCTTCGGCGAGCTGGGCAACGGCTACGAGGACCAGGACCCCAGCGAGACCCCGGAGGACCACGTGCTGACCCCGGTGCCGGTGCTCGGGCTGGACGGTGAGGTCGCGGCCGTCAGCGCGGGCGGCGGCCACACGGTCGCGCTCACCACGTCCGGTGAGGCGTGGGCGTGGGGAGACAACTACTACGGCCAGCTGGGCGACCGCGCGCTGCAGAACCGCAACGTGCCGAGCCGGGTGCACGCGCTCGACCTCGACGGTCCCCTCGTGGCGACCCCCGGGCGGGGCGGGCAGTGCCTCACGAGCGGCGCCACCGTGGCGCTCACGGTGGTCGGTGGCACCGGGCAGGACGTCGCTCTCTCGGCGACGTCCTCGGACGAGTCCGTCGTCCCCGCGAGGAGCATCCGATTCGGCGGTGACGGCGCGAACCGGACGGTCTCGCTGCGCGTCTCCCCCGGCGCCGGGGCACGAGCGGCGACGGTGGAGGTGACCGCCGAGGCGGCGTCCGGGACGTCCACACTCACCGTGAGCGTCCGCGTGGGCACGAGCGGCCCGGACACGCTCAGGGGCACGCCCGGCGCGGACCTTCTGCTGGGCGGGCGCGGGGCCGACACCCTCACCGGCCGTGACGGCGCGGACACGCTGTGCGGAGGCCTCGGCGACGACAGGCTCCTCGGCAGCGACAGGGAGGACACCCTGGTCGGCGGCGACGGTCGCGACGACCTCGGCGGAGGCGACGACGGCGACCTCCTCGCCGGGGGCGACGGGAACGACGTCCTGCGCGGCCAGGACGGGGAGGACACGCTCGTGGCCGGCAACGGTGACGACGACCTCCGGGGCGGCGACGGGAACGACGTGCTGCGCGGCGAGAGGGGCCGTGACCGGCTCGAGGGCAGCTACGGCGACGACCACCTCGACGGCGGGCGTCACGACGACGAGCTCCGGGGCGGGACCGGCGACGACCAGCTGCACGGCGGGCCGGGCGAGGACGGTCTCGACGGCGGTCGCGGCGCCGACGTCCTCTACGGCGACGAGGGCGCGGACCACTTCCGTGGCGGCCCCGGCGTCGACGCCGCCTACGACTTCAGCAGCGAGGAGGGCGACACCAAGGACCGGACGGTCGAGAACACCTGAGACCGGTCAGGATGTCGCGGCGTCCCTACCCGCGGCGCGGTCGGCCGCCCACGCCAGGACGCCGGCCACGTCCGGGGGCCGGTAGCCGGGCGCCTTGAGGACCTTCCCGTCCTCCCGCAGCAGCGGACGGCCGTCCGCGCCGAGCTTGGACAGGTTGGCGGCGTGGACCTCGGCGAGCACATCGGGCAGCGGGACGGCGCACTCCTGCGCCATGCCGTAGAGGACGTAGACGAGGTCGGCCAGGGCGTCGGCGGCGGCCACGGTGTCGCGGGCGCCGTCGTCGGCGCCGACGGCGCGGGTGAAGGCGGCCTCCATCTCGCGTCCCGCCGCGGCGCCGTAGACGGCGGTGACGAGCTCGGCGAGCTCCTCGGCGACGAGCGCCATGCGCAGGTGGACGCGGTCGCGGTCGACCGAGGGCGCGTCGTCGGCGACCGGGACGCCGAAGTGCTCGTGGAACTGGCGCACGAGCGCCTCCGGGTCGCGCGGGTCCGCGGGCACGACGCCGGCGACCGGCCCGTCCCAGGGGTGGGCGGGCTCGCGCGGGTCCTCGCGCAGGAGCGTGCCGATCCACTGGTCCACGCGGCGCTCGCCGTGCGTGCCCATCCCCCGCACCTGCCCCTCGCGGCGGAAGCCGTGGCGCCACACCACCTTCCAGGACGGCCAGTTCCCGACGTCGGCGCGCCACTCCACCCGCTCCATCCCGAGCCGGCCGAAGGCCGCGTCGAGGACGAGCCCGACGGCGCGGTGCATGAGGCCCAGGCCGCGGCCCTCGGGTGCGAGCCAGTAGCCGATCTCCCCCGACCCGGCGGCCCGCGAGACACCCACCATCCCGACGAGCCGCCCGCCGTGGCGCAGCGCCCAGGTGAGATTGTCACCTCTCTCCCAGCCGTCAGCGACGAAGCTACCGATGAAGCCGACGGCGTGCTCCCGGCGGTAGGGCGTGGGCACCGTGGTCCAGCGCTGGACCTCCGGGTCCTGGCAGACCTCGGTGACGCGGTCGACGTCGGCCAGGGTCGGCGTCTCGAGGTCCAGGTCGCCGTCCTGCAGCGTGAAGGGCTCCATGAGCGCGCAGGCTACCGACCAAATGTCGGTGCCGGGGTCTACCGTCCGTCCATGAGCAGACACCACAGCATCGACTACATCGAGATCCCGGTCCGCGACCTCGCCGTGGCCAAGCGGTTCTACGCCGCCGCGTTCGGCTGGGACTTCACCGACTACGGCCCCACCTACAGCGGCATCCGCGGTGAGGGCGACCGCGAGACGGGCGGGCTCGTCCTGTCCGACGACGTCCGCCCGGGCGGCCCGCTCGTCATCCTCTACAGCGACGACCTCGAGGCCAGCGTCGCGGCGGTCGAACGCGCCGGTGGACGGGTGGTCGCGCCGCCCTACGACTTCCCGGGCGGGCGCCGCTTCGAGCTCGAGGACCCGAGCGATCACCGCCTCGCGGTGTGGACCCCCACCACCTGAGCCGGGACCGGCCGGCACCGGATGCGACCCGGCCCCACGGGCCGAAAGATGGGGGCATGGACATCGACACCGAGGCAATGAAGGACTTCCCGAAGCAGAGCCAGCCCTGGCCGGGCTGGACCGACCGTCTTGACCCCGTGCCCGACCACGGCGAGACGAGCTACGTCGGCCGCGGGCGGCTCGAGGGCAAGCGTGCCCTCATCACCGGCGGTGACTCCGGCATCGGGCGCGCCACCGCGATCGCCTTCGCCAAGGAGGGCGCCGACGTCGCGATCTCCTACCTCGAGCAGGAGCAGGAGGACGCGGAGGAGACGAAGAAGCACGTCGAGGCCGCCGGCCGCCGCTGCGTGCTCATCCCCACCGACCAGCGCACCGAGGAGGCGAACATCGCCCTCGCGAGGGCCGCCGTGGAGGGCCTCGGCGGCATCGACGTGCTCGTCAACAACGCCGGCTACCAGATGGCGCAGGACTCCCTCGCCGACATCAGCGACGCGCAGCTGCGCCAGACCTACGAGACGAACATCTTCGCGATCTTCTGGCTGACCAAGGCCCTGCTCGACGACCTCCAGGCGGGCGCCAGCATCATCAACTGCACCTCGATCCAGGCCTTCCAGCCCTCCGAGACGCTGCTCGACTACGCCTCGACGAAGGCCGCGATCAACAACTTCACCGTCAACCTCGCCGCCGAGCTGGGTCCGAAGGGCATCCGGGTCAACGCCGTCGCCCCGGGCCCGATCTGGACCCCGCTGCAGCCGGCCACCAAGCCCGCGGAGTCGATGCCGGAGTTCGGCAAGGCGACGCCGCTGGGCCGCGCCGGCCACCCGATCGAGGTCGCCACGGCCTTCGTCTTCCTCGCCACCGACGACGCGAGCTACGTCTCCGGCACCGTCCTCGGCGTCACGGGCGGCAAGCCCGTCTTCTGACATGACCCGCACCGCGAGGACGACGACGGCGGCACTGCTCGCCGTCGTCGTCCTCGCGGCCTGCGGCGGCGGGGAGGAGGCCAAGGAGCGGGCCACCGTCCCGCCAACGAGCCCGACGACGACGGCGCCTGCGCCCGAGCCGACGACGACCGAGCCCGCTCCCCCGGAGCCGGAGGTGCTCGCCACCGAGCTCGACGTGCCCTGGGGCCTGGCGTTCCTGCCCGACGGCACCGCCCTGGTCACCGAGCGGGACACCGCGCGGGTCCTCGAGCTGGTCGCCGGTGAGGAGCCGCGCGAGCTGGCGACCGTGCCAGAGGTGGCCGCGGAGAACGAGACGGGACTGCTCGGGATCGCCGTGTCGCCGGACTTCGCCGACAACGGCCACGTCTTCGTCTACCTCACCACCGCGACCGACAACCGGGTGCTGCGGATGGTGCACGACGGCGAGCGGCTCGCGCCCGACGTCGTCGTCCTCGAGGGGATCCCGCGCGAGACCTACCACTCGGGCGGGCGGATCGAGTTCGGCCCGGACGGCGCCCTCTACGTCGCCACCGGGGACGCCGCGGTCCCCTCGACGTCCCAGGACCCGGGCTCGCTCGGCGGGAAGATCCTGCGGGTCGACGAGGACGGTGAGCCGGCGCCCGGCAACCCGGACCCGGGCTCGCCGGTGTGGTCGCTGGGGCACCGCAACGTCCAGGGCCTGGGCTGGGACGCCGAGGGGCGGATGTACGCCTCGGAGTTCGGGCAGGACACCTGGGACGAGCTCAACGAGATCGAGGCGGGAGCCAACTACGGCTGGCCGGAGGTCGAGGGGACCGCCGGCGCCGCGGACTACGTCGACCCGCTCGTCACGTGGCGCCCGGCCGACGCCTCCCCCAGCGGCCTCGCCGTCACCGAGGACGCGGTGTACGTCGCGGCGCTGCGCGGGGAGTCGCTGTGGCGCGTGCCGCTGGAGGCCGACGGCGCCGCGGGCGAGCCGCAGCGCCTCCTCGAGGGCGAGTACGGGCGGCTGCGCACGGTGACGGTCGCGCCGGACGGGCGGCTGTGGCTCCTCACGTCCAACACCTTCCGCGGGGAGCCCGGACCGGAGGACGACCGCGTCGTCGCCGTCGACGAGGAGTGGCTCGCGTCCCAGGGGTGACTATGGTGGCGCGGTGGACCGGCACCTGGCGCAGGCGCGCAGCGACCTCGAACGTCTCGTCGCGAGGGGCGCCGCGGGTGAGCTGGGGCAGCCCCAGGAGATGCACCGGGTCGACGCCGTCGCCCGCGCCGAGTACCGCCCGGCGGCCGTGCTCCTCCTCTTCACCCCGACCCTCGCGCGGCCCGACGTCTTCCCCGGGCTCGACCTCTACCTCGTCCAGCGCTCCCCGCTGCTGCGCCACCACCCCGGGCAGATCGCGCTGCCCGGCGGGCGCGCCGACGACGGCGACTCCGGACCGGCCGCCACGGCGCTGCGCGAGACCCACGAGGAGATCGGCCTCGCGCCCGAGCGCGTCGAGGTCATCGGCACGCTGCCGCAGGTGGCCGTGCCGATCAGCCGCTTCCTCGTCACCCCGGTGGTCGGGTGGTCTGCCGACCCTGGCGGTCTCGAGGACGTCGAGGTGGGCGAGGTGCTCCACACGCTGCGGCTGCCGGTCAGCGACCTCCTCGACCCCGCCGGGCGCTCCACGGTGACGATCCACGGCCACGGCAGCGCCGGCTTCGCGGTGCAGGGCGGCTGGGTGTGGGGCTTCACCGGCAACCTGCTCGACGGCGTCTTCGACGAGCTCGGCTGGACGCGGCCGTGGGACCGCTCGCGCGAGTACGCGATGTCGATGGCGGAGGCGCGCGGCGACACGCTCCCACCGGCGACGCCGGAGGGCTGAGCTCAGCGCTCGAAGCGCGGGCCGGCGGCCGGGTCGGCCCGGACGGCGAGGGCGTCGGCGATGCGCGTGGCCGACGACGGCGCGAGCGGCTGGGGCAGCGCGTCGAGCGGAAACCAACCCACCTCGAGCGACTCGTCGTCGGCGACGTGTGCCTCCCCGGACTCGTACTCGCAGAGGAAGGCGAGGGAGAGGTACTGGGCCTGGTCCCCGTTGGGGTAGCTGACGACGTCGCCGCTGTCGACCGAGACGAGCGCGAGGACGCGGGCGACGACGCCCGTCTCCTCGAGCACCTCGCGCACGGCGGCGCGGGCGGGCTGCTCACCCGGGTCGAGGATGCCGCTGATCGCGGCCCACATCCCGTTGTCGGCGCGCCGGCCGAGGAGCACCCGGTCCCCGTCGAGGACGACGGCGGTCACGCCCGAGAGCCACAGCGGCGCGTGGCCGACGTGGGCGCGCAGGGCGGTGACGAACTCCGGGACGGGCACCGGGCCAGTGTGCCAGCCCTCAGAACAGCGCCGCCTGCATGACGGCGTCCGGGGCCTGGGCCGGCGCCTCCTCCTGCCGTGGCTGGGTGCGCAGCCCGGCGCCGCGGGCCAGGCCGTGGCGGCGCAGCAGCGGCGCGACCCGCTCGGCCAGCCACGTGCGGTACGCGTCCGGGGCGTAGGCCCCGCGCCCGTACAGGCGCTGGTACTCGGGCACGAGCGCTGGCCGGTGCGTCTGCAGCCACTGGAGGTACCAGTCCTTGACCCCCGGGCGCAGGTGCGCCGCCATGACCGAGGCCGAGGTGGCGCCAGCCTCGGCGATGGCGGCGAGGAGCGCGTCGAGGTGCTCGCGGGAGTCGGTGACCCAGGGCAGGACGGGGGCCACCATGACGTGGCAGTCCAGCCCGGTCTCGCGGATCGCGCGCACGAGGTCCAGGCGGGCGCGCGGGCTCGGCGTGCCCGGCTCGAGGAGCTGCTGGAGGTCGGCGTCGAGGACGGCGAGGGAGATGCCGAGCGACACGGGCACGTGGGCGGCGGCCTCCCCGAGCAGCGGCAGGTCCCGGCGCAGGAGGGTGCCCTTGGTGAGGACAGACAGCGGCGTGCCGGACTCGACGAGCGCGCCGATGATGCCGGGCATGAGCCGGTAGCGGCCCTCGGCGCGCTGGTAGGGGTCGGTGTTCGTGCCCAGCGCTACCTGCTCCCGCTCCCAGGAGGGCTTGGCCAGCTCCCGGGCGAGCACCTCGGGGGCGTTGACCTTGACGACGATCTGGCTGTCGAAGTCCGCGCCGGCGTCCATGTCGAGGTAGGTGTGGGTGGAGCGGGCGTAGCAGTACACGCAGGCGTGGCTGCAGCCGCGGAAGGGGTTGACCGTCCACCGGAAGGGCATCCGCGAGGCCGCCGGCACCCGGTTGAGGACCGAGCGCGCCGTCACCTCGTGGAAGACGATCCCCGCGAACTCGGGCGTCCGGACGGTTCGGACGAGGCCGGCCATCGTCCGCAGACCGGGCAGCGCGGCCTCGTCCTCCGTGCCGATCTGCTGCCCGTCCCACCGCATGACACTAGTCGAACATGCGTACGAGCCGACGTCAACACCCTGGCCTTCGGCTTGATGACTTGATAGAGTCGTCAAGTCACCCACCGACCCGACCTGGAGAACACGTGCCCGACCGCGCCATCGACACTCCCGTCTACGTCATGAAGGCCGAGCTCTTCAAGGCACTCGGGCACCCGGTTCGGATCAGGGCGCTGGAGCTTTTGCGCGACGGCGACCGTCCGGTGAGCACCCTGCTCACCGACATCGGCATCGAGGCCTCCCACCTGTCGCAGCACCTGGCGGTCCTGCGCCGTGCCGGGGTGGTGGCCAAGTCCCGGCAGGGCAACACCGTCACCTACACGCTCGTCGACGACTCGCTCGCCACGATGCTCGACGCCGCACGCACCTTCCTCCTCGGCTCGCACGGTCGGACCACCGAGGCCCTCGGCTCGAACGGGCAGGCACGATGAGCGGCCCCACTCCCCTCGCCCCGCGCCCGACCTGGCGCTCGGCCCTCGGCCACGTCGCCTCCCTCACGCTCCCCCGCCGCTCGGACTACACGGGCCTGTCGCGCTCCTGGCGCGGGGACCTCGTCGCCGGCGTGACGGTGGGCGTCGTCGCACTCCCGCTGGCGCTGGGCTTCGGCGTCGCGTCCGGCGTCGGCCCGGCGGCCGGGCTCATCACCGCCATCGTCGCCGGCTTCGTCGCCGCCGTCCTCGGCGGCTCGCACCTGCAGGTGTCGGGACCGACCGGCGCGATGACCGTCGTCCTCATCCCCGTGGTGGCGCGCTACGGGACGGAGGCGGTCTTCGCGCTGTCGATCCTCGCCGGCGTCCTCGTCATCGTCATGGGGCTCGTGGGGATGGGGCGCCTCGTCTCCGTCATCCCGTGGCCGGTGGTCGAGGGCTTCACCCTCGGCATCGGCGTCATCATCTTCCTCCAGCAGGTCCCCCTCGCCCTGGACACCGAGCGGCCCCAGGTGGAGAACGCGACGGCGGCCGCCGTGGAGACCCTGCGTGTCACCGACTGGGCGCGCGCCGTGACTCCCCTGGCCGTGACCGTCGGCGTCGTCGTCCTCATGGTCCTGCTCACCCGCCTGCGGCGGTCGCTGCCGGCCTCGCTCATCGCCGTCGCCGTCGCCACCGTCGTCGCCGAGCTCGTCTCCCTCGACGTCGAACGGATCGGCGCGCTGCCCGACGCGCTGCCCTCCTTCCAGGTGCCTGCCTGGGACTCCTCCGCGCTCGCGGCCATGCTCCCGTCGGCCATGGCGATCGCCGCCCTCGCGGCGCTGGAGAGCCTGCTCTCGGCGCGGGTGGCGGACGGCATGGTCGAGACCGTGCCGGACACCGACGCCAACCGCGAGCTCGTCGGCCAGGGCATGGCGAACGTCGCCAGCGGCCTCTTCGGCGGCATGCCCGCGACCGGCGCGATCGCCCGCACCGCCGTCAACGTCCGTGCCGGTGCGCGCACACGAGTGGCCAGCGCGAGCCACGCCGTCGTGCTCGTCCTCATCGTCCTGGCGCTCACGCCGGTGGTCGCGCTCATCCCGATGTCCGCCCTGGCCGGTGTCCTCATCGTCACGGCGTTCCGGATGATCGACCTGCGCACGGGCCGCGCGATCCTGCGGGCAACCCGGGCCGACGCGGTCGTCTACCTCTCGACCGTCGTCGTGACGATCGTCTTCGACCTCATCGTCGCGGTCCAGGTCGGCGTCGCGGTCGCCGCGCTGCTCGCGCTGCGGGCGATGGCGCGCGTCTCGGGCCTCACCCGGCGCGACCTGCCGCCGGAGCTCGCCCCCGAGGAGGAGGACGCGCTCCTCGACGAGCACGTCGCCGTCTACCACTTCCGCGGTGCGCTCTTCTTCGGCGGGACGAAGCGCTTCCTCGACGAGATGACGGCGGTCAAGGACGTGCGCGTCGTCGTCCTCGCGCTGCGGGAGGTGCGCGTCATGGACGCGTCGGGCGCCCATGCGCTCGGCGAGATCATCACCGACCTGCGCCGCCGCGGGATCACCGTGCTGCTCAAGGGCCTGGACGCGCAGCAGCTGCGGATGTCGGCCGCCGTCGGGGTCCTCGACGCCCTCGGGGACGAGGGCCACTACTTCGACGACCTGCCGGCCGCCGTCGCCCACGCGCGCAACCACGTGCGCTTCGAGGTGCGCGGCGGCGCCGTGCTCGAGTGCGGCACGGGCGCCGCCGCGCCGGCTCGCTAGCCGCGGGGCAGCTTCTCCACGATCTCACCGAGCTCGCGGCGCGGGCCGGTGAAGAAGGGGACCTCCTCGCGGACGTGGCGGCGGGCCTCGGTGGCGCGCAGGTCACGCATGAGGTCGACGATGCGGCCGAGGTCGTCGGCCTCGAAGCCGAGCAGCCACTCGTAGTCACCCAGCGCGAAGGCGGCGATCGTGTTGGCGCGGACGTCGCCGTAGTCGCGGGCCGCCAGGCCGTGGTCGCGGAGCATGGTGCTGCGCTCCTCCGGGGGCAGCAGGTACCACTCGTAGCTGCGGACGAAGGGGTAGACGCAGAGGAAGCCGCGCGGCTCCTCGCCCATGATGAAGGAGGGCAGGTGCCCGCGGTTGAACTCCGCGGGGCGGTGGGTGCCCACCTGGGACCACACCGGCTCCAGCGCCCCGCCGAGGTTGCTCGCGAGGAGCCGGTGGTAGGCCTCCTGCACCGCCTCGACGTCCTCGGCCCACCACCACACCATGAGGTCGGCGTCCGCCCGGAAGCCGGCGACGTCGTACCAGCCGCGCACGGTGAGGCCCGGGACGTCCGCCAGGTCCGCGAGGACGTCGCGGACGAGGCCGGCGCGCACGTCGTCCTCCTCAGGCAGCGGCTGGATCGCCCGGAAGACGGAGTACATGACGTAGGCGGACTGGGGCTGGGCGGAGCTCACGGGTCATTCCTCCTGGTGGGGCTGGACGGGGTCAGTCGGCGGTGCCGGCGAGGACGGGGATGCCGGTGGCCTCACCGTGGCGCATCCGGCAGCTGCCGGGAGGGGCGACGTCGGGGAAGGCCGGCAGCTGACCGCGCACGGTCACCTGCGGCTCCTCGCCCCGCTCGCGAGCGGCACGCTCGAGGACGAGGTCGACAAGCCCGGAGACGAAGACCGGCGCGGTCCCGGCCGTGCCGGCACGGGCGGCGTCCATGCCGAGCTCTCGGGCCGTCTCCATCGCCTCGGTGTCCAGGTCCCAGGCCACCTCCATGTGGTCGGAGATGAAGCCGATGGGGGCGATGACGACGCGGGTGACGCCGTCCTGCGCGAGCTGGGCGAGGTGGTCGTTGACGTCCGGCTCGAGCCACGGCGTGCGCGGGTCGCCCGAGCGCGAGCAGTAGGACAGCGACGAGGTGATGGTCACGCCACGCTCGCGCAGGGTGGCGTCGATGGCGGCCCGGACGTCCTCGTGCTGCTCGCGGTAGCCGGGGCCGGTGGCGGCCGAGGCGTCCTGCATGGTGTCGGGGATCGAGTGGGTGACGTAAGCGATGTGGACGCCCTCGCCGGCCGGCAGCTGCTCGACCGCAGCGAGGACGGCGTCGGTGTTGGCGTCGACGAAGCCGGGGTCGTTGAAGAAGGGGCGCAGGACGTCGATCTCGAGGCCCTCGGCGTCGACGCCGAGCTCGCTCACGGCCGCGGCGAGGTGCTCGCGGTACTGGCGGCTGCCGGAGTAGGAGGCGTAGGCGCTCGTGACGAGGACGAGGATGCGGCGGGCACCGAAGGCGACGGCGTCGCGGAGGGTGTCGACGGTGTAGGGGTGCCAGTTGCGGTTGCCCCACAGGACCGGGAGCTCGACGCCGCGCTCGCGCAGCTCGGCCGCGAGGGCGGCGCGCAGGGCGAGGTTCTGCTCGTTGATCGGGCTCTTGCCGTCGAAGGCGAAGTAGTGCTCGCCGACCTCCTCGAGCCGCTCGTCGGGGATCCCCTTGCCGCGCACGACGTTGCGCAGGAAGGGCACGACGTCCTCCGTCCTGTTCGGCCCGCCGAAGGAGCAGAGCAGCAGGGCGTCGTAGGGCGCGGCGGGGTGGGACATGGTGACGGGCTCCTCGGGACGGCGTCGCAAACGGGCTCACCGTAACATCAGATGAAGTGGCCCCTGCCGGTGGGGTCTCTCGCCACTGAGGCGTTCGCCACGACTCGCCGCCTCATCAGATGAACTGCTTGATCTGATGAAGTCCGATGTGGTCAGGTAAGGCAGTCCGCCCCGCCCGACCGCTCGAAGGTGCCCGATGACCCAGCTGGCCTCACCGCCGTCCGCGGCGACGGCGCCGGCGGCCGGCTCCTCCCCCTCACCTCGCCGGCCGGTCCCGCGCCGTGCGGCGTGGCTGGCGGGCGGTGCGGTGCTCGCCCTCGTCCTCGCCGCGCTGCTCAGCGTGGGCCTGGGGACGCTGCGGCTGGACGCGCTCGAGGCGGTGCGCGCCGTCGTCGCCCCCGACGGCGGCCAGGTGAGCACGGTCGTGTGGTCCATCCGGCTGCCGCGGATCGTCGTCGCGATGCTCGTCGGCGGGGCGCTGGCGGGGGTGGGCGTGGTCATGCAGGCCGTCTTCCGCAACCCGCTCGCCGACCCGGGCGTCACCGGGGTGTCCTCCGGGGCGGCGGTGGGCGCGGTCGCGGGCATCACACTGGGGCTGGGCGGCTCGCTCCAGTGGGGCGTGCCGGTGGCCGCCTTCGCCGGCAGCCTCGCGGTGGCGCTCGTCCTCCAGGCGGTGCTGCAGGCCAACCGTGGTGCGAGCACCTACACGCTCATCCTCGTCGGCGTCTCGATCAACGCCTTCGCCGGCGCGATCATCTCCGTCCTCGTCGCCAACGCCCACGACGACGCCCTCGCGCGCGGCGCCGTGTTCTGGCTCGCCGGCGACCTCGAGCTGCGCACGTGGACGCACGCGGCGATGGCGGCCGGGCCGGTCCTCGTCGGGCTGGCCCTCCTGCTCACCCGGGCGCGGGCGCTGGACGCCCTGCTCCTCGGCGACGACGTCGCTGCCACCTCCGGCTACGACGTCCACCGCACGCGGCTCGTCCTCCTCCTCGTCGCCTCCCTCGTCACCGGCGCGGCCGTCGCGGTCTCCGGGGTCATCAGCTTCGTCGGGCTCGTCGTGCCGCACGCGGTGCGCCTCGTCATCGGCGCCAAGCACGCACTGCTCCTGCCCATCTCGGTCGTGTGCGGGGCGCTGTTCCTCCTGCTCGCCGACACGGTCGCGCGCGCGGCCTCGGTCTCGGTCGTCGTCCAGACCGGCGCCGTGTGCGCCGTCATCGGTGCGCCGGTGTTTCTTGCGCTGCTTCTCTCGCGGAGGCGGGCATGAGCGACCTCGTCCTCGACCAGCTCGTCGCGCACCGCGGCCGGCCGCTCTTCGCGCCGGTCGACGCGGTCGTCTCGCCGGGCACGCTGCTCGGGCTCGTCGGCCCCAACGGGGCGGGCAAGTCCAGCCTGCTCTCCGCCGTCGTCGGCAACGGGGTGCGCTCGACCGGCGCGGTCCGCTACGGCGACGCGGACCTGCACCGGATGCGTCCGCGCCGGCTCGCGCAGGTGCTCTCGTACATGACCCAGGACAGCTACGCGCCCAACGAGCTGCGGGTGCGTGACGTCGTCGGCGTCGGGGCGCTGGCCACCCCGGAGGCCGGTCCGGCGGAGCAGCGGACGCTCGAGGCGCTGGAGCGGCTCGGGGTGGGCGAGCTCGCCGACCGCAGCTACGCGCACCTGTCCGGCGGGGAGCGGCAGCTGGTCCAGGTCGCGCGCGTCGTCGCGCAGGCCGCGCCGGTCATGCTGCTCGACGAGCCGACCTCCGCCCTGGACCTCGGGCACCAGCTCACCGTCATGCACGTGCTGCGCGAGCACGCGAACGCCGGGCACGTCGTCGTCGTCACGATGCACGACCTCACCCAGGCGCTGCGCTGGGCCGACCGGGTCGCCGTCGTCGCGGACGGCGCGGTGGTCCTCGGCCCGCCGCACGAGGTCATCACCGCCGAGCTCATCCGCCGCGTCTACGGCGTCACGGTCGAGGTCTTCGCCTCGCCGGCCGGCTCCCCCACCCTCAGCCTCGTGCGGCCGTCCTGCCCGACGGCCGCCACCTACACCCGCCACCGCCCCGTCGCGGTCCGTCACTGAGAGGACGCCCGTTGCGTCACCGTCTGCCTGTCCTGCTCGCGCTCCTGCTCACGCTCGGCGCCTGCTCCTCCACCGCTTCCTCCGAGCCCGCGGCCTCGGTGGCCGACGACGGCGCGGCCGCCTTCCCGCGGACCGTCCAGGTCCCGGCGGGGCGTGAGCTCGCGGCCGACGAGGTGACCCTCGAGGCCGAGCCGGAGCGGGTCGCCGCGCTCACCTACGAGACGGCTGCGGTCGTCGCCGAGCTCGGCGCCGCGGACCGCCTCGTCATGGTCCCCGAGGAGGCCTCGAACCCGGCGCTGTCGAACCACGCGCAGGAGATGGCCGCCGTCGAGCACCACGCCGCGAGCGAGAGCAGCATCGACGCCGAGGCCGTCATCGCGGCGGCGCCCGACCTCGTCGTCCTCAACGACCGCCACGGCCTGGAGGCCGGGGTGGGCCAGGTCCTCGAGGGCGCCGGCATCCCGGTGCTCGTCCTGCCGAACACCTGGGCGAGCGTGGATGACATGACGACGAACATCGCGCTCGTCGGTGAGGCGCTCGGCGTGGAGGACACGGCGAGCACGCTCGTCGAGGAGGTGACGACGGGCCTGGTGGACGAGTCCGCCGAGGACGGCCCGCGGGTGCTCGTGCTGAGCAACCAGGCCGGGCGCCCCTTCGTCACCGCTGGCGGCGCGTTCCCGCTCGAGGTCCTGCGCCTGGCCGGCGCCCAGGACGCCAGCGAGACCCTCGGCATGGTGCGGACCGGGCCCATCTCGGCCGAGCAGGTGCTCGCCGCGGAGCCGGACCGGATCCTTCTCGTCGACATGAACGGCTCGGGTGACGCGATCTTCCGCCCGCTGCTCGACAACCCGGCGGTCGCGGCGCTGCCCGCGGTGGCCGATCACGAGACGCTCCTCCTCGAGGGACGCGAGGTGCAGGCGCTCGGCCTCACGGGGACCGTGGAGGGGCGCGACCGGATCGCGCAGTGGATCGCCGGCTGAGCGGCTTTCCCTTCCTATACTCGCAAGATGGTCACCAGCAGCGGCACCGAGCGCGCCCGGAACACGCTCGCCTACCTGCGGCGGCAGATCACCACCGGCGCGTGGGAGGTCGGCTCACGCATCCCGATCGAGCCCGAGCTCGCCGAGACCCTCGGCGTGGGCCGCTCGACGATCCGCGAGGCCGTCCGCTCTCTCGCGAGCATCGGCATGCTCGAGACGCTGCCGGGACGCGGCACCTTCGTGCGCTCCAGCGCCCCGACGAGCGCGGTGCTCTCGGAGTTCCTCACGGCGTACACGCTCGAGGAGCTGCTCAGCTACCGCCGCGCGCTGGAGGTGGAGGCCGCCCAGCAGGCGGCGCTGCACCGGACGCCCGAGGACGTCGCGGCGCTCGAGGCCTCGGTCGCGCAGTCGCTGCGCGGCGGGCAGTGCCCGGCCGTCGGACCGCGGGACACGAGCGTGGAGCTCGCCTCCCGCTTCCACTACCTCCTCTTCGACGCCGCGAAGAACCGGCTGCTCGCCTCGCTGTACGCGGGGATCACCGAGAAGCTCGCGGCGCCCGGGCACGTCGATCGCCTCACCCACGGCAGTGACGCGCAGACCATGCAGGTGGAGCACGAGCGCATCGTCGACGCCGTCCGGCGCGGTGACTTCATCGACGCGGTGCACGCCATGGCCGACCACATGGACAACGACCTCGTCATCATCACGCCCGACGACGAGATCATCCCGCCGCTGCAGCGCTCGCCGGTGGACGTCGAGCGGATCGCGGCGGCTCGCGCCCAGGAGCGCGAGCGCGCCTAGCGTCCGTCAGTCCGCGGCGGTGAAGAACACCGTGTTGCCGCCCCAGCCGGTGCTGAGCGTCCACAGACCGTCGGCGCCCTCGGGGACGGCGACGCAGACGTTGCCCTCGGCGACACCGCCCTCGTAGAGCTCGTCGACGTCCATGAGGTCACCGGGGATGACGCCGCAGCTGTCGGTGTAGGTGCGGGCGTCGCTCCCGACGAACTGGACACTGAGGTCCATCCACGGCAGGCCGGTCTCGTCGCCGAGGTAGGTGGCGGTCACCGGGACGAGGTAGTACTCGGTGCCCTCGGCCGGCGCGTCGTTGAACTGGTTCTCCGCCTGGATCTCCGACCAGCCCTCGCGAGGCTCGCCGAGCGTCACCTCCCACTCGCCGTCGGTCACGGGGGTGCCGACGGGGTAGGGCGTGGAGCGGGCGCCCTCCTCGTCGTCGGCGGGGGCGTCGTCGGTGGGCTCGTCGTCCGCAGCCTCGGTCGCGTCGTCCTCGGCGGGCTTGGCGCTCGGCTCCTCGGTCCGGGCGATGGGGTGGGAGCCGCAGCCGGGGCGTCGTCGTCGCCCGCGCCCCCGATGCCGATCCCCACGACGAGGCCGAGCACGCCCGTGGTCGTGGCCACGGCCGCCACCTGCCAGCCCTTCATGCCGCGCCGCGGCGGCTGCGGGGCACCGGGGAAGGACGGTTGGTACCCGGGGACGCTGACCGGGTCCCCGTACGACGGGACCGGTGCGGCGCCGTAGGGAGGGGGCACCGACCCCGGCGGCGGGACCGGGGCGTAGGGGTTGGTCGGCTGCCCCTCGGGCGGTGTGGTCACGGTGTCTCCTCGCCGGTCGATCGGTCTCCTCGGTCCCATCGGCACGACTGGACCGGATGTGAGGCATCGCTCAGCTTCCTGGTCAGGCGACGCGGTGGAGGTCGAGGAGGTAGCGCTCGGCGGCGCTGTCCCGGTCCGGGTGCGCCGGCTCGCGCTCGTCCGGTGGCGGGTGGCCGGGCAGGGCCGGCGCCCGGGAGCGGTAGCGGTGCCCGGTGGGGCTGGTGGTCTCGACGACGTGGCCGCGCTCGTCGTCCGGCGGTCCGGCGCGGGTACGCCAGCCGGGTGCCTGCTTGGCGTAGTTGCACGCCTCGCAGTAGCCCTCCAGGCCGTCCGCCTCGGTCCTCCCGCCCTCGCTCCAGGGGACGACGTGGTCGACGTGCCGGACGGGCGCGTCGCACCACGGGGTGCGGCACGTCTGGTCGCGGGCGGCGATAAAGCGGGCGAGGCCGGGTGGGACGGTGCGGCGACGCGAGTCCATCTGGACGAGCTGACCGGTGGTCGGGGAGGTGAAGAGGCGGCGCAGCCACACCCGGGTGTGGCGGCCAAGGCCCGCGAGCTCCGGCGTGCCGAGCCGGCGGGCCACCAGGCGCCGCGCCCAGCCGCCCGGGACGGTCCCGTACCCGGGGATGTGGGCGGGTTCGTCGTCGCCGGCGAGGAGCGTGCGCTCGGTCATGACGAGCTGCACCTCGACCGGCACGGCGTCCGCCGTGTCCTGGCCGGTGACCCGCTCGACGAGGGTGTCGGCCATGACCTGCCCCCGGCTGCGCCCGTCCCCCCGGGCACGCGCGGAGTCCGCGGCCTTGGTGAGTGCGGCGAGGACCGCCACACCCTGCGTGACGGGCAGCAGGCCGGTCAGGTAGCTCATCGTGTCCGGGGCGGGCCGCAGGCTCACGCAGCGCTCGTTCTCCGCCTTGCGCGCGCGGCGGACCACCGAGGCGGCGTCGAGGCGGTAGGCGACCTTCTTGGCCCGGGCGACCAGCTGCCGGTCCCCGAGTCCCTCCAGCTGCGCCGGGTCCCCCGCCATCTCGGCGTCGAAGGCGGTGCGGTCCTCGACGGACAGGCAGGCCGACTCCCGGACGAGCAGGGTGGCCCGCCACTCGCTGAGCAGGCCTTCCTGCAGCGCCCGGTAGGTGTGCGGCATCTCGACGACGAGCGCCTTGGCGAGCCCGAGCAGCCGCCCGCCGCGGTGCGGGGACTCGCGCCGGGCGAGGGCGACCTGCGTCCCGATGCCCGCGCCCCGGCGGGACAGCGGGACACCGGCCCGCGCCTGCTCCGCACGCTGGGAGGCATCCAGCTCCACCGAAAGCTGCGCCTGTGCCGCGCACGCGGCCGACTTCAGCTCCTCCAGCGCCCGGATGAGGTCGACGCGCTCGGCGTCGGAGATGGTCCTGTCGACCTCGCTCAGCACTCCCCGCCACGACTCGAGCACCGCCACGGTGAGCGTGCCTGCCGGCACGCTGCCGGCGGCGGAGGTGACCCTCCCACCGCCCGGTGCCACGCCGTCGTCGTCCATGTGATCGACGTTACAGACGGGGTCTGACATTCGGCCGCGGCCGGGATAGACCCGCTGGTCACCACACGTTCGGCGTCAGCCGTGGCGCCTCGGTACTCTCCGTCGGCACCGCAGCCGCAACCCGCGGGGTGGCCGGGTGGCTGGGCGCTGGCGGCGCGACGATGTAGCCGCTCTCCGCGTCGCCGAACACGTGCAGCGACTGGGGCGCCCGGTGCCAGAGCCAGGCGAGGTGCGCGCACATGACGGCGTCGACCTCGTCCTCCACCCGGTCCAGGTGCATGGGCCGCGTGGCCTCCTCGACCGCCACCCGAACCTCGCGCCACAGGGCGTTCCCGGACAGCCCGAGCACGGGGATGCCCTCCATCCGCTCCAGCAGCTCGACTAGCGCCGCCCGCCGCGCGAGCACCGGACCGCTCTTGTACTTGAGGATCCGGCCGAGCCCGAACAGCCCCACCATGGCGGCGTGCGGGTACACCTCGATCGCGGCGGGCCGGTCGACGCTCCCCCGGTGCGACGGATCGGTCGCCCACCCGTGCCGCTCCGCGAGCGTCCACGCGCGCGGCGGGTCGAAGTACGGGATCGAGCGGTTGCTCGCGTGGCAGCTCGCGTCGTAGCGGCCGTAGGCCTTGCCCACCTGCTTCTCGCACTCGCGCATCCCCGTGGCGTTGACGACGACGAGCGGCGCGTCGATCGCGACGCTGACGACGGGCGCCGGCAGCCCCGCGAGCCAGTCGTCGATCTCCGCGTCGCTCACCGCACTGCCAGACGCGACGAGCGCGCCGGCGTCGTCCACCGCCGCCAGGCCGGTGCGACGACGGGTGTTCCAGGCCAGGTCGATGCCGATGTGCACGTGACGAACCGTACCGAGCAGCCGCGCGGCCACCGACGTATCGTCGAACGATGAGCACCACCGCTCCCGCCAGCAACGTCCTCGGTGACCGCTACGCCCGCGAGCTCCCCGAGCTCGTCGTCCCGTGGCGCGCGGCCGGCGTGCCGACGCCCACGCTGCTTCTCCTCAACGAGCCGCTCGCCCGCGAGCTCGGCCTCGACCCCGAGGAGCTGCGGACCCCGGAGGGCATGGGCCTGCTCGTCGGCAGCACCGTGCCCGACGGCGCCACGCCCGTCGCCATGGCCTACGCGGGCCACCAGTTCGGCTCCTACTCCCCGCGCCTGGGCGACGGCCGGGCCCTCCTCCTCGGTGAGCTCACCGACACGAGCGGCGCGGTCCGCGACCTCCACCTCAAGGGCTCGGGCCCCACGCCCTTCGCCCGTGGCGGTGACGGTCTGGCCGCCGTCGGCCCGATGCTGCGCGAGTACGTCGTCAGCGAGGCGATGCACGCGCTCGGCGTGCCGACCACCCGCTCCCTCGCCGTCGTCGCCACTGGCGCCTCGGTGCGGCGCGAGACGCTGCTGCCCGGCGCCGTCCTCGCGCGCGTCGCCGCCAGCCACCTGCGCGTGGGGACGTTCCAGTACGCGCGCGCCACCGGCGACCTCGAGCTGCTGCGCCGCCTCGCCGACCACGCGATCGCCCGCCACCACCCCGACGCCGCCGCGGCGGACAACCCCTACCTCGCGCTCCTCGAGGCGGTCCTCGACGCGCAGGCCTCGCTCGTGGCGCTGTGGATGCTCGTCGGCTTCGTGCACGGCGTGATGAACACCGACAACATGACGATCTCCGGGGAGACGATCGACTACGGGCCGTGCGCCTTCATGGAGGCCGTCGACCCGGACACCGTCTTCAGCTCCATCGACGCCCGCGGGCGCTACGCGTACGGCAACCAGCCGGTCATCGCGCAGTGGAACCTCGCCCGCCTCGCCGAGGCCCTCCTCCCCCTCGTCCACACGGACGAGGAGGAGGCCGTCCGCGTCCTCACCGACCTCGTCAACACCTTCCCCGCCCGGTACAGCGCCGCGTGGACGGCCGGTATGCGGGCCAAGCTCGGGCTCTCGGAGGACGACGACGGTGCGGACCGGCTCGTCGCCGACCTCACCGCGCTCCTCGTCGCCGCCCGTCCCGACCACACCACCTTCTTCCGCGCCCTCACCTCCGCGGCGCACGGGGACACCGCCGCGGTACGTGCGCTGCCCGGCTTCGACGCCCGGCTCGGCCGGTGGCTCGAGCAGTGGCAGGCGGTGGACCCGGACGCCGCCCTCATGGAGCGCCACAACCCCGTCTACATCCCGCGCAACCACCTCCTCGAGGAGGCGCTCGACGCCGCCACCGCCGGGGACCTCGGCCCGGTGCGCGAGCTCCTCGACGTCGTTACGCGCCCCTACGAGGAGCGGTCCGGGCTCGAGCGCTACGCCCTCCCGGCGCCTCCGGAGACGCCGTTCGTCACCTACTGCGGCACCTGACGGCCCGGACGGCACGTGGAGGTCTGGGTGCTTGCTGCCGTGCTGGGCGCCGTCGTGCTCGGCGCGGTGCTCCAGCGCACGAGCGGCATGGGGACCGGCCTCGTCGTCTCCCCCACCTTCGTGCTGCTCATCGGCCCGGTGGCCGGGGTGGTCCTCACCAACATTACGACGGTCGTGTCGGCTCTCGCCCTCACCGTCGTCATGCGCGCGGACATCGACTGGGCGCGCTTCCTCCGCATCGCGCCGACGATCGTCGTCGGCTCGGTGCCGGCGGCGCTGCTCGTCCGCGCCGCGGACGCCGGCTGGCTGGAGGTGGTCATCGGCGCCGCGCTCCTCGTCGCCCTCGCCCCGATGGCGCTGGCCTGGCAGCTGCCCGACCTCGGCCGCGCCGCTGCGCCCGTCGCGGGGCTCACGGGCGGCTTCCTCAACACGGCAGTGGGCGTCGGTGGGCCGGCCGTCCTCATCTACGCCCAGGCCACGAGCTGGCCGCAGCGGGCCTTCGCCGCCACGCTCCAGCCCATCTTCCTCACCATGGGTCTCGTCTCGCTGCTGACGAAGACGGTGACCGGTGCCGCCGCGGGCGGGCTGCCCGGGTGGCCGCTCGTCGTCGCCGCGGTGGCCGCCGTGCCGGTGGGCGTGCTCGTCGGGGGCCGGGTGGCCCGCCACGTGCCGGCGACGACGGCGCGACGGGTCGCCGTCGCCGTCGTCGTCCTCGGCGCGACGGCGACCCTCGTCCGCGGGATCCTCGCCGTGACCTGACGCAACTCGCCCGGCCAAGTTCACCACCGATGTCTGTGACCCGTGGCACAGTGGCGGCCATTCAGCCGCACCGATGCCCGGGGAGCACACATGGACCAGCTGGTCGAGGACATCAACGACTTCTTCGAGGCCGTGTCGGGGGTCGTGTGGGGTCCCTTCGTCCTCATCCCCCTCCTGTTCGGCGTCGGGCTGCTGCTCACGATCCGGCTGCGGGGCCTGCAGTTCCGCAAGCTCGGCGCGGCGCTCAAGCTGGGGATCGTCAAGCGTAGGGACGTCGGCGCCGACGACGGCGACGTGTCCCAGTTCCAGGCCCTCACCACGGCTCTCTCGGCCACCGTCGGCACGGGCAACATCGTCGGTGTCGCCACGGCGATCAGCATCGGCGGGCCGGGCGCGCTGTTCTGGATGTGGGTCACCGGCCTCGTCGGGATGGCCTCGAAGTACACCGAGGCCTTCCTCGGCGTGTACTACCGCCGCACCGACTCCGCCGGGGAGAAGTCCGGAGGCCCGCAGTACTACCTGGAACGCGGCATCAAGGGCCCTGTCGGCAAGGTGCTCGGGCTGATGTTCACGGTCATGGCGATCATCGCGTCCTTCGGGATCGGCAACCTGGTCCAGGGCAACGCCGTCGCCGAGAACCTCGAGGGCTCCTTCGGGGTCGACCGGTGGGTGACCGGTGCGGTGCTGGCCGTCGCCGCGTTCATCGTGCTCGTCGGCGGCATCAAGTCGATCGGCCGGGTCACCGCGGCCTTCGTCCCCGTGATGATCGTCTTCTACGTCGTCGGCGCGCTGTTCATCCTCATCGTCAACATCACCGACGTCCCCGCCGCGATCATCCTCATCTTCACCGACGCGTTCAGCGGCACCGCCGCCACCGGCGGGTTCGTCGGCTCGACGATCATCATCGCCGTCCAGCTGGGCGCCGCCCGCGGCATGTTCTCCAACGAGTCCGGTCTCGGCTCCGCGGCGATCGCGGCCGCGGCGGCCAAGACGTCACACCCCGTCCGCCAGGCGCTCGTGTCGATGACGCAGACCTTCATCGACACGATCATCGTCGTCACCTTCACCGGCCTGGTCATCGTCACGACCGGCGTGTGGGACATGGGCAGGGACCAGGCGGGCATCATGACCGGCGAGGCCTTCTCCCACGGTCTGCCCGGTAACTGGGGCGGCTACATCGTCACCATCGCCCTGGCGATGTTCGCCTTCTCCACGGTCCTCGGCTGGTCCTACTACGGCGAGCGGTGCATCGAGCGCCTCGTGGGACGCGGTGGGGTCATGCCCTACCGGGTCGTGTTCTCCCTCATGGTCTACGTCGGTGCCACCGTGTCCCTGGACGTGGTGTGGAGCTTCGCCGACGTCATGAACGGGCTCATGGCCATCCCCAACCTCATCGGCCTCGTCATCCTGTCCGGGCTCGTCGCACGGGAGACCAAGAAGTACCTCGACAACGACCCCGGGCTCTCCGCCACCCTCGACGAGGTGCGCGTCTTCTCCCCGCGCAGCTTCGCCGACGACGTCGACCGCGTGGCCCGCTGAACGCTTCGTGGGACGGGGTGGACACCGCCCCGGCGCGCTGCCTAGGCTCGGCCCACACCCCCGGGGAGCGCCAGCAGGCGCTGAGAGTGCGGAAGGTCCGCAGACCCGTCAACCTGATCCGGTTCGTACCGGCGTAGGGAGCAGGGCACCCACCGACATGTCGTCGGTGGGGCTTCGAGGTACCCCTGGGGCCTGAGAGGGCCCAGATGAGCACCACCCAGCAGTCCACCCACGACACCGCGCGCGTGCCCACCCCGCAGGAGCACGGCATCGGTGCACGCGTGAGCATCCACCCCCACAGCGACGACTTCGTCGAGGTCATCGTCGGTGCGCTCGACGACGTCGAGCGGGCCGGCCTCACCGACGGCCTGACGCTCGAGACCGACGAGGTGAGCACCTACGTGGGCGCCTTGGAGACTCCCGCCGAGGAGCGCCTGGCGCGCTACCTCACCGCCGTGATCGCGGCGGCCACCCACCGCAGCAACGGCGGGCACGTCGTCGCCCACATCCTTCTCTCACGGGGCTGCCCGTGCGTGCGCAGCTGCGACGTCACCACGGCCGAGCTGCCGAGCGCGCCGCCGGTGGACGTCGAGGCCACGGGGATCCCCGCCGTCGCGCACTGGGCGCTGTACCCGCTGCTGGAGGGCACGTCGGACGGTGCCGACCACATGCCGCTCATCAAGGCCGCCATCGAGGCTGCCCAGCGGCGCGGGACGGCCACCTCCGCCACGCACTACGCCACGCGCCTCAGCGGGGACGTCGCCGAGGTGCTGGCCACCGCGGTCAGCGCGTGGGCCCTGGTCGGCACCGAGATCCCGCACGTCGTCTCCCACCTCACCGTGTCCGTCGGGTCGCCGAGCGCCGGGACGACCCGGTGAGCGGCGCGCCCCTCCCGGCACCGCCCCGCGCCCGGGCGCCTTTCTGGGATCTCAAGGAGCTCATGCTCATGGTGGTGCTCGGCGTCGTCTTCGGCTTCGTGTACTGGGTGCTGGTGCAGGCCTGGAACGGGCTGGCCATCCTCATGGGGCCGGCCGGTGACCTCGCCCAGCACGTGCTCTTCGGCGGCTGGTTGATCGTCGCGCCCATCGTCATCGCGATCGTCCGGCGCCCGGGCGCCGGGATCGCGGCCGAGATCATCGCGTCGGTGGTCGAGGTCGTCTTCCTCGGCTCCCCGGTGGGACCGAGCCTCATGATCGCCGCGGCGATCCAGGGCGCAGGCAGCGAGCTGGCGTTCGCGCTCACCCGGTACCGCCGGTTCGGATGGGCGGTCTTCGCGGCCTCCGGGCTGCTCGGTGCGGGACTCGTGTTCTTCTACGTCGCGTTCTCCGCCGGCTGGTACGGCCAGGACGTCTTCGCCCTGCGCCTCGTGCTCCAGCTGGTCTCCGGCGTCGTGCTCGGTGGGCTGCTCGCCAAGGTGGTCGTCGACGCCCTCGCGCGGACCGGCGTCGTCGACAACTTCGCGATCGGCCGGGAGGCGAGCGCCCGTGCCTGAGCACCCGGCCGACCCGGTGGTGCTCGACGGCGTGTCCGTCACGGTCCCGCGCCGCGCGGCCCCGGTGCTCAGCGGCATCGACCTGCGGCTGCGGCACGGCGAGCACCTCCTGCTGCTCGGGCCCTCGGGCTCCGGCAAGTCCACCGTCCTGCACTGCCTCACCGGCGTCGTGCCGCACACCGTGGCGGCGCGGCTGGCCGGTGAGGTGACCGTCGCCGGCACCCGCACCACCGACGCGGCAGTGGTGGAGCTGTCCCGCCACGTGGCGCTCGTCGCCCAGGACCCGGCGGCGGCGGTCTGCCTGCCGACCGTCGACCAGGAGCTGGCCCTGCCCCTGGAGAACCACGCGACCGACCCGGCGGAGATCGGGCCGCGGCTGGACTCCGCGCTCGCGACCGTGGGCGCCGGCCACCTCCGTGAGCGGGTGACCGGCGAGCTCTCCGGCGGGGAGACGCAGCGGGTGGCGCTGGCGGCAGCCCTCGTCACCGACCCAGACATCCTGCTCCTCGACGAGCCGACCTCGATGCTCGACCCGGCCGGGGTGGCCGACGTGCGGCGCGCCCTCACGGCGGTGTGGTCGCGGCCGGGCACGACGGTCGTCCTCGTCGAGCACCGGCTCGACGAGCTCGCCGGTGAGGACGGCGCGGGTGCGCTGCCGGGGCGCGCCGTGGTGCTCGACGAGGGCGGCCGCGTCCTCGCCGACGGCGTCACCGAGCAGGTCCTGCGCGACCACGCGGGCGGGCTGCTGAGAGCGGGGTGCTGGCTCCCGCTGGACGCCGAGCTGCGCGCCCTCAGCGGGGGCGACGGTGGTCTCAACTCTCCGGCGGCCCAGGACCTGCTCCGGCAGCTCGCGCAGGCGCCCGGCGGCGAGGTGCCGGCCGGCCCACCGGTTGGGGACGTCGTGCTCCGCGCCCACGGGCTGGCCGTCTTGCGGCACGCCCCGGTCCGACGACGGCGTCGCGCGCCCGGCCCCACCGGCCCGCCACCGCTGCTGGCCGGGATCGACCTCGAGCTGCGCGCCGGCGAGGTGGTCGCCCTGCTCGGGCGAAACGGGGTGGGCAAGACCTCCCTGCTCCTCACGCTCGCCGGTCTCCTGGCACCGGCGGCCGGCAGCGTCGAGGGCGAGCGCGCGGGGATGGTGTTCCAGAACGCCGAGCACCAGTTCGTCGCGCACACCGTCGCCGAGGAGGTCGCCCACGGGCTCACCGGCCCGGTGGACGAGGTGGTGCGCAGGCAGCTGCGCGCGCACCGCCTCGAGCACCTCGCCGGGCAGAGCCCCTTCCGGCTCTCCGGCGGGGAGAAGCGCCGCCTCAGCCTTGCGGCGATGCTCGCCCACGAGCGGCCCTGCCTCCTCGCCGACGAGCCGACGCTCGGCCTGGACCGCCGCGACACCATCGCGACGACGACGGCGATGCGGGCCGCCGCCGACGCGGGCTGCGCCGTCGTCGTCTCGAGCCACGACCTGCGGACGGTGCTCACGCTGGCGGACCGCGTCGTCGTGCTCGCCGAGGGCGGCGTCCTCGCGGACGGCCCGGCCGTCCCGGTGCTGCGCGACGCCGACGTCCGGCGCCGCAGCGGTCTCACCCTGCCGCCGCTGGTCGGCTGGCTGCTGGAGGAGATCGGCGAGCCCGCCGCGGTCCGCCGCGCGCTGCTCGCCCTCGACGCCGCCGTGGGCGCGCCGCCCGCGCGCGCCGAGGCCCTGCGGTGAGCGCGACCGCTCCCCCGCTCGACCGGCGCAACCCGACGGTCAAGCTCGGGATCGTCTTCGTCGTCTCGCTCGTCGTGATGTTCGTCCTCGACCCGCTGACACCGGCCGTCCTCTACCTGCTCGCCGTCGTCGGCGTCGCGACGACGACGAGCGCGACGCCCCGCACGCTGCTGCTCGCGCACGTGCCCTTCGCTGCCTTCGCGCTCGGGGTCCTCGTCGTCAACGTGCTGAGCCGCCCCGGTGAGGTGCTGTGGCAGGCAGGGGTGCTGCGGGTGACGGCCGAGGGGCTGTCGGTGGGGGGCGCACTGGCGATCCGCACCCTGCTCATCGGGGTGCTCGCGACCGGCTTCCTCCTGTCGACCGACGCCGTGGCACTCATGCACAGCTTGCGGCAGAACGCCCGGCTCAGCCCCCGGGTCGCCTACGCGGTGCTCGCCGGGTACCGGCTCCTCCAGGACATGCCGCGCGAGTGGTCGACCATCCAGCACGCCCACGCCGTGCGGGCGCCGCTCGGGCGCGGCGGACGCCCACCACGCGGCCCGCGCCACCTGGGCCGCGTGATCTTCACGCTGCTCGTCGTCACCGTGCGGCGCGGGGAGCGGATGGCGCAGTCACTGGAGTCGCGCGGTCTCGGGCTCAGCCCCCGCACGACGTGGTGGCCGGTCACCGTCACGCGTGCGGACTGGGCGCTGGCGGCAGGGGTGCTCGGCGTCGTCGGCGCCGTCCTGCTCGCCAGCGCGTGGCTGGGGGTGCTGCGGGGTCCGGCCGCCCTGGTCGGCTGAGCTCAGGGCCGGTGGACCCCGAGCGTGTCGGTGCCGTCGCCGTTCCAGTCCCCGACGAGGACGACGTCGTTGCGCCGCCCGTAGTTGAGGACGAGGTCCGCCGGCCCGCCGGTGATGCGGTTCTTCACGTGGTAGGCGATGCCGCGCCGGACGGCGAAGGTGTCCACGCCGTCGCCGTCCCAGTCCCCGACGAGGACGCGGTCGCTCGCGCGGCCGTAGGTGATGGCGGTGTCCGCCGGCCCGCCGGTGATCGCGTTTTTCACGTGGAAGACGTCGCGGCGGCGGACGGCGAAGGTGTCCTTCCCGTCGGTGTCCCAGTCGCCGACGAGCACCTCGTCACTGGTCCGCCCGTAGACGAAGACGTGGTCGGCGTCGCCGGAGGACACGGTGTTCTTCACGTGGAAGGTCTTGCCGCGCCGCACCGCGAAGGTGTCGGTCCCGTTGCCGTCCCAGTCCCCCACGAGCACCTCGTCGTTCGCGCGGCCGTACTGGATCACCGACTGCAGCGCGCCCGAGGCGTTGCGGCCGTGGACGTAGAAGGTGTTGCCCTTGCGGATGGCGAGCGTGTCGGTGCCGTCACCGTCCCAGTCGCCGACGAAGACCTGCGAGCGCTTGTCCCCGAAGGCGAAGTCGACGCTCGACCACGGGGTCCAGTCGTTGTTGAGGTAGACCGTGCCGGTGTGCTTGAGCGGGTCGGTGATCGCCGCGGGCGGCGCCGGCCTGGCCGGGGTCGTCGGCGGGGGCGGGCGTCGGCTCGGGGCGGGGTGGGGGTGGCGTTGTCGACGCGCTGGTCGGCGGCCCGGGCGAGCCAGCCCATGCGGGAGTAGATGTCGTCGCCGGGGCAGGCGGTGGCGGAGACGTCGCGGTGGGCGAAGACCCGGCCCAGCCGCTGGCCCTTGGGACGGGCGTACGTGCCCGGCGAGACCATGCCCGAGCTCGCGGTCGCGTCGAGGCCCGCGCGGCCGAACTGCCAGGCGAGGATGTCGGCCATGGCGTTCATCGCGGCGCTCGGGACACCGACCTTGGTGTAGTCGCCCATGACGCTGAGCCCCACGGTGCCGGTGTTGAACGGGGCCGCGTGCGCGCCGACGGGCATCTTGCCGGTGGGCGAGGCCAGCGAGCCGCTGCGGCCCTCGTAGATCCGACCCCACTTGTCGATGAGGAAGTTGTACCCGATGTCGCCCCAGCCGCGCGTGACCGCGTGGTAGTAGTAGATGCCGCGCACGATGCTCGGGCTCTGCGCCTTGGTGTAGGTGTTGCTCCCGGCGGTGTGGTGGACGACGGTGGCCTGCAGGGTCGCGTAGGAGGGGCGCCACTTCATCTGGGACTCGTTCGCCCCCCAGCCGGCGCGGCTGGTGATCGCCGGGCGCGGGACGGACACGGCGGCCCGGCTGACGGTCGCGGACTGCGTGGTGGCCTGGGCGGACGGGGCGGCGGAGGCGCGCGCGGCCGGCTGCTGGAAGGGCAGGGCGGCCGCCGGCACGGGGGCCAGCGGGTCGGTGGTCGGTGCGGCGGAGACGGCGGGGGCGTCCTCCTCGAGCACGACCTGCTCGTCCCCCGGCCACTCCGGGGTGAGGCTGAGCCGGACGTTGGCGGGCAGCTGCGCGGCGTCCCCGGTGATCTGCACCTGGACGGCCTCGGCGCCCGCCGCGATGTAGGGCTCCGTCCCGCCGGTGGGGCCCGCGTCGTCCGCGGCGCTCTCGACCTCGAGCTGCGTCCAGTCCTGCCACTGCCCGCTCTCCAGGACACGGATGAAGACCGCGGCGTCCTGCGGCAGGGCGTCCGCGCCATCCCAGGTGACGCCCGCGACGTAGAACTCGTCCGTCGCGATGGGCGCGGTGAGGACGGCGACGTCGTCGGTCTCGGGGGCCGCCTGGGTGCGCATGGAGCGCGCGCTGGACTGCAGCGGCCGCAGGCCCTCGTCGGCGAGGCCGGTGAGGCTGCCGTCCGCGGTGGTGAGGGCGACGACGGTGACCGGCTCCTCCTCCACGGTCCCGGCCGCAGCGGGGACCGTGCCCGCGAGGATCAGTGAGGTGACGACGAGCGTGGGGCGGGCAGCCCTGAACAGTGGCATAGGAAAGGCGAACTTCCGGGTTGCGGGTGGTGGAGGCGCACGGAGGCGTCCCCAGCAGTATCGGCAGGTGTAGACCAGGATTGAATGGTTCGCACTTGTCTCATCCGTCACACCAGTCACACGCAGCGACGACGGCCTACCTCGCACGCCGTCACCCCGTCGCCGGGAACCACTACTCTCGCGGCATCGAACGCTCACCGACGAGACGGGGGAACGCCATGAGTGACCGGACCGCTGTGCTGCGAGGTGCTGCAGACCACGTCGTCTGTGCCACCTGCGCGGTCGAGTACGGACACGAGCCGCTGCCGGACGTGTGCGTCATCTGCGCCGACGAGAGGCAGTGGGTGCCGCGCAGCGGCCAGGCGTGGACCACGGTGGGGCGGCTCCTCGAGGCCGGGCACCGCACCGTCGTCGAGGAGCTCGAGCCGGGCCTGCTCGGGATCAGGACCGAGCCGTCCGTCGGCATCGGACAGACCGGCAAGCTCGTCGTCACCGACCACGGCAACGTCCTGTTCGACGTCCCCGGCCTCATCGACGACGCCGCCGTGGACGCCATCGCGTCCCGCGGCCGGCTCGCGGCCATCGTCGCGAGCCACCCGCACATGTACGGCGTCCAGTCGCTGTACAGCCGCGCCTTCGACGACGCGCCGGTCCTCGTCGCCCGCGCCGACGCCGCCTTCCTCCCCCTCCGCGCGCCGGCGGTGCGGCTGTGGGACGAGGCGCACGAGATCGTGCCGGGCGTCCACCTCGAGCAGATCGGCGGCCACTTCCCCGGCAGCACGGTCGCCCGCTTCACGGGCGCCGACGGGCAGGGCGTCCTGCTGGCGGGAGACGGCATCTTCCCCGGCCCCGAGGGACGGACCGTCAGCTTCCTGCGCAGCTACCCGAACCGCATCCCGCTGTCCGCGACCGTCGTCCGGCGGATCGCCGACCAGGTGGCGCGGCTCCAGTTCGAGCGGCTGTACAACAACTTCCGCGGGGTCGTCCCCTCGGGTGCCGGTGAGGTGGTCGAGCGCTCGGCGCAGCGGTACATCGAGTGGGTCAGCGGCGCGCACGACGACCTCACCTGAGCGGTCGTCCGGCGCGCTCGGACCCGAGGAGTGCCAGGGCGACCCCATCCTCGGGCGCGCACGCTGCATGCAGAAAGGCCCGCGGGATCTGAGATCCTGCGGGCCTTGCCTGTGTCCGAGGGGGGACTTGAACCCCCACGCCCTAATACGGGCACTAGCACCTCAAGCTAGCGCGTCTACCTATTCCGCCACCCGGACGAGTGGTGTCCTCCAGCTGCCTGAGCCCCTGGCGACGTCCCAAAAGATAGCACGGTCGCGAGGGCCGTTTCGAACTGCGGCGGCCGTTCCGGGCGGAGTGTGGCGAGCGCCACCACCGGCTGCCTCGGCGTGCCCGTGCGGGGTCGGCCGTGTCGTCGGGCTGCAGGGCGCGCGGTGCGCCACACTGGGCACGTCCAGCACACGAGGAGGCCGCCCGGATGAGGCTTTTCGGCAAGGTCCGCACCCGCCGACCGGAGCCAGGTGGCCCGCCCGTGCACGGCGCCAGGCCGTCGCCGTCCTCACCGGCTGACCGGAGCCCGGCACGTGCCGCCCGGATGCCTCGCGCGTCGTCGTCGGTGACGCGGGTGTCGGTGCGCCGCATGCCGGAACGGGCGCTGCACGCCGAGCGTGACCCCTTCGACGTCCCCCGGTGGCTGCGCCGCTACGGCCTCATGGCCTGGTTGTTCCTCGGGATCGTCATCGTCGTGGCGATGGCCGTCTTCGCGACGACGCGCATCCAGGCGGTGTTCATCGCCGTCTTCGTGGCTCTCGTCATCACCTCCGTCCTCTACCCGGTGGTGAGCGCCCTCGCACGGGTGATGCCACGCGCCCTGGCCACCGCCGTCGCCATGCTGGGCTCGCTCGCCGTCGTCGCCGGCATCTTCACCTACGTCATCACCTCGGTGGCCGGGCAGTGGGAGGACCTCGCCGACCAGTTCGGCCAGGGCATCGACGACATCTTCGAGTTCCTCGAGACCGGGCCGCTACCCATCCACTTCACCCAGGCGGAGATCTACGACTGGATCAACGGGCTCGTCGCGGAGGCCCAGAACTACGTGTCGCAGAACGCCGGCACGCTCGCCGGCCAGGTGCTGAGCAACGCCGGCGCCGTCGCCCTGATCTTCACCGTCCTCGCGCTGAGCATCTTCGTCACGGTGTTCTTCCTCCTGCGCGGCGGGGACATGTGGCGCTGGTTCATCAACCAGCTGCCGGCCCGGTCCCGGGAGAACGTCCACCGGGCCGCGAGCTCGGGCTGGTACACCTTCGCCGGCTACGCGCGCGGCACGGTGATCATCGCCTTCGCCGACGGCGTCCTCGCCTTCATCCTCCTCGCCATCGTCGGGGTGCCGCTCGCCGCGCCGCTCGCGGTGCTGGTCTTCATCGGCGCCTTCATCCCGCTCATCGGCGCACCACTGGCGATGATCATCGCGGCCGTCGTCGCACTGGCCGCCGGCGGCATCGTCGACGCGCTCATCGTGACGATCGGTATCGCGCTCATCGGGCAGATCGAGGGACACCTCCTCCAGCCGCTCGTCATGGGCCGGCAGGTCTCGCTCCACCCGGTCGTCGTCGCCCTCGGCGTCACGGCGGGCACCTTCCTCGCCGGCCTGCTCGGCGCCATCATCGCCATCCCCATCCTCGCCGTCCTCTGGGCGGTCTACTCCGCGCTGCACGAGCCCGACCCGCCCGTCGAGGGCGACCTGCCCGACCCTCGCGGCATCGCCGAGGGCGTCCAGCGCCGTCGTCAGCGGCACAACGAGCGCGGCACCGACGACGAGGTCGCCGAGGGCCGGCCGAGCGTCGGCGGCGTGCGGGGCTGACTCAGCGGAAGTCGCGGGAGCGCGAGGCCACCCGGAGCGGCAGGTCGCGCACGTGGTCGGCGACGAGGTTGAGCACGCCGTCGCCCCGTTCCACCGTCCCGCGCACCACGAGGGCCGCGCTCGTGCGCGCCGTCTGCCGGTAGCGCGCCCACAGCCCGGGGCTGCACACGACGTTGAGCAGGCCCGTCTCGTCCTCCAGGGAGAGGAAGGTGACGCCGCCCGCCGTCCCCGGCCGCTGGCGGTGGGTGACGACGCCGGCCACCTCCACCCTGCTGCCCACCTCGGTGGTGGCCAGCCCCGCGATGCTCGAGATCCCCTGGGCGGTGAGCTCGGGGCGCAGGAACTGGGTGGGGAAGCTGTCGGTGGACACACCGGTGGCCCACACGTCGGCGACGGCGGTCTCCAGCTCGTCCATCCCCGGCAGCATCGGGGCCTCGAAGCCGACGGCGGTGTGCGGCAGGGTGTTGTGCTCCCCCGCCAGCACCCCCGCGGCCCACAGCGCCGCGCGCCGCTCCAGGCCGAAGCAGTCCAGCGCACCGGCCGTGGCCAGGGCCTCGAGCTGGGCGGCGGTGAGCCGCACCCGCCGGGCAAGGTCGGCGATGTCGGCGAAGGGACCGTTCGCCTCCCGCTCGGCCACGACCCGCTCGGCCGTCCTCTCCCCGATGCCGCGGACCGGGGCCAGCCCCAGCCGGACGGCCAGGTGCGGGTGCGGGTCGACCAGCGGCCGCCCACTGCCCACGTCCCGCGGCACGTCCTCGGGCGGGCGTGATCCAGCTGCCGGCGCGGGGGTGGCCCCCTCCTCGCCGAGAGCTGAGTTGTTACTCCGCTCCACCACGGCCTGGGCCTGGGAGGTCTGCACGTCCGCCCGCAGCACCCGCACGCCGTGGCGGCGGGCGTCGGCGACGAGGGTCTGCGGGGAGTAGAAGCCCATCGGCTGGGCGGCGAGGAGCGCCGCGTAGAAGGCCTCGGGGTGGTGGACCTTGAGCCAGGCACTGGCGTAGACGAGGTAGGCGAAGGAGAAGGCGTGGGACTCCGGGAAGCCGAAGTCCGCGAAGGCCTTGAGCTTGTCGTAGATCTGGTCCGCGACGGCACCGGTGACGCCCTTGCGGGCCATGCCCTCGAGGAGCCGCCCGCGCAGCGCCTCCATCCGCTCGGTGGAGCGCTTGGAGCCCATCGCCTTGCGCAGCTGGTCGGCCTCGCCCGGGCTGAAGTCCGCGACGTCGATGGCGATCTGCATGAGCTGCTCCTGGAACAGCGGCACCCCGAGGGTCTTGGACAGCGCCGGCTCGAGCAGCGGGTGGAGGTAGGTGACCTCCTCCCGGCCGCGACGGCGGTTGATGTACGGGTTGACCGAGTCGCCCTGGATCGGGCCGGGACGGATGAGCGCGACCTCGACGACGATGTCGTAGAAGTTCCGCGGCCGCAGGCGCGGCAGGGTGGCCATCTGGGCGCGGGACTCGACCTGGAACAGGCCGACGGTGTCCGCCGCGCACAGCAGGTCGTAGACGCGGGGGTCCTCCTGCGGCAGGGAGTGCAGGCCCACCGGCGGGGTGCCCGGCGCCGCGTGCGCGTTGACGTCGGCGAAGGCCAGGCGCAGGGCGGTGAGCATGCCCAGGCCGAGGAGGTCGAACTTCACCAGGCCGGCGTCGGCGCAGTCGTCCTTGTCCCACTGCAGGACGGTGCGCCCGGGCATCGTGGCCCACTCCACCGGGCAGACCTCGACGACGGGACGGTCGCACAGCACCATCCCGCCGGAGTGGATGCCCAGGTGGCGGGGCAGGCGCAGCATCTGCTCGGCGATGTCGACGACGTCGGCGGGGATGCCGGCGACGTCGTCGGCGGGTGAGGGCCCGCGACCGTCACGGGCCCCGCGCGCGTCCCCGCCGTCGTCGGGGTTGCGCAGGCTGCGCCACCGCTCGATGGACTTGCTCCACGCGTCCTGCTGCCCGAGGTCGTAGCCGAGGGCGCGGGCGGCGTCGCGGACCGCCGAGCGGGGCCGGTAGGAGATGACGTTGGCGACCTGCGCGGCGTGGGTGCGCCCGTAGCGCTCGTAGACGAACTGGATGACCTCCTCGCGGCGCCCGGACTCGATGTCGAGGTCGATGTCGGGCGGGCCGGAGCGGCCCGGGGACAGGAAGCGCTCGAAGAGCAGCCGGTGCTGGACGGCGTCGACGGCGGTGATCCCCAGCGCGAAGCACACCGCGGAGTTGGCGGCCGAGCCGCGGCCCTGGCACAGGATGCCCTGCGCGCGGCAGAAGTCGACGATCTCGTGGACGATGAGGAAGTAGCCGGGGAAGTCGAGGTCGATGATGACCTGCAGCTCGTGCTCGATCATCGCGTAGGCGCCGGGGATGCGTTCGGCCCCGCGCGGCCCGTACCGCTCGGCCGCGCCGCGGTAGGTGAGCTCGCGCAGCCAGGTGGCCTCGGTGTGCCCGGCCGGGACCGGGTGCGGCGGCAGGTTGGGGGCCACGAGCGCGAGGTCGAAGGCGCACTCGGCGCCGAGGTCCGCGGCCGTCGTCACCGCCTGCGGGTGGCGGGCGTGGATCGCGGCCATCTCCGCCGCCGAGCGCAGGTGGGCGGCGGTGGGCGGGCGCCAGCCGTCGATCTCCTCCAGGGTGGCGCGGGCGCGAATTGCGGCGAGGACGTCGGCGAGCGGCTGGTCGGCGGGGCGGGCGCAGTGGACGGCGCCGGTGGCGACGAGCGGGAGACGCGCCGCGGCGGCGAGCTCGGCGAGGGCGTCGTTGCGGGCGGAGTCGAGCGGGTCCCCGGTGTCGGTGATCTCGACGGCGACGTTGTTCCGCCCGAAGAGCGAGGTGAGATCGTCGAGGGCGGCGCGGGCGGCGCCCTGCCCGCCGGTCTCCAGGGCGCGGCGCACCGCACCCTTGCGGCAGCCGGTGAGGACGAGCCACTGCCCGTCCGCGGCCTCCGCGAGCGCCGGCAGGCGGTAGTCGCTGCGGCCCTTCTCCCCCGTGGCGAGGTGCGCCTCGGCGATGGCGCGGGACAGGCTGCGGTAGCCCTGCGGTCCCCGGGCCAGGGCGAGGAGGTGGGTCCCGGGCGGGTCCATCTGGCCGGTGGCGCGCTCGGCGGACCCGAGGGTGAGCTCGGCCCCGATGACGGCGGGCAGCCCGATCCGGCGGGCGGCCTCGGCGAAGCGGACGACGCCGTAGAGGCCGTCGTGGTCGGTGACGGCCAGCGCCGAGAGCCCGAGGCGGTGCGCCTCGACCGCGAGCTCCTCGGGCTGGTTGGCGCCGTCGAGGAAGCTGAAGGCCGAGTGCGCGTGCAGCTCGGCGTAGCGCGGGGTCACCTCCGCCTCCTGTCGTACATGTGTTCGAGTGTACGTCCCCGGTGGCTGGTGACGAGCCGCGGAGTACCGTCGACTCATGAGCACCGACGACGTCGTCGACCGCGACCAGCCCCGTCTCGCCGAGGCCGACCGGGACAGCCCCCTGTCGCCGGAGCTGGAGACGCTCCGCTTCGCCGGCACCGGGGGTGACGGCCTCGGCGTGCCCGTCCTCGAGACGTGGCAGGAGGTGCCCGTCCCCGGCAGCGAGCATCTCGACCTCGCCGCCCCGTACGACGGCAGCGACTGACGGGACACCCGGGGGCGCAGATGGACGACGACGGCGACGCGCGGGTCCGGGAGGCGATGGCGGCCGTCGACCGCCGCACGTTCCTCCCGCCGGACCAGCACCGCTTCGCCGACGCCGACCAGCCCCTGAGCATCGGCCACCGCGCCACCTGCTCCCAGCCGAGCACCGTGGCGCGGATGCTCACCCTGCTCGACGCGCGGCCCGGGCACCGCGTGCTCGACGTCGGCTCCGGGTCCGGGTGGACGACGGCGATCCTCGCCCGGCTCGTCGCGCCGGGCGGCGAGGTGCTCGGCGTCGAGCTCGAGCCGGCGCTCGTGGAGACGGGGCGCGGGAACCTCGCGGCCGCCGGTGTCGCCGCCCTCATCGAGCCGGCCGTCCCCGGTGAGCTCGGCCTGCCCGGCCTCGCACCCTTCGACCGGGTCCTCGTCTCCGCCGAGGCACGCCGCCTCCCGCGCGCCCTGGTCGACCAGCTCGCCGACGGCGGGCGCATGGTCATCCCCGTCCGCGGGGAGCTCGTCGTCGCCGACCTCAGCGGTGGCGAGCTCGCCACGCGCGCCTTCGGCAGCTACCGCTTCGTCCCGCTGCGCAAGGGCTAGGACGTCGCGAGACCCGCACCCCGGTGAGCGGGGTGCGGGCCTCCGTGCGTCCCACCCGGTCAGGGGGTGCGGCGCACGCCCAGGGTGTCGGTGCCGTTGCCGTCCCAGTCACCGACGAGGACCGCGTCACCGGCCCGGCCGTAGGTGAGGACCCGGTCGGCGTCCCCGCCCGTCAGGGAGTTCCTCACGTGGTACGTCGCCCCCCGGCGGACCGCGAAGGTGTCGCGGCCGTCGCCGTCCCAGTCGCCCGCCAGGGTCACGTCACCCGCGCGGCCGTAGGTGAGCACGACGTCGGCGTCGCCACCGGCGATGACGTTCCGCACGTGGTACCGCGCGCCGCGGCGGACGGCCAGCGTGTCGGCACCGTCGCCGTCCCAGTCGGCGACGACGACCTCGTCGCCCGCGCGGCCGTACCGGACCACGACGTCCGCCGGGCCCGACGCCATGGTGTCGCGGAGGTGGTACTCCGCCCCGCGACGCACCGCGAAGGTGTCGCGGCCGTCGCCGTCCCAGTCGCCGACGAGGACGGTGTCCCCGGGCCGGCCGTAGACGACGACGCGCTCGGCATCCCCGCCCCGGGCGGCGTTGTTGACGTAGAACCGGTTCCCGCGGCGCACCGTGAGGGTGTCGGTGCCGTCGCCGTCCCAGTCGCCCACGAGGACCTCGTCGGTGTGCCGGCCGTACTGGAAGGCGACGTCCGCGCGCCCGTCCCAGTTGTTGTTGAGGAAGAAGCCGTACCGCTGAGCGCCGGGCTGGGGCTCGGGCTCGGGCTCCGGCTCGGGGAGCACGGCGAGGGCGGCCATGGCCTGGCGCAGGACGGCGGCCTGCGCCGCGTCGTCGACGTCGGATCCGCTCACCTGGGCGACGACGAGCTCGAGCTGCTCGACGGCAAGGTCCAGCTCGCCGTCGTCGGCGTGCCGCAGGGCCTGTCCGGCCGCGGTGGTGAGGGCGCCGGCGAGCGCCTCGGGGATCCGGCCGTCCGTGGCGAGGTCGCCCACGAGGTAGGCGAGGTCGGAGTACCACGCCTGGTCGACGGCGACGTCGGCCGGCACGTACCCCTGCTCCACCGCGTGCTCGGTGGCGACGGCGACCTGCTCGGCGTACGCCTCGGGCGTGGGGTAGAGCTCGCCGAGCACGTCCTCGGCCAGCGGCGTCGAGCTGCCGTCGAGGAAGCAGAACCCGGGGCCGGAGTTGACGCCGCTGTTGACTCGCACGGGCACCTCCTGCGCGGCCAGGCGGATCCCGCCCTGCGAGAGGCCGAGCTCGTCACGGACGATCTCGCCCTCCTCGTCCAGCTCGATCGGCTCCGCGGTCGGCGGCTGGACGCCGTGGGCGACCCACGCGACGGTGTGGTCGTACACCGCGGCCTGCACCTGGTGCTGGGGCACCCGCGAGAGGGAGGGCAGGTCGCAGGTCTGCGGGAGGTCCGGGTGCCCGCCGGGCAGCGTGCCGATGTCGCGCAGGCGCAGCGGCCCGTAGTCGGTGATGAGCTTCCAGTCCCCGTGCGAGGCGCCGGCCACCTCCCAGGTCCGCAGCACGTCCGAGTCGGGCTGGCGCTCGGCCGCCCCGAGGAGGTTGATCGCGACGTCGCCCTCGGAGTTCAGCTTGAACAGCGGGGTGTCGAGGTCCGTGCGGACCTCTCCCCCGCCGCCGTGGAGGACGACCGCGTCGACGACGTCGGCGAGCGGGTGGATGCCGTTGTAGTAGGTGTGCAGGCGGCCGGCGGACTGCGAGTGGCCCGTGGCGATGACGTACTCCGGGTCGAGCGGTCCGAGCGGGTCGGTGCCGGCCGGGTCGCGCAGCGCCTTCACGGCCTGGCTGAAGACGTCGTAGGACAGGGAGTCGTCCTCGACGGTGCCGCCGTCGGTGAGGTCGAGCGTGCCGTAGCGCTCGGGGCTCCACGCCCTGAGCCCGGTGGCCGAGTGGACGCCGGCGCGCTGGGCGGAGACACCCACCCACGTGTAGCCCTCGCGCATGAGGTGCTCGTGCGTCTGGAACCAGTCGACCTCCTGGTCCCACTGGTTGGAGACGTTGAGCCACTCGGCGACGACGACGCCGTTGGAGTCGGCCTCCTCCGCCGGGCGGCGGACGACGAGGCGCGTGGTGTACGGGTGGCCGGTGCTGGTGACGACGGCGTCCGACAGCCCCTGCGTGGCGTAGCGGGTGGCCTCGCCGGAGATGAGGAACTCCTCCTCGACGTAGCCGGCGGCGTCCAGGTCGACGTCGGTGGCGAGGAAGGGGTAGCCGTGCGCGGGGTCCCCGACCTCGCTGGTCACGGCTACCGGCCCGGTGACGGTGGGCGCGGGGACGCTCTCGCCGGCGGCCGACGACTCGTGCCGCTCGGGCCCGGGTGGTGAGGCGGCGGCGGACGGCCCTAGCAGGGCGGGGATGGTGAGGGCGGATGCGGCGACGAGCGCCGTGAGTGTGCGCGCCATGGGTGCTCCCGGGATCGACGGTGGCCGGGTGGCCAGAGGCCTGAGTACGGACGCTCCAGAACCTAGGAGGGGCTTCTGGCGGTGTCAATGGTTCAGTTCCGGCCGAAAGGAGTACCGTCTGCCCATGGCCGATCTCCGGGACGCCACCTCGCGCGCCGTCACCGCCCTGCGCTCGTTCGGGCCGATGACCCGCGCGGAGCTCGCCCGGCGCACCGGGCTGCCGAAGTCGACCGTCTCGGGCGTCGTCGCCGCCCTCCTGACGGCGGGGACCATCCACGAGACCGGTCAGGCGACCCGGGCTCTGCCCGAGGGACGGCGCGCCGAACGAGGGCGCGGGCGGCCCGGGACGCTCCTCGCCCTCGACGCCGGGCGCGGTGAGGTCGTGGGGGTCGAGTTCGGCGCCTCCCACGTCCGGGCACGGGTGGTGGACGCCGGGCACGGCCACGGACCGGGCGCGGTGCGGCGCCTTCCGCTGGCGTACGGCGCGGGCGACGCCCTGGACGCGACGCTCGACCTCGTGCGCGAGCTCAGCGGCCGGGAGGAGGCCGCCCCGCTGCTCGGGGTGGGGCTCGCCCTGGCGCTGGGGCTCGGACCGGCGGCGACTCCGGCCCCGACCGGGCCGCAGGGCATGCGTCAGGGGTGGGAGGACCTCGACCTCCCGGCGGCGCTCGCCGAGGCCCTCCGGGTGCCGGTGGTGGCGGACAACGACGCGAACTGCGCGGCGCGCGGGGAGCTGCTGTGGGGTGCGGCCCGTCCCTACGACGACCTCGTCCTGCTCAAGCTGCACGCCGGCGTCGGCGGAGCCGTGGTCATCGACCGTCAGGTGCAGACCGGCCGCCGCGGGGGCGCCGGGGAGTTCGGGCACGTGCCGGTCGACCCGCGCGGACCGCTGTGCCGGTGCGGGGGCCGGGGGTGCCTGGAGGTCTACGCCGGGGTCCCCGCCGTGCTCGAGGCGCTGACGGTCCGGCACGGGGGTCGGCCGACCCCGCGCGAGGTGCTCGGGGCCGCGGCCGCCGGTGACCCGGCGTGCCTCCGGGCGTTGCGGGACGCCGGGGAGGCGACGGGGCAGGTGGCGGCCTGGCTGTGCAACGCGCTCAACCCGCAGGCGATCGTGCTGACCGGGGCCCTCGCCGGGGCCGGTGAGCTGCTCGCCGGCCCGGTGCGTGACTCGGTGGCGCGCACCGCGCTGCCGCTCAACGCCGACGTCGACGTGGTCGTGGGGACGCTGGGCCGCGACGCCGGCCCGCTGGGGGCCGCGGCGCTTGCCCTCGCCGCCCTGCCGGTCTGAGCCGCGGTCAGTCGTACAGGCCCTCCACCCACCACTGGCCCGACTCGAGGGCGAGGAGCTGGGCGACGCCGTCGGACAGGGCCACCTGGAGCCAGGCGCGCCGCCGGCCCTTGCCCCACCAGCGCTCCCACATCGGCCACGGCCCGGCCCAGCCGACCACCTCCCGGCTGCCGGCGTCGTCGACCACGCGCGCCGGCTCGCCGCTGAGCCGCACCCGTCCGTCCACCGACACCGGGGCGCCGGTGGCGTCGAGGACGACGACGGCGCGCCGCTCGTCCAGGAGGGTGGCCGGGGCGGGGTCGGGCAGCCGGCCGGGCCAGGGGGCGTCGGGGCGCAGGACGGGGACGGGATCGTCGCCCCAGGCGACCAGCCGCACCCGGGTGCGCGGGTCGCGCCCGCCCTGGAGGACGGGCACGAGCACGCCCTCGGCGCCGAGGAGGCCCTGGACGCGCAGCGCGGCCGCTCGGCCTGCACCTCCCGCGCCCGCGGCGCCCCAGGCCGTCGCTCACGACGCCGGCGGGGCTGATCTCCTGGGCGAGCAGCTCGAGGTGGACGAGGGCGCGCTGGGCGGGCGGGCGCTGCGGCCCGAGAGCCAGCCGTCCAGCTGCCAGCGCACGCGGTCGGTGAGGTCGGCGGGGCTGGGGGCGACGTCCAGGCGCCAGGTGCGGGCCAGCTCGGTGCCGTCCTCGGTGCGGGCGAGGACCTGGACGCGCCCGCACACGACGCCCCGGCGCTGCAGCCGTTCGGCGAGCTCCTCCGCCAGGGCGCGGGCGGCGAAGGCGGCGACGTCGGAGCGCGCGGCGGGCGGGTCGAGGTCGGTGCGCACGGTGACGTCCTGCTCCGGGCGGCGGGGCGCCGGCACGGAGACGTCCCCGCCGCGGGCGAGGCGGTGGGCGAGCAGGCCGAGGGTGCCGAAGCGGGCGGCGACGTCACCGGGGGCCAGGGCCGCGAGCGCCCCGAGGGTGTGCAGCCCGAGCCGGCGCAGGAGGTCGGTGAGCTCGCCCAGCTCGGCGCGCCGCTCCCGGGTGGTGGCGGCGAGCTCGAGGCGGCGCACGTCCTGCGGGGCGAGGAAGGCCGGTGCCTGCCCGGGCGGCACGACGATCCCGGCCCGGGCGGCGAGCAGGGCGGCGAGCAGGCCGTCGGCCACCCCGACCTGGCACTCGGCGCCGGTGTCCTCCGCGACCGCGCCGACGAGCAGCTCGGCCAGCGCGTCCTCTCCCCCGGCGTGACGGGCCGGCCCGCGGGCGGCCATGAGGAGCACACCGGGACGGGCGACCTCGACGCCCGCGACGACGTCCTCGACCGCCTGGACGAGCGGCTCGAAGGCACGGGCGTCACGGTTCTCGTCCGCGGCCAGCAGGACGAGCTCGGGGCACAGGCCCTGGGCGGTGCGCCGCCGCATGCCCTGCCGCACGCCCTCCGCGCGGGCGGCCGCCGAGCAGACGAGGACGCCGCGGGCGTCGTGGACGGCAACCGGCTCGTGGCTGCCGACGACGCCCTCGGCAACGGCGGCGGCCACCGGCCAGTCCGGCACCCACAGCACCGCCCGGCGCAGGGCCGACATCCCGGCCTGCGCCGGGTGCGCGGTGGGCGCCGTCATCAGGACACCGCCTGCAGGCGTGAGCGGGTGCCGGCCGCCACCACCTCGGGGGCCGGAGCCGCGACCTCGCGGCCGCCGTCGGCCACGACGTCCAGGCCCGTGGAGGTGAGGCGCACCCGCACCCGGCCGGCGACGCCGCTGCGGCCGCGGCCGTGGACGGTCATCTCCCCCGCCTCCACCCGGCCCCAGCCGCGCCCGAGCCCACCGGCGCGGACCTCCCCCGCCCGGAGGACGACGTCGGCGCCCGGCCAGTGCGCCGTGCTCAGCAGGACGGCCCGCGGGTGCGCAGCCGCGCGAGAGCAGCCGCCGGTCGCGCGCGCTCAGGGCGCGGCAGTCCCCGACGGCCAGGACGTCGACGCCGTCGACGAGGGCACCGACGACGGAGGCGGCCTCCGGCCCCGGCTTGGGCACGAGGAGGCTGCGGCCCAGGTGCAGCCCGGCGTCGGCCGCGGCCTGCAGCCCGATGTCCGGCAGCGCCGCGAGCGCGACCCAGCCCTCCCCCTGCGCGGCGGCCAGGAGGGTGAGGAGCAGGGAGGAGGAGCCGCCGACCTGGACGACGCTGCCCCGGCGCAGCCCGGCGGGCGGGAAGAAGCCGGCCAGGGCGGAGGGGACCGGCAGGTGGTCCGCGCCCGCGGTGGTGCGCGCCCCGGCTCGCGACGGGACGGGAGCGGGGGTGAGGTGCCCGTCGGGTCCCGGGGCGGTGCCGGGAGCCGGCACGGTGCCGGGAGCTGGCACGGCGTCGGGAGCCGGCACCGCGGGGAGGCGGGAGGCGACGGGACGGCGGGAGGCGGCGTCGTCGTCGTCGGCAAGAACCGCCAGCCGCGTCCGCAGGCCGGCCGCCGCCTCGGCCCGTTCCAGGGCCCGGCGCGCGGTCGCCATGCGCTCTGCCGGGGTCATCGCCACCTCCACAGTCTATCGAACAGTTGTTCGATGATGACAGGTGGGACTGACATCGTCGGCGTGCCCGTCGCGGCATCCCGCGGCCCCACGCCGTAGGTTGAGAGTGAACCCACACCAAGGAGGCCTCGATGGACCTGCAGCGCCCCGTTGCACCCGCACCCTACGACCTGCTCCCGCCCGTGCCGTCCTTCACCGTGACGAGCACCGACATCACCGACGGGCAGCCCCTCGACCGGACCTTCGCCGCCGACGGGGACAACGTCTCCCCCCAGCTCGCGTGGTCCGGCTTCCCCGAGGAGACGCAGAGCTTCCTCGTCACCTGCTTCGACCCCGACGCCCCGACGCCGGCCGGCTACTGGCACTGGACCGTCGTCGACCTGCCCGCCGACCTCACCGAGCTCGAGCAGGGCTGGGGCGAGAGCGACCTCATGCTCCCCGGCGCGGCCTACCACGTGCGCAACGACGGCGGCACCCACGACTACACCGGCGCGGCCCCGCCCGCCGGGGACCGTGCGCACCGCTACGTCTTCGCCGTCCACGCCCTCGACACCGACTCCCTCGAGCTCGACCCCGACGACAGCCCGACGAAGGTGTCCTTCACGGCGCTCTTCCACACCATCGCCCGGGCCGTCATCACCCCCACCTACCAGCGGTGAGCGAGCCGACGACGACGGCCGACGGCTCGGTCCGGTACGGCACCCTCACCTGGGTGCCGGCCCTCCAGCGCCCGGACCTGCTCGCCGAGCCCGTGCGCGCCGCCCTCGAGGCGCTGGAGCAGGCCGACCGGGTCCACGTCGCCGAGATCGACCCCGAGCTGGCCGACACCGCGGCGATGACCGAGGCCTACGAGCTGCCGCTGGAGGCCTCGGTCAACTGTGTCCTCGTCGCCGGCAAGCGGGCCGGTGAGGAGCGGGTGGCCGCCTGCGCCGTCCGCGCGACCACCCGGGCGGACGTCAACTCCACCGTCCGGCGCCTGCTCGACGTCCGCAAGGCCTCCTTCTGGCCGACCGACCGCGCCGTGGAGGCCTCGGGCATGGAGTACGGCGGCATCACGCCCGTCGGCCTGCCCGCCGAGTGGCGGCTGCTCGTGGACGCCGCGGTCGCCAGTGGGCCGGTGATCGTCGGCAGCGGCGTGCGCCGGTCCAAGCTGCTGCTGCCCGGCGAGGTGCTCCTCGCGCTGCCCGGCGCCGAGTCGGTCGAGGGGCTGGGCCTGGCCGCCGACTGACCGCCGGACGGGTGGGGGCGGTGCGCCCCATACGATCGTGAGCCGTGAGCACCGCCCCCTCCTCCGCCCGCCCCGCGCCGTCGCGCCTCCTGCGCAACGCCCGGGTCGCCACCGGTGCCCTGTTCTTCACGAACGGCGCGCTGTTCTCCAACCTGCTGCCGCGCTACCCGGCGATCAAGTCCGGGCTGGACCTCACGAACACCGAGTTCGGGCTCGTCGTCATCGCCTTCCCCGTGGGCGCGATCATCTCCGGCCTCGCGGCCGCGGCGGCGATCCGCCGCTTCGGGGCGGCGAACGTCGCCGTCATCGGGACCGTGCTCACGGCGGCCGGGCTCGTCGCCGTCGGGTGGGCGCCGGCGCTGTGGCTGATCGTCGCCGCCCTGTTCGTCGCGGGCTCGGCCGACTCGATCACCGACGTCGGGCAGAACAGCCACGGGATCGCCGTCCAGCGCGGCTACGGCCGCTCGATCATCAACTCCTTCCACGCGGTGTGGAGCGCCGGGGCGGTGACCGGCGGCCTCATGGGCACGGCGGCGGCCGCGAACGAGGTGCCGCTCGGCCTGCACCTCACCGTCTCGAGCGTCGTGTGGGTGCTCGTCGCGTTCGTCGCGCGGCGCTTCACGCTCCCGGCCGGGATGTCGGTGGGGCCGCCGCTCGTCGAGGAGCACCACGTCGCCGGCGGTCCGGCGGCCGCGTGGCTGCGCCGCCCACCGGTGTTCCTCGCCGCCCTCGTCCTCATCGCGATGAGCGGGACGATGGTCGAGGACGCCGGCAACACGTGGTCGGCGGTCTTCCTCACCCAGGAGCTCGACGCCGGCCCGGCCCTGGCAGGTCTGGCCTTTGTCGCGACGGTCGGTGCGCAGTTCGTGGGCCGGGTGCTCGGGGACCCGATGACCGACCGCCTCGGCCAACGGACCGTCGCCCGGTTCGGCGCCGTCCTCATCATCGCCGGGATGGGGCTGGTCGTCGTGGGGCCGACCGCCGTCGCCGTCATCGTCGGCTTCGCCCTGGCCGGCTTCGGCTCCGCCACGCTCGTGCCCGCGGCGATGAACGCGGCCGACGACATGCCGGGCATGCGCGCCGGGAACGCCCTCACCATCGTCTCCTGGCTCATGCGCGTGGCCTTCGTCGTCTCCCCGCCGCTCGTCGGGGCGATCGGTGACGCCGCCGGCCTGCGGGCTGGTCTCGCCGTCGTGCCGGTCCTCGCGGTCGGGACGCTGCTGCTGGCGGGGGTGCTGCGCGGACGGGAGCGCTGAGCCGCCGTCAGCCGCGCTCGCGGCGGGGCGTGCCCGCCCACGCGATCCCGGCGAGCCCGGCGATGAGCCCCCCGGTGATCGCCGCCGACTGGGCGGGACCGTCGAGGAGGAAGAGCGACGCGGCGATGACGGCGAGCACCCCGACGAGCACCCAGGACAACCGTCCACCCGCGGCCCTGCTGTGGTCCGTCACCTCGCCCACGATCCGCCCCGATCAGTCGACCCTCCGTGGGGCGTCAACGACGACGGCGTGTGGTCACGCTCCCCCTGCAGCCTTCCTACCGGCGCGGGCCCAGTGTGTCAACGACCACACCGCTGAGACTCAGGCGGGCGGGAGCCTGCGCTGGTCGTCGCCGTCCTGCTCGACGAGCGCGGTGAAGATCTGGGCGAAGAGCTCCTCGACGCGGGCCTCGATGGCGGCGGCGTCGGTGGTCTGGCCCTTGCGGTCGTGCAGGGCCATGAGCTCGATCGCGCCGTCGAGCTTGTCGGCCTGGGCGAGCCACCCCTCGGCGCGGGTGACGTCCTCGGGGCTCGACGCGGTGGCGAGGGCGCGCTGCGCCTGCCCGCGCAGGACGTCGACGGAGCGGCGCAGGCCCTCCGGGCGGGAGCGGGAGGCGCGGGCCTTGGTGAGGCCGTCGAGGATCCGCTGCGCCTGCTTGGCGAGCTCGGGGTTCTCACGCAGCATGGCGGCCCCCTTCTTCACCACGGGGTAGACCACCGGCCCGAACTTCGCCGCGGCCTTGAGGACCATCGTCACCTTGCCCATATGTCCCTGCTCCTTCCGTCTGTGCCGAGGCTATGTCCTCGGCACGGCCTCCCGCGCGCCGGTGGGAGGATGTCCCGGTGTTCCATGTCATCTTCCACGAGCCGAAGATCCCGCCGAACACCGGCAACGCCATCCGAATGGTCGCGTGCACCGGGGCGACGCTCCACCTCGTCGAGCCGCTCGGCTACGAGCTGACCGACGCGCACCTGCGCCGGGCGGGCCTGGACTATCACGACCTCGCCCGCGTGGTCGTGCACCCGGACATCGACGCCGCTCTGGCGGCTGTAGCGCCGGGCCGCGTGTACGCCTTCACCGGGCACGCGACAACCGGCTTCTCGGAGATCCGCTACGAACCCGGTGATGCCCTGCTCTTCGGGACCGAGACGACCGGCCTGCCCGCCGAGCTGCTCGCCGACCCGCGCGTCACGGAGCGGGTACGCATCCCGATGGTGCCCGGCGTGCGGTCGATGAACCTGTCGAACTCCGCGGCCATCGGCGTCTACGAGGCGTGGCGCCAGCAGGGGTACGCCGGAGCGTGAGAAGGCGTTGCCCGCGCCGGGGGCGTGTGTTGTGATGCACACGCCCGAGCGCCGCGCGCTCACGCCAGCACCGACGGAGGACGCACGACGATGACCGCGACCAGCACCGACGAGACGCAGACCCCCTCGGCCGCCCTCCGTGCCCGCCAGCGCCCGCTCAAGGACGCCTACAAGGAGGACCCGGCCGGCGCGCTCGTCACGAGCACCGCGACGGCCCGGGTCGACCAAGGTGCGCTGACGGCGACCGTCCCGACGTGGGCGGGGGACGTCGTCGCCGGCCTTCACCCGGCCACCGGCGGTGACGGCAGCCAGGCGTGCTCGGCGGACATCGTCCTCCAGGCCCTCGTCGCGTGCGCCGGCGTCACCCTCTCCTCGGTCGCGACGGCGATGGGCGTGGAGCTGCGCTCTGCCTCGGTCACGGCCAACGGCACGTGGGACGCCCGGGGCACCCTCGGGGTCGACCGCGAGGCGCCGGTGGGGCTCAGCTCCGTGGAGGTGCTCGTAGACGTCGACACGGACGCCGACGACGCCACCGTCGCCAAGCTGCTCGAGCTCACCGAGCGGTACTGCGTCGTCGCGCGCACGCTCACCGCTCCCCCGCCGGTCACCGTCCGCCGTGCCTGACGGCCGGCGCTACTCCAGGTCGAAGCGGTCGCGCGCCGCCTCGATCTCCTCCTCGTGCGCGGCCGACCACGCGAGCAGCGCGTCCACCGGCTCGCGCACGGTCTTGCCCAGCGGCGTCATCGCGTACTCGACGGCGACGGGCCGGGTGGCGAGCACCGTGCGGCTGACGAGCCCGTTGCGCTCCAGGCGGCGCAGCGTGCCGGTGAGCGACTTCTGGGTCACGCCCGGGATGGCGCGCCGGAGGTCGTTGAAGCGGCAGGGCCCCTCGCAGAGCTCGCTGAGGACGTGCAGGCTCCACCGGTCGAGCACCTGACCGACGAGCTCGCGGTGGGAGGCGCTGACCTGCGCGGACAGTGACGCGGTATCGCTCATGAAACCTGGTCTCGTTGAGGTGCTCGCCGGGCGGCCGGTAGGAAGGGGACCGCCCCCTTCCGGCACACCCTAGAGGAGTCCCCATGACCGTCCACCGCCTCAGCCCCGCGGGCCTCGCGCGCGACACCCCGTACCACCACGTCGCCGTCGCCACCGGTACTCGGCACGTCCACATCGCCGGCCAGGTGGGCCAGGACGCGGCCGGTGTCCTCGCCGACGGCCTCGCCGGCCAGACGGCTCAGGCCCTTCGGAACGTCGCCGTCGGGCTGAGCGCCGGCGGGGCGACCTTCGACGACGTCGTGCGGCTCACCGTCTACGTCACGGACTGGGAGGTGGAACGGATCGCGGACTTCATGGCGGGCGTGGAGGCGGTGGCCGAGGAGGTCGGGCTGTCGCTGCCGATGCCGGCGGCCTCGCTCATCGGGGTGAGTGCGCTGTACACCCCCGAGATCCTCGTGGAGGTCGAGGCGACCGCCGTCGTCGACTGACGGCGCTCAGCCGACCACGTCGATGAATGCGAAGGGCTCCCGCGCGCACTGCATCGTCGGGTCTGTCTCGCAGACCGTCTCGGCGCCGGTGAGGTCGACGGACACCTCGGCCCCGCCCGGCGGGACGTCGTCCGGGAGTCGCAGGGTGCCGACTGCCCCACCGTCCACGCCGGGCTCGAGGACGCCGAGGGTCGCCGTGTACGGCCCGTCGGCCGAGCCCTGGGCGTTCCGGTCGGACGTCAGCCGGATCTCGTAACGTGCGCGGTCCGGCAGGCTCTGCTCACAGCCGTCGACGGCGGCGGCTCCTGCCACCTCGACGCGCAGCTCGTCGCCGGGCCCGGCGGCAGCCGGGGCGAGCTGCGGCTCGGCCGGCCCGCAGTACGCCGTCGTCGGTCCGGTATCGACGCAGCCCGCCAGCCCGGCTGCGGCGAGCAGCAGGGCGGCCGCCGTCGGCCGGGTCCGTGTGGGCACCTCGCCACGGTAGCGGTCCCGGCGCCGGGCGGGGCGCGGTCGGCTACCGCGTCGCGTAGAAGACGACGGCGGCCGAGGCGGCGACGTTGAGGGAGTCGACTCCTGCGGCCATCGGGATACGGACGACGCGGTCAGCCATCTGGAGGACCCGCGGAGCCAGGCCGTGGCCCTCGGGGCCGAAGACGAAGGCGGAGCGTTCGTGGCCCTCGGTCACGTACTCGTCGAGGCTGATGGAGTCGTCGCTCAGCGCCAGGGCAGCCACGGTGTAGCCCAGGCGTTGGGCCTCATCGATGGCGTCGGGCCAGGACTCCAGGCGGGTCCACGGCACCTGGAAGACCGTGCCCATCGAGACGCGGACCGAGCGGCGGTAGAGCGGGTCGGCGGAGGTGGGCGTCATGAGGACGGCGTCCACCCCGAGGGCGGCGGCGCTGCGGAAGGCGGCGCCGAGGTTGGTGTGGTCGACCATGCCGTCGAAGATCGCCACCCGGCGTGCTCCCGCGACGACCTCCTCGACATCGCGCAGCGGCGGGCGGTGCATGGCCGCCAGCGCACCGCGGTGGAGGTGGAAGCCGGTGATCGCCTCGAGCACCGGCTCCTCGGCGACGAACACGGGCACGTCCGCTCCGCCGTCGTCGGCGCCGCAGGCCCCGGTGATGACGGGCGCCATGGTGTTCAGCCACTTTTCCGCCATGAGGAAGGAGCGGGGCCGGTGACCTGCCCGGATCGCTCGCGTGATGACGTTCGTGCTCTCGGCCATGTACAGGCCGCGCTCGGTCTCCAGGCGCCGGCGCAGCGCGAGGTCGGTGAGGCCGGTGTAGTCGAGGAGGCGGTCGTCGGTGGGGTCGGTGATGCGGATGAGCGGCACGGGACCATTCTGCCGCGAGAAATTCAGCTGTCGGCGCGAGGGGTGGGTGCGGGGGTGGGCGGGGTCCTGTCCCGCTACTCCTCCGCCGCAAGTGCCGGGGCGGCGAACTGGCTGCGGTAGAGGCGGGCGTAGGCGCCGTCGGCGTCGAGGAGCTCCTCGTGGGTGCCCTGCTCGACGATGTCGCCGTGCTCCATGACGAGGATGACGTCGGCGTCGCGGATCGTGCTCAGCCGGTGGGCGATGACAAAGGACGTGCGCCCGCTTCGCAGCCGGCTCATCGCCTGCTGGACGAGCATCTCCGTGCGGGTGTCGACAGAGCTCGTCGCCTCGTCGAGGATGAGGAGCTGCGGCTCGGCGAGGAAGGCGCGCGCGATGGTGATGAGCTGCTTCTCGCCGGCGGAGACGCCGCCGCCCTCCTCGTCGATGACGGTGTCGTAGCCGTCCGGCAGGCTCTGGACGAAGCGGTCGACGCTCGCCGCCTCGGCGGCCCGGTGCACGTCCTCCTCGGTGGCGCCGTCGCGGCCGAAGGCGATGTTCTCCGCGATCGTGCCCTCGAAGAGCCACGTGTCCTGGAGGACCATGCCGATCGGCTCGCGCAGGTCGTGGCGGGTCATCTCGCGGGTGTCGACGCCGTCGATGAGGATGCGCCCGGAGTCGATCTCGTAGAAGCGCATGAGGAGGTTGACCAGGGTGGTCTTGCCCGCCCCGGTGGGCCCGACGACGGCGACCGTCTGCCCGGGCTGCACGTCGAGGTCGAGGTGGGTGATGAGCGGGCGCTCGGGGTCGTAGCTGAAGGCGACGTCCTGCAGACGCACCGCGCCGCGCACCTGCGCGGGCCGCTTGCCCGGCTCGGGGTCGGGCGACTGCTCGGCGGCGTCCATGATGTCGAAGATCCGCTCCGCGGAGGCCACCCCGGACTGGACGAGGTTGGCCATCGAGGCGAGCTGGGCCAGCGGCTGGGTGAACTGCCGCGAGTACTGGATGAAGGCCTGCACCGAGCCGAGGCTGAGGTCGCCCGAGGCGACCCGCAGGCCACCGACGACGGCCACGAGCACGTAGTTGAGGTTCCCGACGAACCCCATGACCGGCATGATCATCCCGGAGATGAACTGGGAGCGGAAGCTCGCGCGGAAGAGCCGCTCGTTGTCCTCGTCGAAGCCCTCCCGCACGCCGTCCTGGGCGTTGAAGGCGGTGACGAGCTCGTGGCCGGTGAAGGCCTCCTCCACCTTGCCGCCGAGGTCCCCGGTGGACTTCCACTGCGCGACGAAGTGCGGCTGGGCGCGCTTGGCGATCGTCGCCGTCGCCCACGCCGACACCGGCACGGTGACGAGGGCGATGAGGGCGAGCTGCCAGGACAGGACGAACATCATGACGAGCACCCCGACGACCGTGACGAGCGAGGTGACGACCTGGGAGAGGGTCTGCTGGAGGGTCTGGGAGACGTTGTCGATGTCGTTGGTGACGCGGGACAGGACGTCACCGCGCGCCCGCGAGTCGAGCTCACGCAGGGGCAGGCGGTCGATCTTGGCCTGGACGTCGCGGCGCAGCTGAAAGGCGGTGCGCTGGACGATCCCCGCGAGCATCCGCCCCTGGATCCAGAGGAACACCGCCGAGCCGACGTAGACGGCGAGGACGAGCAGCGCCATGCGGCCGAGCGCGTCGAAGTCGATGCCCTGCCCGGGCACGACGTTCTCCATGCCGCCGACCATCTGGGCGACCTGGTCCTGCCCGGAGGCACGCAGGGCCGCCACGGCCTGGTCGAGGGTGGAGCCCGCCGGGAGCATCCGGCCGACGACACCGTTGAACACGATGTCGGTGGCCCGCCCGAGCAGGGTGGGGCCGAGCACCTGCAGCCCGACCGCGACGACAGCGAGGACGAGCACGACGACCAGCCGCACCCGCTCCGGCGCCATCGCGCGCAGCAGCCGCCTCAGCGAGGCGCCGAAGTTGGCCGACTTCTCGCCGGGGGGCACCCCGGCGCCGGGACCCGGACGGTGGTGGCTCATGCCGCCTCCTGCGCGCTCAGCTGGGACAGCACGATCTCCTGGTAGGTGGGGTTGTCCTCCATGAGGCCGGCGTGGGTGCCGCGGCCCACCACCCGGCCGTCGTCGAGGACGACGATCTCGTCGGCGTCGCGGATGGTCGCCACCCGTTGGGCGACGATGAGGACGGCGGCGCCCGCGGTGGCCGCCGGCAGCCCGGCCCGCAGGCGGGCGTCGGTGGCGTAGTCGAGCGCCGAGAAGGAGTCGTCGAAGACGTAGAGGTCCGCCGGCTTGAGGAGCGCTCGGGCGATCGCCAGGCGCTGGCGCTGCCCACCAGAGAAGTTCGACCCGCCCTGCTCCACCCGGGCGTCCAGGCCCAGCCCGGTGACGAACTCACTGGCCTGGGCCGCCTCGAGGGCCGCCCACAGCTCCTCGTCGGTGGCCTCGGGCCGCGCGAAGCGGAGCGTGGAGGCGATGGTGCCGGAGAAGAGGTAGGCCCGCTGCGGCACGACGGAGACGCGCGCCCGCAGCTCGGCGGGGTCGAGCTCGCGCACGTCCACTCCCCCGGCGCGCACGACGCCGCCGGTGGCGTCGACGAGCCGCGGCAGCAGGTTGACGAGCGTGGACTTGCCCGAGCCGGTGGAGCCGACGACCGCCGTCGTGCGTCCCGGTTCCAGGCGCAGGGAGACGTCGTGGAGCACGGGGGCGGCGGCGCCCGCGTAGCCGAAGCTCACGCCGTCGAGCTCGATGACGGCGCGCCCGGCGGGCAGCCGGCGCGGCCGCGACGGGGCGACGATCGCGGGCTCGGTGCCGAGGACCGCCTCGATGCGGTCCGCAGACACCGCGGCGCGCGGGACCATCATGAACATCATCGAGGCCATGAGGACCGACATGAGGATCTGCATGAGGTAGTTGAGGAAGGCGACGAGCGAGCCGACCTCCATGGCCCCGGAGTCGATGCGCCCGGCGCCGAACCACACGACCGCCACCGACGAGGCGTTGATGACCACCTGCACGGCGGGGAACATCAGCGCCATGAGGTAGCCGACCGTCAGGCTCGTGCCCATGAGCTCGCTGTTCGCGCGTGCGAAGCGCTGCCGCTCGCTGGGCTGGCGGTTGAAGGCACGGATGACCCGCACGCCGGAGATCTGCTCGCGCATGACGAGGTTGATCCGGTCGATGCGGCCCTGGATGAGCTTGAACAGCGGGCCCATGCGCAGCGCGATGACGACGATGAGCCCGAGCAGCACCGGGACGACGACGAGCAGCAGCGCCGAGAGCCCGACGTCCTGGCGCAGCGCCATCACCACGCCGCCGACCATCATGATCGGCGCCATGACGATGACGGTGAAGGTCATGAGCGTGACCATCTGGACCTGCTGGACGTCGTTCGTCGAGCGGGTGATGAGCGAGGGGGCGCCGAAGCGACCGGCCTCGGCCACCGAGAAGCGCTGCACCCGGGTGAAGACGGCGCGGCGCAGGTCGCGGCCCACGCTCGTCGCGGCGCGCGCACCGAGGTAGACCGCGCTGATCGCGCAGGCGACCTGGACGGCGCTGATGAGGAGCATGAGGGCGCCCACCCGCATGATGTAGCCGGTGTCCCCCACGACGACGCCGTTGTCGATGATGTCGGCGTTGAGGCTGGGCAGCGACAGCGCGGCAAGCGTCTGGACGAACTGGAGCAGCACGACCACCGTGACGTCGCGGCGGTACGGGCGCAGGTGGCGCCGCAGCAGGGTGAGGAGCATGTCAGCCTTTCACTTCGCCGCCGGTGGGTCGGCTCCGAGAAGGGTAAGACGCGCCTATGACATCCCCCGACCGATTTCGCTCAGGGCAGGCCCGGACGGCGACGCGGCGCGGCTCGGCCGGCCCGTCTTGGGTCGTACTTTCACCTCCTGCGTGACCGCCGGAAAGGGCGCCCCATGACGGAGAAGTGCGACCCAAGCGCAGGGGGTGGGCGCGTGCGGGTGGGCGGGCCGGAGGGAGGGCTGGCACGACGACGACGGCGCACCGCCCGCGAGGGGTGGTGCGCCGCCGTCGTCGCTGGCTACTGCTGGGGCCAGTCGGGGTCCTGCTCCGGCTGCGCCGTGGTGGGCGGGCCGGCCGTGGGGCCGGGCTGGTTCGCGCTCGGCGGCGGCGGCTGGCGGTGCGAGCCCGGCGCTGGCGGCGGGGGCGTGGGCGCGCCCGCTGGCGGGGCGAAGCGCGTCTGGTCGGCGGCGCGGCGGCCGCCGCCTCGCGGCTCGTCCTCCGCCGGCCGCTGGCCGCGCTCGGCGGAGTCGGAGAAGGGCCGGCCGGAGCGCTCCCCGGCGGCGTTCGCCTCCGAGGTGGCCTGCTGCGCCTCGCTGCGGGCCTGGGCCAGCGCCTCGTCCGGGTCCTGGAGGCTCGCGGCGGCCAGGCCGGCCGCCATGGAGCTGCCGTGGGGCCCGAAGTCGACCTCGGGGGTCGGGCCGGAGTCGTCGTCGTCGGGACCGCCCACCGGCCCACCGCCACCGAAGCCCTTGGAGATGGCGCCCAGCGCCGCGGTGAACTCGGTGGGGATGACGAAGAACTTGCTCGACTCCTTGTTCGCCAGCTCCGGCAGCATCTGCAGGTACTGGTAGGCGAGGAGCTTGGAGTCGGGCTTGCCGCGGTGGATGGCGTCGAAGACCTGGAGGATCGCGCGCGACTCACCCTGCGCCCGGAGGATCGCGGACTGCGCCTGGCCCTCGGCCCGCAGGATCGAGGACTGCTTCTCGCCCTCGGCGGTGAGGATCTGGGACTGCTTGACGCCCTCGGCGGTGAGGATGGCGGCGCGGCGGTCCCGCTCGGCGCGCATCTGCTGCTCCATCGCGCCCTGGATGCTCTGCGGCGGGTCGATCGACTTGAGCTCGACCCGGTTGACGCGGATGCCCCAGCGGCCGGTCGCCTCGTCGAGCACCCCGCGCAGCTGGCCGTTGATCTGGTCGCGGCTGGTGAGCGTCTGCTCAAGGTCCATCGAGCCGATGACGTTGCGCAGCGTCGTCACCGTCAGCTGCTCGATACCGGTGATGTAGTTGGCGATCTCGTAGGTCGCGGCCTTGGGGTCGGTGACCTGGAAGTAGATGACGGTGTCGATCGACACGACGAGGTTGTCGGACGTGATGACCGGCTGCGGCGGGAAGGAGACCACCTGCTCGCGCAGGTCGACGCCGGCGCGGACGCGGTCGACGAAGGGGATGAGGAAGTGCAGGCCCGCGTACATCACGGTGTTGAACTTGCCCAGCCGCTCGACGATGAGCGCCACGGCCTGCGGCACGATCCGCACCGCCCGCCAGATCGCGATGATGACGAAGAGGGCGAGCAGGACGAGCACGACGGTGAGCACGAGGCCCCCGGTGTTGTCGTTCACATGGCTCCTTCGGGGTAGGTGACGGGCAGGGGCGCGACGACGGCGGTCGCCCCGTCGATCCGGACCACCTGGACGGTGGTCCCGGTGGGCAGCAGGCTGCCGGGCTCGGCGGCGCGGGCGGTCCACACCTCTCCGGCGAGCTTGACGCGCCCGGCCCGGTCGGTGACGTCGACGAGGACCTCGGCGCTGCGGCCCACGTGCGCCGCGACGTTGGTCAGCGTGTCAGGGGTGGAGCGCTTGAGGTAGCCCAGCGCCCACGGGCGCACGACGACCAGGAACACCACGGAGACGACGGCGAAGGTGAGGATCTGGGCCCACAGCGGCGCCCCGAGCATCGCGACACCACCGGCCGCCAGCGCACCGCCGGCGAACATGAGGAAGATGAGGTCGACGGTGAGCATCTCGACCACACCGAGGACGAGTGCTCCGCCCAACCACCACAACCACGCCATCGTCGTCCCTCCTCCGCCCGATCCTAGCGACCGCGTCCGGCCGCGCGGGCGCTCCAGCGCCCGCGGTGCCGCTCGACCTCGAGGTCGAGGCCGAAGGCGCGCGACAGGTGCTGGGGGGTCAGGACCTCCTCCAGCGGGCCGGCCGCCTCGACGCGCCCCTCGCGCAGGAGCAGCCCGTGGGTGAAGCCCTCGGGAATCTCCTCGACGTGGTGGGTGACGAGGACGATGACGGGCGAGCGGTGGTCGCCGGCGATCTCGGCGAGGGCGGCCATGAGCTCCTCACGGCCGCCGAGGTCCAGGCCCGCGGCCGGCTCGTCGAGGAGGAGCAGCTCGGGGTCGGTCATGAGCGCGCGGGCGATCTGGACGCGCTTGCGCTCCCCCTCGCTGAGGGTGCCGAAGTTCCGGTCGGTGAGCTGCTCGACCCCGAAGGCGGCGAGCAGGTCCCGGGCGCGGCCGGTGTCGTAGTCGTCGTAGGACTCGCGCCAGCGGCCGGTGACGCCGTAGGAGGCGGTGAGCACGACGTCGAGGACGCGCTCGCCACCGGGGATGCGGTCGGCGAGGGCGGCCGAGGCCAGCCCGATCCGGGTGCGCAGCTCGGAGGTGTCGACCGCGCCGAGCCGCTCCCCGAGGACACGCACGGTGCCCTCGCTGGGGAAGAGGCGACCGGCGGCCATCTGGAGCACGGTCGTCTTGCCGGCGCCGTTGGGGCCGAGCACCACCCAGCGCTCGCCGTCGTTCACCGACCAGCCCACGCCGTCGAGGATCGTCTTCGACCCGCGTCGCAGGGTCACGTCGGCAAGCTCCAGCACATCGCTCATGGACCGACCTTATCCGTCACCAGGCCCGCGAGCCGTCTACGGTGGGGGCGTGCCCGAACTCGTTCTCCCTCATGCCGTGCTCGGGGCGCTGTGGCTCCCGTCCGTCGTCGCCGCCGGTCCGTCCGGGAGCGGCGAGGGGAGCGACGTCGTCGATGCCGCCCTGCGTGCCGTCGCCGGGGACGAGACGCACGTCGTCCTCCGTCCCGACGGCGAGGTCCGCTCGCTGCGTCAGATGACCGGACGTCTCGTGGGCGAGGAGCTGACGGACGTCGGCGCCGTGCTCCCCGCGCCCGGGCACGTCGCCGGGCTGCCGGGGGTGGCGCTCCTCGACGCCGTCGACGCCGGCCAGTGCCTCCTCATCCGCTCCGAGGGCGGCTCGTGGGCCGTCGTGCCGCAGGTCGAGTCCTTCGGCAGCGAGCTCGAGCCCGGCACCCTCGTGCGCTGGGTGCTCCACCCCTTCCCCTTCGCCGAGCGTCCCGTCCCCACGCTGCTCGGGCTGACCGGCTCGCTGCGGCAGGCCCGCCAGGAGATCGTCCGGGCGCTCGTGACGGCCGGGGACGCGCTCGAGCAGCTCGACCTCGCCGGCTGGCGGCCGGACGTCGCCCGCGAGGCGGCGCACCTCCTGCGTGAGGACGTCTCCAGCGACCTCCTGCCCCCGGGCCTGGAGCCCGTGCGGGTGGAGGTGCTCACGCGCGCGGCGCGGCTGCTCGCCGTCGTCCAGCTCGCGCTCGAGGACGACGGCGGTGCGGTCGTGGCCCGGCAGGGTGCGGCGCGCGCGGAGGTGCTGCGCGAGCTCGAGCACACCGCCCGCCGGGCGCTGGCCGCCGCGAGCGTCAGCCACGTCTCCGGCGGTGTCGCCCGCGCCCGCTGAGGCCGGCCCCGTCAGGAGCCGGCGAGGACCTGCTCGTAGAACGCCATCGTGCGGTCGGCGATCGACTCCCAGGAGAAGTGCTCCTCGGCGCGGCGACGCCCGGCGGCGCCCATCTCGGCGGCACGGGTCTCGTCGGTGACGACGGCGGTGAGCGCGGCGGCGAGGTCGGCCTCGAAGCGCGCGGGGTCCACCGGCGTGCCGGTCCCGTCGGTGACCTGGTCGATTGGGACGAGGGTGCCGGTGACGCCGTCGTCGACGACCTCGGGGATCCCGCCGGTGGCCGAGCCGACGACGGGCAGGCCCACGGCCATCGCCTCGAGGTTGACGATGCCGAGCGGCTCATAGACCGAGGGGCACACGAAGACGGTGCAGGCCGTGAGCACGGCGATGAGGTCGGCACGCGAGAGCATCTGCTCGATCCACACCACGCCCCCGCGGGTGGCCTTGAGCTCCTCGACGCCGGCCTGGACCTCGGCCATGAGCGCCGGGGTGTCCGGGGCGCCGGCGCACAGGACGAGCTGGACGTCCTCGGGCAGCGCCCGGGCCGCGCGCAGCAGGTGCGGCAGGCCCTTCTGCCGCGTGATGCGCCCGACGAAGACGACGGCGGGGCGCGTCGGGTCGATGCCGTGCGAGCGGGCCACCTGCTCGGCGCGCTCGGACTCCGCCCCGGTGGGTCGCTGCCAGCCGGCGAGGTCGATGCCGTTGTGGATGACGGTGACCTTGTCCGGGTCGACGGTGGGGTAGCTGCGCAGGATGTCCTCGCGCATGCCGCCGCTCACCGCGACGACGCCCGCGGCGCCCTCGTAGGCGGTGCGCTCGGCCCAGGAGGACAGCGCGTACCCGCCACCGAGCTGCTCGGCCTTCCACGGCCGCAGCGGCTCCAGGGAGTGCGCGGACAGCACGTGGGGGACGTCGTGGAGCAGCCCGCCGAGGTGGCCCGCGAGGTTCGCGTACCAGGTGTGGGAGTGGACGATGTCGGTGCCGCGGACGGCGTCGGCCATCGCGAGGTCGACGCCGAAGGTCTGCAGGGCGGCGTTCGTGCCCGCGAGCTCCGCGACGGCGGAGTAGCCGCGCACGCCCCCCTCCCCCTCCCGGGGGCCGTCGAAGCAGTGGACCCGGACGTCCGCGCGGCTGCGCAGCACCCGGGCCAGCTCGGCGACGTGGACGCCCGCACCGCCGTACACGTGGGGCGGGTACTCCCTGGTAAGCATGTCGACGCGCATGCTGGACCCTCCTCCGGGACCGACGATTAGCCTGCAGGACCATCTAAGCAGCCCTAGAGTCAGCCACATGTCACCTCGGCGCACCCATCAACCCAGAGTCCTCGCCATCGTGCTCGCCGGCGGCGAGGGAAAACGGCTCATGCCGCTCACCGAGGAGCGCGCCAAGCCGGCCGTCCCCTTCGGTGGGATCTACCGGCTCATCGACTTCGCCCTGTCGAACATCGTCAACTCCGGCTACCTGCGCGTCGTCGTCCTCACGCAGTACAAGTCCCACAGCCTGGACCGCCACATCGCCAAGACGTGGCGCCTGTCGACGCACCTGGGCAACTACGTCGCGCCCGTCCCCGCACAGCAGCGGATCGGCAAGCACTGGTTCCTCGGCAGCGCGGACGCCATCTACCAGTCGCTCAACCTCATCGACGACGAGCAGCCCGACATCGTCGTCATCGTCGGCGCGGACAACATCTACCGCATGGACTTCTCCCAGATGGTCGACCAGCACATCGACTCCGGTGCCGCGATGACCGTCGCGGGGATCCGGCAGCCGATCTCGCTGGCCGACCAGCTCGGCGTCATCGACGTGGACCCCGCCGACCCCAAGCGCATCCGCGCGTTCCTCGAGAAGCCGGCGAAGGCGCAGGGCCTGCCCGACGCCCCCGACGAGGTGCTCGCCTCCATGGGCAACTACGTCCTGTCGACCGACGCGCTCATCGAGGCGCTGCGGGTGGACGCCGAGGACCCGGACTCCAAGCACGACATGGGCGGCAGCCTCGTGCCGTGGTTCGTCGACCGCGGCCAGGCCGGCGTCTACGACTTCAAGGACAACGAGGTGCCCGGCGCCTCGGACCGCGACCGCGGCTACTGGCGCGACGTCGGCACGATCGACGCCTACTACGACTCCCACCAGGACCTCATCTCGGTCTCCCCGGTCTTCAACCTCTACAACCAGGAGTGGCCGCTGTTCACCGGCATGCCGAGCATGCCGCCGGCGAAGTTCGTCTACGGGCACCGGGAGCGGCTGGGGCACGCGCTCGACTCGCTCGTGTCCCCCGGCGTCATCGTCTCCGGCGGTGAGGTCGTGGGCTCGGTCATCTCCCCGAACACGAAGATCAACTCGTGGTCCTCGGTCCGGGACTCGGTGATCTTCGACAACGTCGACATCGGCCGCAACGCCGTCGTCGAGCGGGCGATCATCGACAAGAACGTCCGCATCGCCGACGGCGCGCACGTGGGCGTGGACCTCGAGCACGACATGGAGCGCGGCTTCGTCGTCACCGAGTCCGGCATCACGGTGGTCCCGAAGGGCGCCACGGTCCGCCGCTGACCCCGCGCCGCCCATCCTCGGCCGCTTGCGTCGCCCTTTCCGATCATCGGACGCCGACCGTATGACTCCGCCCCCGTCCCGGCGCCCGCGGATGAGCGGAAGGGGCGACCCGTCGCCGGGCCCCCGTAACCGGGCCCGGTGATCCGCATCGGCCTCGTCTCCGCCCGCCCGGTCCCGCCCGCGCTCGTCGAGCACGCGCGCGAGCTGCTCTCCGCCGTCGCCGACGACGTCGCCACCTCCGACTCGTCCCGGCCGGGCTGGTCCGGGGTGTCCGTGGCGGGCGTGGCGCGTCCCGGCGCGGCGGCGGACGTCCACGTCGCCCTCACGGCCGAGCTCCGCGGCCCGGCGACGGCGCTGGGGGTGGACGTCGCGGTGACCGCCGGTCCGCTCGCCGCCGACGGCGTGGGCCTGCTCGTCATGGACGTCGACTCCACCCTCATCACCGCGGAGGTCATCGAGCTGCTCGCCGAGCACGCCGGCACCCGCGAGCAGGTGGCCGAGGTGACCGAGCGTGCGATGCGCGGGGAGCTCGACTTCGCCGCCAGCCTGCGCGAGCGGGTCGCGACCCTGGCCGGGCTGGACACCGGCGTGGTGGACGCGGTGCGCGACGCCGTCGAGCTGTCCGCCGGTGCCCGCGAGCTCGTCGCCGCGGTGCACGAGCGCGGCGGGAAGGTCGCCCTCGTGTCGGGCGGCTTCCTCGAGGTGGTGGGGCCCATCGCCGAGGAGCTGGGCATCGACCACCTCACCGCCAACCGGCTCGGGGTGGAGGACGGGCGGCTCACCGGCCGCACGACCGGGCCGGTCGTCGACCGCGCCGCCAAGGAGCGCCACCTGCGAGCGTGGGCTGCCGAGGACGGCGTCCCACTCGAGCGGGTGGTGGCCGTGGGCGACGGCGCCAACGACCTCGACATGCTCGGCGCCGCCGGGCTGGGCGTGGCCTACTGCGCCAAGCCGGTGGTCCAGGAGCAGGCCCGCGCCGCCGTCACCTTCCCGCGCCTGGACGCGGTGCTGGGCCTGCTCTGCGGCTGAGCCGGGCCGCCCGCGCCCTCAGGGCGTGCGCCTCCGCAGCGTGACGGCGCCGAGCACGAGGACACCGCCGATGACCCCGACGAGGACCCCGACCTCCAGCCACAGGTCGGGGCGCGGCCTGGTGGAGATCTCGTTCATCGCGTCGACGGCGTAGGACAGCGGCAGGAAGTTCGACACGTACTCCAGCGCGCGCGGCAGCTCGCCGCGGGGCACGAGCAGCCCGCACAGGAGGAACTGCGGCAGGATGAGCGCCGGCATGAACTGCACCGCTTGGAACTCCGTGTGCGCGAAGGCCGAGACGAACAGGCCGAGCGCGACGCCGAGCACCGCGCCCAGCACCGCGAGGCCGATGAGGCCCCACCACGGCCCGGCGACCTCCAGGCCGAGCGGCCCGAGCGCCAGCCCGGTGGTGACGAGCCCCTGGACGACGGCGACGAGCCCGAAGGCCAGCGCGTAGCCGAGGATGAGGGACAGCTTGCCCGTCGGCAGCGTGAGCAGGCGCTCCAAGGTGCCCGAGCGCCGCTCGCGCAGCGTCGTCACCGAGGTGATGAGGAACATGATGATGACGGGGAACAGGGCGAGCAGCGCCGGCCCGATGCGCTGGAAGACCGGCCCTCCGTCGTAGACCCACCACAGCAGGGAGATGAGGACGCCGGGGACGACGACGATCATCGCGATGGTCCGCGGGTCGTGCCGCAGCTGCTGCAGCACCCGGACGGCGGTGGCCGTCACGGCCCGGCCTCCCCGGTGACGAGGGCGAGGAAGGCACCCTCCGCCGTCGTACGTCCCGTGCGCTCGAGGAGCGCCTGCGGGGTGGCCTGGGCGAGGACGCGGCCGGAGCGCAGCAGGACGAGCTCGTCGCAGCGGGTGGCCTCGTCCATGACGTGCGAGGAGACGAGGAGCGTGGTCCCTCCGGCGAGGCGGCGGAACATCGTCCACAGCGACGCGCGCAGCACCGGGTCGAGCCCGACGGTCGGCTCGTCCAGGACGAGGAGCTCGGGACGCCCGAGCAGCGCGGCACCGAGCGACACCCGGGACGTCTCGCCGCCGGACAGGGTGCGGACCAGCTGGTCGCGGCGCCGTGCGAGGTCGACGTCGTCGAGCACCTCCTCGACGCGGTCACGCCCGACACCGAGGATGCGGGCGAAGTACCGAAGGTTCTCGGCGACGGTGAGGTCCTCGTACACGCTGGGCGACTGGGACACGTACCCCACCCGGCGGCGCAGCCCCCGGCTCCCGGCGGGCTCCCCGAGCACCTGCACCGTCCCACGGTGGACGAGCTGGACCCCGAGGATCGCCCGCAGCAGGGTGGTCTTGCCCGACCCGGACGGACCGAGCAGCCCGGTCACCCGCCCCGGTGCCACCCGCAGGTCGACGCCGTCGAGCGCCGTCGTCGACCCACGCCGTACGTGCAGGCCGTCGGTGCGGACCGCCGGACGCACTTTGTCCACCTCACCTGCGCCTGCCACGCTGGCCATGGGCCCACCGTAGCGAGGCGGCCCGCGCACGGACAGGGACCGCCCGTGCAGCCGGAGGAGCGGACCGGCCGTCGAGCCGCGTCGCCGGCTCGATCCGAAGTGCGCGACACGCGCGCGACACGCCGGGACAGTGACGATCAGGCGACCGTCAGCCCGACATCGGATCAGCCCAGCAGCAGGCGCTCAGAGCTCGGGGCGGACGATGGTGACGAGGCGGGCGGTCGAGCGGTCGAGCGCGGCCCACGGCACCGGCACCTCGAGGACCGCGGCGTTGGCCGTGCTCATCCCGAGGGACACCATCTCCGCCAGCGTGCTGCGCTCCCCGTCGAGCAGGTGCGCGAGGGAGGACATCGTCGGCTCGTGCCCGACGACGAGCACGCGCCGGACGTCGTCGGGCAGCTCGGCGAGGACCGCGAGGACGTCACGCGGCCCGGCCTCGTAGAGCTCGTCCCGGACGTCGGCCGCGGGAGCGCCGTCCCAGCCGGACGCGACGATCTTGTACGTCTCGGTGGTCCGCAGCGCGCTGGACACGAGCGCCCGGTCGAGCCCGCCCACCTGGGCGGCAAGGATCGGCCCGAGCGCGGCGCCCTGCCGCCGGCCGTGCGCGGACAGCGGCCGCTGCTCGTCGCCCAGGCCGTTCTCCGGCTCGGCCTGGGCGTGACGCAGCAGCACGAGGGTCCGAGGCGTCACCTACTGGCCCATCGCGTGGACGCCGCCGTCGACGTGGACGATCTCCGCCGTCGTCGCCGGGAACCAGTCCGAGCACAGGGCGACGACGGCGCGGGCGGCCGGCTCGGCGTCCTTGACGTCCCAGCCGAGCGGCGCACGCTCGGCCCAGACGCTCTCCATCTGCTCGAAGCCCGGGATGGAGGTGGCGGCCGTCGTGCGGATCGGGCCGGCGGAGACGAGGTTGACGCGGATGCCCTCGGGGCCGAGGTCGCGGGCCAGGTAGCGCGCGGTGGACTCGAAGGCGGCCTTGGCCACGCCCATCCAGTCGTAGACCGGCCAGGCGAAGGAGGCGTCGAAGGTGAGCCCGACGATCCCGGCGCCCGTGGTGAGCAGCGGCTGGGTGGCCACGGCGAGCGACTTGAGCGAGAAGGCCGACACCTCCATCGCGGTGGCGACGTCGGCCCACTCCCCCGCGAGGAAGTTGCCGCCCATGACGGACTGCGGCGCGAAGCCGATCGAGTGGACCACGCCGTCGAGGTGGTCGGTGTGCTCACGCACGCGGTCGGCGAGGGCCGTGAGGTCCTCGGGGTTCGTCACGTCCAGCTCCACGACCGGCGCCTCGACCGGCAGCCGCCGGGCGGTGACCTGCGTGAGGCGCAGCTGGCGCCCGAAGGAGGTGAGGATGACCGTGGCTCCCTCCTCCTGCGCGAGGCGCGCCACGTGGAAGGCGATCGAGTTGTCCTTGAGGACGCCGGTGACCAGGAGGGTCTTGCCGTCGAGAAGTCCCATTGCTGTCTCCTGTCGCGAAGGTGAGGTCAGTGGCCCATGCCGAGTCCGCCGTCGACGGGGATGACGGCCCCGGAGACGTAGGCGGCGGCGGGCGAGGCGAGGTACTGGACGGCGCCGACGATGTCGGAGACGTTCCCGAAGCGGCCGGCGGGGATCGCGGTGCGCAGCTTGTCCTGCTGCGCGTCCGGCAGCGCGCGGGTCATGTCGGTGTCGATGAAGCCGGGGGCGATGACGTTGGCGGTGATCCCGCGGGAGCCGAGCTCGCGCGTGATCGACCGGGCCATGCCGATGAGGCCGGACTTGGTGGCGGAGTAGTTGACCTGCCCGGCGTTGCCGTACATGCCGACGACGGAGCCCATGAGGATGATGCGGCCGCCGCGCTTGCGGATCATGCCCTTGGACACGCGGCGCACGCAGCGGAAGACGCCGGTGAGGTTGACGTCGAGGACCTCCTCGAACTCCTCGTCGCTCATCCGCATGAGGAGCTGGTCGCGGGTCATGCCCGCGTTGGCGACGAGCACCTCGACGGGGCCGTGGGCGGCTTCGATCTCGCCGATCGCGGCGTCGACGGCGGCGGTGTCGCGCATGTCACCGCGGACGCCGAGGACGCCCTCGGGCAGCTCCCCGCCGCGGTGGATCGTCGCCACCCTGTCCCCCGCCGCGACGAAGGCCTCGGCGACGGCGCGGCCGATCCCCCGGCTCGCGCCGGTGACGAGCACGCTGCGTGCGTCGGTGTCGTTCACGTTCTCCTCCTGTGATGTTCGTCCGGTGGAACGGTATCCGACGGCAGCCGCCACGCGCGGGAAGCGTCCGGGAACTACCCTTGCTCAGTGAGCAGGAGACAGCGTGTTCACGCGATCACCTCGGTGGGGCGACCGCTGAGCGAGGACGTCCACGACCGAGCCGTGCGCTACGTCATCTCGATGGCCATCCGCTCCGCGTGCCTCGTGGGGATCCTCTTCACCGACGGCTGGCTGCGCTGGGTCATGGTCGCCGGCGCGGTCCTCCTGCCGTACTTCGCCGTCGTCCTGGCCAACGCGGGCAAGGAGCGCCCCGCCCCAGCGGATACGCTGATGGAGCTCCAGCTCCCCGAGATCGAGGCGTCTCCCTCCGGGCAGCGCCCGACCTACCCGCCCATCGACCTGAGAGGTGGCTACCTGAGGTGACCACGCCGGCCGACGAGTCCGCGCCCGCCGAGCAGGTCTGCAGCGCCAAGGGCTGCCGCCAGACCGCCGCGTGGGGCCTGCTGTGGAACAACCCCCGGCTGCACACCGAGGAGCGCCGCAAGACGTGGCTCGCCTGCGAGGAGCACCGTACGCACCTGGAGACCTTCCTCGGGTCGCGCTCGTTCCTGCGTGAGGTCGTGCCGGTCGCCGACCTATGAGCCGCTACCGCTTCCTGCTCTCCCGCCGGTGGCTCGGCCTCGCCGTCGTGTTCCTCGTCATCGCGGTGGCCTGCGTCTTCCTCGGTGCGTGGCAGTGGAGCCGGCACGAGGACCGGTCGGCGGCCAACGCGCTCGTCAACGGCAACTACGACAGCGCCCCGCAGCCCGTCGAGGAGCTCGTCTCGGACACCGTGCCGGCCGACCTCGTGTGGCGCAGCGTCGTCGTCGAGGGCAGCTACACCGGTGAGCAGGTGGTCGTGCGCAACCGTCCCGTCGACGGCACCGCCGCCGCGCGCGTCCTCGCCGTCCTCGAGGTGGACGAGGAGGACGACGACGGCGGCCGGCTCGTCGTCGTCGACCGCGGGTGGGTGCCGCTCGGGGAGGGCGACCCGCAGCTGCCCGACTACCCCACCGGTGAGGTGACCCTCGAGGGGCGCCTGCGCGCGGCCGAGGGCACCGACGAGCGGACGGCACCGGCCGGCCAGGTGTACCGGATCGAGCCGGTCACCGTGGCCGAGGCGGCCGGCGTCGCGGGCGGTGAGCTGGTCGACGGCTATCTCATGGCCACCACCGAGAACGGCGCGCCGGCCGCCGGCCTGGAGCCCTTCCCGCGCCCGGACACGAGCCCGGGCTCCCACCTGTCCTACGCCTTCCAGTGGTGGGTCTTCTCGCTCGGCGCGATCGTCGGCTACGTCGTCCTCGCGCGCCGGGAGGCGAAGGAGCTCGCGGGCGTGCCGGAGCGCGCCGCCCGGCCCGCGCGGACCCCGCGGCGCCGCACGGACGCCGACGAGGAGGACGCCCTCATCGACGCCCAGCTCCAGGACCGGTAGCCCGCCCTCGTCGCCGAGCGCTGAGTTGTTCCCCGCCCCCGCCGCCGAGCGCTGAGTTGTTACCCGCCCCGCCGCCGAGCGCTGAGTTGTTCCTCAGGCCAGGGCGACGAGCTCGCGGTAGGAGTCGTTCCACATGTCCTCGTCGCCGTCGGGCAGGAGGAGGACGCGGTCCGGCTCGAGCGCCTCGACGGCGCCCTCGTCGTGGGTGACGAGGACGACGGCGCCGGTGAAGGTCCGCAGCGCGCCGAGGATCTCCTCGCGGGAGGCAGGGTCGAGGTTGTTCGTCGGCTCGTCGAGGAGCAGCACGTTGGCCGAGGACACGACGAGCACGGCCAGCGCGAGGCGCGTCTTCTCCCCGCCGGACAGGACCTTGGCAGGCTTCTCGGCGTCGTCCCCTGAGAAGAGGAAGGAGCCGAGGACCGAGCGCACCTGGGTGTCGGTGAGGTCCGGCGCGGCGGAGCGCAGGTTCTCCACGACGGTCCGCTCGACGTCGAGGGTCTCGTGCTCCTGGGCGTAGTAGCCGACCTTGAGCCCGTGACCCGGGATGACCTCGCCGGTGTCCGGCTCCTCCACGCCGCCGAGCATGCGCAGCAGCGTCGTCTTGCCGGCGCCGTTGAGCCCGAGGACGACGACCTTCGCGCCGCGGTCGATGGCGAGGTTGACGTCGGTGAAGACCTCGAGGGAGCCGTAGGACTTGGACAGGCCCTCCGCGGTGAGCGGGACCCGGCCGCAGGGGGCGGGGTCCGGGAAGCGCAGGGCGGCGACCTTGTCGGCGCGACGCGTCTCCTCCAGGCCGGCGACCATCCGCTCGGCGCGGCGGATCATGTTCTGGGCCGCGACGGCCTTGGTGGCCTTGGCGCGCATCTTGTCGGCCTGGGCGAGGAGCACCGAGGCCTTCTTCTCGGCGTTCTGGCGCTCCTTGCGACGGCGTCGCTCGTCCTGCTCACGCTGCTTGAGGTAGGCGTCCCAGCCGAGGTTGTAGACGTCCAGCTCGCCGCGGTTGGCGTCGAGGTGGAAGACGGTGTTGACGGTCGCGCGCAGCAGCTCGACGTCGTGGGAGATGACGATGAGGCCGCCGGAGAACGTGGAGAGGTACTCGCGCAGCCACACGATGGAGTCGTGGTCGAGGTGGTTGGTCGGCTCGTCGAGCAGGAGCGTGTCGGCGCCGGAGAAGAGGATGCGGGCGAGCTCGACCCGGCGGCGCTGGCCGCCGGACAGGGTGTGGAGCGGCTGGTCGAGGACCCGGGTGGGCAGGCCGAGGTTGGAGGTGAAGCGCGCGGCCTCGGACTCCGCGGCCCAGCCGCCCTGGGCGTCGAACTCGGCGTCCAGGCGGGAGTAGCGCTCCATCGCCTTGGCCTGCGCGTCACCGGTCTTGGTGCCCATGTCAGCCTCCGCCTTGCGGATGCGGCGCAGGATGCCGTCGATCCCGCGGGCGGAGAAGACGCGGTCCCGGGCGAGGACGTCCATGTCGCCGGTGCGCGGGTCCTGCGGGAGGTAACCGATCTCGCCGGTGCGGGTGATCGTGCCGGTGTGCTGGACGACGCCGGAGGTCGCGTCCTCCCCCGCCAGCAGCTTGGTGAGGGTCGTCTTGCCGGCGCCGTTGCGCCCGACCAGCCCGATCCGCATCCCGGCGTCGACTCGGAACGTCGCCTCGTGGAGCAGCTCGCGTGCGCCGATGCGCATCGAGACGTCGTGGGCGGTGATCACAGGCAGACCTCAAAGACTTTCGGGGGTGGGGTGCAGGCGGCGAGGGCCGCACGGCGCCATCCAGTCTACGGCGGCTGTCACCCAGATAACCGCGCCGCCCGGTGTCGTCGGTCGCACCACCAGCCTGCGTCGGCCCGCCACGGCCGCGGCTCGTCGACGACCTCGTCCCGGCTCAGTCCTCCAGCGCCAGTCCAGGCAGGCACTGCACCCGGAAGGATGCCATGGCAGCCCAGAAGTCGTCCTCGGCCACCACCCAGCGGAGGTCCGGATAACGGTCCAGCAGGCCCATCACGGCTCCGTGGAACGCGAGGAAGACCTCTCGTCGATTCTCCGCGAGGTGCAGCGGGCCGGCAGGGCCGGACACCTCGACGCTCCCGTCGGACCGGTCCCGTAGCTCGAGCAGGCGCTTGTACTCGGAGCTGGTGAGAGTCGCGGCTCCGGGCCCGGAGCGACACCACGCCAGGAGCTGCTCCGCCATGGCGATGAGGGTCACGACGAGCTGCAGCCGGCTCCCGGTGGACCATCGGCCAAGGTCGCCGCTGACCCGCAGGTCACCGAAGGACAGGTCGGACGGTGGCACCGCCTCCACGGGGAACTCCGCCTCGATCCGGAGCATGTCAGCCTCCTCGGACCGGAAAGATCGTGATGACCCGCCCGTCGGACGCGTCCACCTGGACCAGGATGTTGTCCGACTGGCCGTTCACGGTCATCCGCTGCTGGAAGATCTGCATACGTGCTCCTCCCGGTGACGTCCTGGTGCCGTTCGCGACGACCTCCTCGGCTGCTGCCTGGATCTGTGCCCGGGTCGTGCCGGGAGCGAAGAGATCACCATGGCCTCCTGGAGCGTTTCCGGTGACGTGGCGCTCGTCGATGTGCCGCCAGCCTTCCACCGCGTTGCCGTCCTCGATGTGGGGGCGGCCCCGCCAGTTCGGGTCCCAGCGTACGTGGGCCCTGTCGTCGAGCATCTGTCGGAGCACGGGCCAGTCGGTGTCGAGCAGTTCCATCAGCTTGTCGGGGGTGCGGCCGCGTGCCGCGTACTCCTGCACGAAGTTGCGCAAGCCGGCCAGCCGGTCACGGCCGATCCCGCGGGCAGTGATCAGGTCGAGGATGCGTTGGCACTGCACGTCGTCGAGGTACCCGGCGACCGTCAGTGCATCCATCCCCAGCCGCTGGGACAGCTGCTGCTGGACCGGGCTGGCAGCAGGTCCCGGAACGAGGCGGGCTACCCGCTGCTCCAGGTCGTAGGCGGTCGACTCCCCGGCCCGCAGCTCGCGTCCGAAGCCGGGCAGGTCCTCTGCGCGGCCGGCCGTACCGAGTCGGTCCGACAGGGCTCCCACCCTGTTCTCCAGCCCGGTGATCTCGGCGTCCAGGGCCGCGTCGGCCGCGCCGGAGGCGGCGTAACGTTGCCGCAACGCCGCCGCCCGGGTCTGAAGCAGCTGCAGCTTCAGCCGCCACCCGGTGAGCACGGCGACGTCGTCCGTCGGCGCTGGGCTCTCGTCGCGCCGCGGCGCATCCTCGGTGTCTCGGACAGGGCCGGTGTCGTGCTCGTCGGACACCGGTGGCCCTCGGCGCCGGGACGCGCCGCGCGCGAACTCGTCGGCGGCGGCGGCCAGCCGCGGCGGGACCACCCGCGCCAGCCTCGGGACGAGCCGGGCGGCGTACCGGGCACCGACCCACCCGGCGAGGAGCAGCACGATGAGGAGAGCGAGCGCGATCCCGCTGTCCGCGGCCTGGTTGTAGTCGTCCTCCTTCTCTGCCGCTGTCTGCCGGACGCTGACGAGGTCGGCCAGTGACTTCACGAGGTCGGCAAGATGGGCTGCGGCGAACGCGACGAGGACGGCCTCACCGAGGGCCACTGCCGTCCCGAAACCGGCGCCAGCTCCCGCAGCCCCGCCACCGACACCGCCACCCACCGCCCCGGCGGGGGTGGCGAGCCCGAAGCTGGCCAGGGCGGACGCCACCCCACCGACGAGCGTCCCGGCACCCGTGCCGAGGACGCCTCCGGCGAAGGTGAGGATGATCGTCACCCAGCCCATCAGCGCCAGACCCATCGTGCTCAGCCGTCGCACGACGACGATCGGCAGGTCGAGCACCGTCATCATGTTCGACCAGATGTCGTGCAGGGAGCCGAGCGGATCGGTGAGGGGGTTGCGCGGGAGGTGGAACTGGCCCGCGAACGCCACGAGGTCCGAACCCAGGCCGGTGATCTCAGCCCAGACCGCTGGGATCGGCCAGAACAGGTCCACGACGAGCTGCATCGCCGCCTGGAAGAGGAACCCGACGCTCAGCCCGGACAGCTTCTGGCCGAGCACGTGCCACAGCCCGCCGCCGATGGAGCCGAGGTCGACCGAGCGGTCCTCACCCGTCTGCCGCTGCACCACCGGGCCGGCGGACGCCGTAGCGCCTACCCCCTGCTGCTTCATGTGGTCGGTGAGCACCTTGCGGCTCTCGCCGGGAAGCTCGCTGTGCACCTTCTCGGCGACACCGCGCGCGTACGGCGCGACGGCAGCCTCCGGGTCGCGCACCACGGCCTCGACCTGGCGCAGCACCGGGACGGCCTCACCTGCCCGCTGCAGGGCAGCCGCCCAGGGGATGGAGCGGATCCGTCGGACCAGGCCGGCCACCCCCTCGGTGACGTGGTCGACGCCCACGGTGGCCTGCTGCGCGGCCTGCTCGTGGCCCGTTCGGGCCTGCGCGGTGACGCCGGCGAGATCTGCGGTGCTCGCCGTCCCGGCGCCGGTGACCTGCGCGGTCGCGGTGTCCGCGGCCGGCGTGAGCCGGGTGGCCAGGACCGACCACCCGTTCTGGGCGCCTGTCCACAGCGCCCGGGGGCCCCCGAGCAGGCGCTCGACCATGCCCGCGGCCACCCCGGTGGCGCCGGAGGCGAGGCCGTCGATCCCGCCGGCCCGCTCGGACAGTCCGGTCCACGCAGCACCGAGCCCGGTCGCGAGGGACCCGGTGAGTGACCGCACCCCGGCGACCGCGGAGCCGGCCAACGTGGACAGCGTGGCGCCGGCCGCGGAGGCGAGGCCGCCGAGTCGTGCCCCTGCCGCGGCGACCGTCTCCTTCAGCGCCCTGCCGGCGGCGGCCACACCACCGCTGAGCCCGTCGACGACCGACATCAACCGGCCGACGACACCGGTCAACGCACCGATGTCCAGCGCCGTGACCGCGCGGCGCAGTGCACCGACGGGATCGCTCAGCGCCGACACTGCACCGCCGACCATCATCTGGAACCGGCCGGTCGCTCCGGAGACCACCTCCCGCGCCGCCGTCGAGGCCTGGTGCAGGCGCCCGGCCAGTCCCGTACCGAGCGTACGGACGCGACCAGCCGCCGCGCCGGCGGCGGTACGGACCTGAGCCAGTGCTCCGGCTGCCCGGCCGCGTACCGACTCCCAGCCCGCGCGCAGTCCGCCGGTGAGTACTGAGACCCGTCCGCGCAGGCCGCTGAGCAGCCCCTCACCGATCCGCTGCACCGCAGGCGTCCCGGTGGTGGGGAGGGGACGGAGGGCCGGGTCGCCCACGCGCCCCGGCGTGAGCAGCGCGCCTCCAGGCACGTCCGCGTCCTGTCCATCCTCCATCACGGGCTCCGCAGTGACGGAGGCGGTGCCGTCCGCTGCCGCCGGCACCGGTGTCCCGGGCGCTGCCGTGGGGATCGACGCTGCCGGCCGAACCTCAGCCGCCGCGCTCTGGTGTTGCGCGGTGAGAGCGACCGTCACGGCGCGGTTCCCCGCACCGCGCTGCAGTGCCAGCACCGCGGACGGGGAGCGAGGTCCGCGCACGGCGTGGGGCGCATCCCCCCGTGCCGAGCCCCCCGGCTGCTGCTCGCGGCTGGGGTGCAGCTGCCGGTCCGGCACGATCGGCTCGGTCCTGCCAGTCTCCCGGTCCACCCGCGCCTCCCGCCGCCGGTTTCCCGTCAGCATGGCACCGGGCTCCCTCCGCACGACGCGTCACGGGCCGCCTCTGCCCGATCGGACACGGGTGCTGCCCCGGCAGCCGTGTCGCGCAGGTGGCACTACGGCGTGGCGACGGCGAAGGTGTCGCAGGACTGGACCGTTCCCTGCTCGTAGCCGGTGGTGAACCAGCGGGTGCGCTGCTCGGCGGAGCCGTGCGTCCACGTGTGGGGCTCGACGTCCCGGCCGCTCGTCTCCTGGATGCGGTCGTCGCCGACGGCGGCCGCGGCCTCGAGGGCCGAGGCCACCTCGTCGCGGGTCGGCTGCTGGAGGAAGGTCTCACCGGAGTCCGGGTCCACCGTGCCGGCCGCCTGTCCGACGAACATCCCAGCGAAGCAGTCGGCCTGGAGCTCGGTGCGCACGGCATCACCCGCGGGGCCGGTGTCGGTGCGGTCGGCCTGGTCCATGATGCCCAGGGCGTGCTGGGCGTGGTGGCCCCACTCGTGGGCGACGATGTAGATCTGCGCCAGCGGCGCGTTGCGCGCACCAAGCTGGGTCTCGAGCTGGTCGAAGAAGCCGAGGTCGAGGTAGACCGAGCTGTCGGCCGGGCAGTAGAACGGCCCGACGGCGGCGGTGGCCGAGCCGCAGCCGGTCCCGACCGAGCCGGTGAAGACCTCGAAGCCGGGCATGGCGTACTGCTCCCCCACCTCCGCCATGGCGCCCTCCCAGTAGACGTCGAGCGCGTCCGCGGTGAGGACCATGCGGCACTCGGTGGGCTCGTTGGCGTCCGCGCCGGTCTGGCAGTGGCTGAGGTCCACGCCGCCCCCGCCGCCCGCCGTGTCGCTGCCTCCGCCGTCGAGCAGCCCTGCGGGGTTCTGTCCCGTGAGCAGCATGATCGCCAGGACGATCAGCAGCCCGCCCCCACCGATCCCGCCGCCGATCGCCATGCCGCGCCGACCGCCGCCGGACGTGCGGACCCGCCGCGAGTCCGCCCGGACTCCCTCGTTGAACGTCATGACTCGATCTTGCGACGAGAGCCCTCAGCGTGCGCGCGGTGAGCTCCCCGGTTCACCTCACCAGAACCTGCTCGGACGAGGGAGGTCGGAGGAGAACCGGGAAGGTCAGCGGTGGAGGCTGCCGCCCGCCCGCCGCCAGACGCCGAGAGCCGGATTCCTCGGTGGAGGAATCCGGCTCTCGGCGGAAGGGCGCGGTGGGCTCAGACGTTGAACTCTTCGAACCCACCCTCACCTGCAGGTTCGCCGTTAGCCGGGAGGCTGTGGGGGAACCATGGGGGAATCGGGCCGTGTGCGCTCCCCCGCCGAGACGGAGGTGGCGAGACCCTGACGGTCACGTCGTGATCTCGGGTGGGCAGCGCACCCACCATCGACCACTCTACCGAGCCCTGAGTTCTCCGTAGCCCGGGCCGTCCATCTAGGATCGGCGCGCGGGTCAGGGGTCAGCGCCCGGATGAGTCATCAACGCTGGCCCCGCGGGGGTCGTGGACTCGTACCTGAGGATGAGATCGCCCAGGAGCTCGACGGCCTGGGAGCCCGATAATACGACTCGCTGATGCCGAAGTCGGCAGCGGTCTACTTCAGGTGGACGCCCGGCTCACGGTTCCTCGCGACACGAACGACGTCGTCGCGGAATTCCTTGGGGTACGGCTTCGGCACGGTGCACATCCTCCCAGTGGCACTGTTCGGCACCACAGATCAGATGTCACCTATCCGTGCGGCAGCCCCGAAGTCCGCTCACGCGGCCGACGCCGCTCGCTTCGATGGGCCCGGACCACGAAGCTTGCAACCACCACGACGAACACTGCGAACCCTCGCGACCTGGTCCACGTCGATATCAAGAAGCTTGGCCTAATCCCCGACGGCGGGGGCCACAAGGTCCTGGGCCGCGCGGCCGGCAAGCGTGATCGCCGCCGTGGCATGGGCTACTGGTACATCGACAATGCTGTTGATGACCACTCCCGCCTGGCCTACAGCGAGCTCCTGCGCGATGAGAGCAAGGAAGACCGCCGCGGCGTTCTGGGACCGCGCGAACGCGTTCTTCGCGGGCCGCTGGGATCACCGTTCGCCGGGTCCTGACCGACAACGAGCCCTGCTACCGCTGGCCCTCGGCCAGGACGTCCCCCACAAGCACACCCGCCCCTGCCAGCCCCAGACCAACGCCAAGGTCGAGCGCTTCAACCGCACCATGCTCAGGAGTGGGCCTACGCCCGCCCCTACTCATCTGAGACCGAACGCGCCGCGACCTTCCCCGCCTTCCTCCATCACTACAATCACCACCGCGGCCACACCGCACTCAAAGGCGACTCACACGCCGACCGCGCACCCAACCTCAGTGGGCATACAGCTAGGGGCACACAGGCACGTCGACACGCCTCTCGCCGCAGTGGACGTCCGGCAATGGAGTACGGATCTCAGTGATGGTGTCGGTGCGAAGTAGACAACGGTCACCGCGTGACCTTTCGAGCGAACTTCTCGCGGCACTCTCGCAAGGACCGTCACGGGCACGGTCGATCCAAGTATCGACCGTGCCCGCCAGCTCGAGGAACCACTCCCGTCCTTTGACGCTGATGACTTACCCTCCGTGGGCCGTGTCCCCTGACGCGGCGCCGTGAAGCGTGTATCGCAGCCAGACCATGCCCTCTTCGAGCGTCTCGACGCCGCGTAGTTCGAGCGTGCGTCCGGCGGCCGGGAGTCGGTCCTCGCTGGGCTCGGCCTCAACGTAGGACGGGGAGTCCGACGCACCGTCGATCCCTGCGTGGATGAGGACGCTGAGTTCGTCGATGAGTCCGGCGGTGAGGAAAGCGCCGTTGACCAGGCCGCCACCCTGCAGCAGCAGTGTGGTGACGGCGAAGTCGGCAGCGAGGACCTCGAGCGCCCGAGTGAGGTTTCGGCCGTCGTCCCCGGCGAACAGGTAGGAGATCCCGAGCCCACGCAGGTGCTCCAGGTAGGCGTCCGACACGGACGTACCCAGTACGGCGACCACATCGTCGCCGTTCAGGGTGGGCTCGAGGTACTCGATCAGACCCCGTGGATCCGAGACGACCATGAGGCGTGGGTTGTTCCGGGGAGCCACATGGGTTGACCGGTCGCTTGTCGGCGGAAGGCCTGTGCGGTCGAAGTCACCGACATTGAAGTCCGTCTGGATGGTGACCCGTCCGAGGAAGCCGGCGTCGGCGTCGAAGGTCTCGGCGGTGCGCAGGAAGGCATCCAGCAGCAGGTCGGAGGAATTGCCGCTGTGCAGTGGTGTCCACCGCTGAGGGATCAAGCGGCCGTCGACGGAAGTGAGCATGTGACAGATCACGCGGGGGTGCATGGTGAGTCCTCTCAATGAGACGTACGTTCGTACGCGGTTCTTGTCGATCCTTGAGCTGCGGGGCCTTTGTGAAGCGTGACAGTTCGGTTCAGCACGCATCCGGGGGGCCAGCGTCAAGTCCTGTGAGCACACTCAACGAGGAACACTCGACCGGTGGCACGCTACAGCACAGCTGGTCGGTACGCCAACCCAACGGGCCGGTCGAACGGCGCACTGGTTCGGGCGCTCGGATCGGTCTGCTGTGTACCGTGCGGTGGCAGGCTCTGACAGCCCGCCGCGAGTTCGCTCAGGGGCGATCGACGCTGCGACGGAACTAGGTGTACTCAGCCAGGAGGTTGGTGACACTGCCGGTCGGTCGTTGACGTAGGGAGGACCTCCGGGTGAGGTGTGGCTTGTCGAGAGTCACGCCCAACACCCGGAGGTCCTCGTGTCCCACCGTAATGCCCGTCTGACGTTCCACGGACGCCTGCTGCTGGTGCAGCGCGTGCGGCAGGAGGGGTGGGCGGTGGCCCACACCGCCAAGGCGATGGGCGTCTCGCGGCAGTGCGCCCACTACTGGCTCAAGCGCTACGACCAGGAGGGCGAGGCGGGGCTGCATGACCGCTCCAGCCGCCCTCACCGCAGCCCGCGGCAGACGACCGCGCAGGTGGCCGCGCAGATCGTGGCCTGCCGCCAGGCCCACCGCCGTGGGCCGGACTGGATCGGCGCCGAGCTCGGCGTGCCGGCCCGCACGGTGTCGCGGGTGCTGCGCCGGGCCGGTGTGCCGTACCTGCGGGAGCTGGACCCGATGACGGGTGAGCAGATCCGCTCCTCCAAGGCCACCGCGGTGCGCTATGAGCGTGACCGGCCCGGGGATCTGGTCCACGTCGACGTGAAGAAGCTCGGCAAGATCCCCGACGGGGGCGGGTGGCGCGCCCACGGCCGGGGCAACGTGAAGAAGGACAAGACCCAGCGCATCGGCTACGACTACGTCCACTCCATGGTCGATGACCACTCCCGCCTGGCCTACAGCGAGATCCACGACGACGAGAAGTCCGAGACCTGCGCCGGGTTCCTGCTGCGCGCGGCGGCCTACTTCGCCTCAATGGGCATCGAGCGCATCGAGCGGGTGATGACCGACAACGCCTTCGCCTACCGCCACGGGCGGGCGTTCGCCGAGGCGGTCGCCCAGCTCGGGGCGGTGCAGAAGTTCATCCGACCCCACTGCCCCTGGCAGAACGGCAAGGTCGAACGCTTCAACCGCACCCTGCAAACCGAGTGGGCCTACCGCCATGTCTTCGCCAGCAACCAACACCGCCGCGACGCCCTTGCCCCATGGCTGCACACCTACAACACTGAACGCCGCCACACCGCACTCGGCGGCCAGCCCCCGATCAGCCGAGCGTCAGCAACGTGATGGCTGAGTACAACTAGGAGGCGGTGATCAGCCGTGAGAGCTGACAAGAGTCGCGATAGAGAACGGACACGACGTCTCATCCTCGACGTGGCGACGAAGCTCATCCATGACCGAGGGATTGGCGTCTCCCTCGACGTCATCGCCGCTGAAGCGGAGATCTCCAAGAGCGGACTCATCCACCACTTCCCGGGCCGAGATGCCCTGATCCGGGCCGTTGCCGAGGATGCCATCGAGAGATTCCGAGAGGTCGTCAACGAGAACGTCGACCTCTCGGAGAACCGTCCTGGCAAGCTCGTCCGCGCCTACATCCGCACAGTTCTCGGCGATGACGACACACCCAAGTTCAACTATCCCTGCTTGTGGGAGCAACTCACCTTGGCGGAGGGAGTCGCCGAGATTATCCGTAGCGACACGAAGCAGTGGCGCAGCGATCTCGGACGTGACGGGCTCCATCCAGACCGGATCACAACCGTCTATTACGCTGCAGAAGGTCTCAGCGCTAGTGCCCATTGGGACAGCACCATCTCAACAGAGACTCTCGCGCACGCGCGTAAGTTGCTCACCGCCATCTCAGACGGGAGCGGCCCACTTGAGCCGTGATCGTTGCTCCAACTGATGGACTCGTTGGCCATACAGCCTGAGCGGCTGGGGTGGGGTTCCAGCTCGTGTTTAGCGGAGGAACTTGGTGCTCTTCCGGCTCCAGGGTGTGGAGGTGGCGGCGTCGAGGCGGACGTCGGCATCGGGCGCGTCGCTCGTCGGATAGGGGTCGAGATCCTCCGAGGATGAATGAGGCCCGACCATCGCGAAGCCAGCACGGGCGCCGCCAAGTGGCAGTCGACACCGCACGCCGTACGAACCATACGCCCTTGACGTCAAACCATTTAGTTCGTTAGCGTCCCGCGGTGACCACACTCCACACCACCCCGCCACCGGCGCCCTCGAGGGCTGGACGCAAGGAATGGCTGGCCCTGGTCGTCCTCATCTTGGCCGTCACCCTGCTGGCGATCGACGGAACCGTCCTGTACCTCGCCGTGCCGGCGCTCATGGCCGACCTCTCGCCTACCGCGACCCAGCTGCTGTGGATCGGGGACATCTACTCCTTCGTCCTGGCCGGTCTGTTGATCACCATGGGGAACTTGGCGGACCGGATCGGGCGCAAGAAGTTGCTGCTCTTCGGAAGCGTCGCGTTCGGACTCGCCTCGGCGCTGGCGGCGTTTGCACCGAGCGCCGAGGTCCTGATCGGCGCCCGAGCCCTACTGGGGGCCGCTGGCGCCACCATCATGCCGTCAACTCTGTCGATCATCCGGAACCTCTTCCACGACCCTGCCCAGCGCACCCGGGCAATCGCGCTGTGGTCGGCCGGGGCGATGGCCGGCGGGGCGGTGGGCCCGCTGCTGGGAGGAGCGCTGCTGGAGTTCTTCTGGTGGGGTTCGGTCTTCCTGATCAACGTGCCCGTGATGGTCTTGATCGTCGCGTTTGGGCTCGTTCTCCTGCCGGAGTCACGCAATCCCCTGCCGAGTCGGATTGACCTGGCGTCCGCGGCGCTGTCCGTCCTTGCCATCGTGCCCGTGGTGTACGCGATCAAGCAGGCCGTCGGCCAGGGATTGAGCTGGTCGGCCCTCGCCGCCGTCGTTCTCGGAATCTTGAGCGGATGGTTCTTCGTGCGGCGTCAGCGTGGTCTCGACACCCCGATGCTCGACATCTCGCTGTTCCGGATCCCGGCCTTCAGCGGCGCCGTCGCAGCCAACGCCCTGTCAATCTTCGCCTTCCTCGGGTTGCTGTTCTTCTTCTCCCAGTATCTGCAGCTGGTCCGGGGTTACTCCCCGTTCTGGGCGGGCATGGCCGAGATGCCGGCGACCATCGCCTCCCTGGCCGTAGTTGCCGTCGTGGGTGTCGCCCTGACCAGGCTCGGACTGGGCCGCGCTATTGCCGGCGGGCTGCTCATTGGCGCGCTGGGGCTGGCGCTGCTCAGCGTCGCCGAGGGACTACCGGGATACGTGTGGATCGGCGTCGCCCTGGGCGTCATCGGGCTCGGCACGGGCCTGTCGATGACGCTCTCCACCGATGCGGTGGTCTCCGCGGCACCGCCCTCTCGTGCTGGTGCTGCCGCATCGATTGCCGAGACCGCCTACGAGCTGGGTATCGCTTTGGGTATCGCTGTCCTCGGTTCCCTGCAAACGGCTCTCTACCGATCCCACCTGCAGATCCCCGCAGGGACCTCCGCCGAGGAAGAGGCGGCCATCCGAGACTCCCTCGCCCGCGGGGTCAGCGTGGCAGGCGACCAGAACACCGAGCTCCTGTCGATGGCACAGGCAGCATTCACCCACGGCATGCAGACCACCGCCTACATCGCCGCCGGCCTCCTCGTCATCGCTGCGTTCATCGCCTGGCGACTCATCCCCTCTACCAAGAACCCAGGAGCCATCCGTGCCGCACACTGACACCACACCCACGCGTGACAAGGAACGCACCCGCGCAGCGATCCTCGACGCGGCCGCGCAGATGATCTCCGAGCACGGCGCCGGGGTGAGCCTGGCGGACATTGCGGCCCGAGCGGGGGTCTCCAAGGGAGCGCTGACCCATCACTTCCCCAGCCGCGAGGAGCTCGAGACGACCCTCCTCGTCAATGCCGCGGAGCGGTTCTGGGACGACGTGCGCGCACACGTCGACCTGGCCGAGAACCGTCCCGGAAAACTGCTACGGGCCTACATCCGAACTCTCACAAGCGACAGCGCCATCACCCAAGAGACCTTCTCCCCCTCATCCCTGCTGCAAGTGCTCGGCAGCCGCCCCTCAATGGGTGCGATAGTGGCGAGCGACGCTCGCCGGTGGCGGGAGGCATTCGCCGCCGATGGCCTGGAAGTCGCACTGTCTCTGGTGTTGAAGCACGCCGCAGAGGGTCTCGCCGCCAACTCCGGCACGCCCTACCTCACCGAGGACGAGCGCGACCTTGCGCGCGCCGAGCTTCTCAGGCTCGCAGAACCCCGGCCGATGCCGCCGGCCTAAACGCCACCAACTACCAAGTACGTGACCATGAAGGACTCCTGATGCACCCAACCCTGGACTGTCAGGTCCTGGCAGTGACGCACGCACATCCGGGTATGAGCGGCACGACAACGGCAGTCGCGCTAGCACTGGAGGCCGCACGCGCCGGTCAGTCCGTGCTACTGATCGACCTCTCGCTCGATGGCGACGCCACCAGATGGCTCGGCGCTACCCCGTGGGAGAAGAGTAGGGACATCGGGTCGATCTTTGCCGACGGCTACCCCATCGGCTGGGCCCGTGAACTCGCCGTCCCCACACGACACAGTCCCAAACTCTGGGTAATCCCAGCCTCGGACAACCTCTCTCGAAAAGCACCACGAGCAACGGGCGGACACTTACGCATCGCCCTGACGACTGTTGACGACTTCGACGTCGTGATAATCGATTGTGGTCCCGGGCATACGGACGGACGACTGACGAGCGCACTGGTCGCAGCCACCGACCTCGTCGTGGTCAGCTCGGCGAGCGAGGAGAACCTCACCGAGGTAGCCCACGTCATCGAGACCCTCGACCGTTTTCGCCGTTCCGCAGCATCATGCGGGATCGACGAGACCACCTTGGTGCGGCTCCGCGGGATCGTGGTGGAAGACGACGGCGGTGCCACAGGGCGCCACCGGACGTCGCGAACGACCAACCCCGTGAGCAAAACCTGGCCGGAGCACGTGCTCACACCCGCCGTCCCGCCCGGGACGACCCCAGGCAAGGCACCGCAGACCGGCGAGCGGTCAAAAGACCAATGGGCCCCCGGCGGACAACTCTCGACGCTCTACGCACAGCTCGCGGCACAGGTGATCGACAGTCAGACACCCCTGATCCCACGTTCCGTGTGAGGAACATCCATCGGCTCGACCCAAAGGACATACCGGACGGAATGCGAGGCGCGGCGGGTGCGCTCGTCAGGGCGCCCAAGCGCAGCGGTCCGTCCACCATGGCTGGGTCGAAGCGGTAGGTGACGGCCTCACGTACGAGGGCTTCGAAACCGGCCGCGATCTGTTCCACCTGGGCCCTGAGGCCGGGGGTCTGCTTGACTGACCATCACGACGCCTCCGACCGCCAGCTCCATGAGCGTGCCGCTCGGACGCTGCAGAGCTCCGTCGGCACGCGAGTCTGGCGATTAGTTCGTAACCGCTGCGTCCATGCGCCGCTGAATCTCGGCGGCGCATGCTTCCAGAGTTTCTCGCGCTCGATTCACCAGCTTCAACTGCTCCTCAACGCCATCCAGCCTTCCCTGGATAATCTCGAGCACAGCCAAGAGGTCCGTTCTTTGAGGACTCGCGGCAAGTGAGGCGTTGATCGTAGCGATATCCCGTGTCGATAGCCCGATGGCCAGAGATTCCGCAATCTCGCGCACCACCTCGACCGCTCCCGAGGCATATTCGCGATAGCCGTTAGGACTCCTCGTGGACGACAGCAGTCCCTGCGATTCGTAGTACCGCAACTGATGGGGGTTGCATCCCGTCCGCGCACTCAACTCCCCGATCCTCATGCACACCTCCGCGTTGACTTCAACATGACCCTAACGTTGCAGGTGGCCGTCATGGAGGCCAACGATTCACCATCCGGACGAACCGTCAGCATTCAGGGGCTCGGCGGGCCACAGGAGCCGCGCTTGCGCGCATGTTCGATGCCGGCAACGACACGCGTCTGGACCTGAACTTTCTCGCGGCCCACGTCGCTGAGGCCTCCCGCATCCAGACTCAGGTCAGCGGATCACAGCCACAGCCAATGGCGCGGGCCAGTGCGCTAGGGCATCGCGGGGGATCCGACCTTCGACTCCTCATCCTGGTCGACGGGCTTCACCATCGCCGGGGTGAGGAAGCTTGCGATGACGACGAGGCCCAGGACGAGGAGCAGCGCCGATCGCAACCCGAGGTGATCGCCCAGGAATCCGAGAAGGGGCGGGGCGACAAGGGTGGCGAAGTAGCCGATCGAAGCGACGACCGAGACGCGTGCCGCGCCATCCGGGCCCGCGCCAGCGTTGGAGATGGCGATCGGGAACGTGAGGGCGGTTCCCAGTCCCCACAAGATGACGCCGGCAGCGGCCGCAGCTGGCACATCGGCGAGTGCTACGAGCGCGATCCCCGCCGCGGCGGTGAGAACGCTGACTCGTACGACGACGACCTGTCGGAACCGCTTGAGGAAGAACCCTGCGGAGAATCGGGCCACCACCATCGATGCCGCGAACGCGGCGTACGTCCCCGAGCCCATCGTCTCTGTGAACCCGTGCCCGTCGACCATGATCAGCGGAAGCCAGTCGTTGGCGGTTCCCTCTGAGAACGTCATGGAGAACACGACGAAACTCATCAGCCAGAGCGGGAGGTCGCGCAGCATCCGACCGTACGCGCCATGCGTACGACCTTCCCCGCGATCGGTGCCTCGACGGGTAGCACGCCCGATGCCCGAAGGGATCTGCGCGAGCGCGGGAGTCGTAGCGACGACGACAAGGGCTGCGATCGCGGCCAGATGGAAATACGGCGGAAACTCAACGGCGGTCAGCAGCATGCCGAGCAATGCGCCAACGACAAACCCGAGGCTCAGGAAGCCGTGCATGAGAGGGAGAGTGGGGCGCCCGACCTGCTTCTCGACGTCCGCCCCTTCCACGTTCATCGCGATCTCGATCCCGCCCATTGCGATCCCGAACACGGCGAGCGCGCCGGTGACGAGCGGAGTGGACGCGATCGCTGACCCGACCGCGACGAGCGACAGTCCCGCGACGATCAGGGCCATGCCGCTCATGAGCACTGAGCGCGTCCCCAGTCGCGCGACGAGCACTCCCGACAAGAGGATGCCGACCATCGCGCCACCGGAGAGACCGAGCAGGACCAAGCCCATCTCAGCCGTGGACGCCCCGAGGCTGTCTCGGATTGCTGGCGTTCGCGCGATCCAGGACGACATCGCGATCCCTGGGACGAAGAACATGACGGAGACCGCCAGATAGCGGCGGGCGATGGGGTTCACAGACCCTCTCAGGGGGGATCAACGAAAGACGTCTGACAGTACCGCACACTTGGTTGGTAAAGCCACCGTTCCGATCGGTCTAGCCAATGTACACTTGCGGCAGTCTGTCCTCGGCCCGAGGACGCGCCTCGCCACCGGCGCACCACAGCAGCGGAGGATGGCCACCATGGGATCAAGCAACAACGGCCGCGATCGGGAACGGACGCGACGCGCCATCCTCGACGTGGCGACGAAGCTGATCCACGACCGAGGTATCGGCGTCTCTCTGGATGTGATCGCCGCTGACGCGGGGATCTCAAAAAGTGGCCTCGTCCATCACTTTGCTGGTCGGGATGCGCTCGTCCGAGCGGTCGCCCTCGACGCCGTTGCACAGTTCCACGAGACGGTCAGCGCGAACGTCGACCTCGCGGAGAACCATCCCGGTAAGCTGCTTCGCGCGTACATCCGCACGGTGATGAGCGACACCGGGCCAACGGACATCAACTACCCCTGTCTCTGGGAGCAGCTGAGCCTGGCGGACGGGATCGCTGAGATCCTGCGCGGCCACATGGAGCAGTGGCGCGCAGATCTCGCACGTGACGGCTTACACCCCGATCGCATCACGGTGGTCTACTACGCCGCTGAAGGACTGAGCGCCAACGCCCATTGGGACAAAAGCATCTCCCGCGACGATCTCACTCGCGCACGGGACCTCCTCACGGCCATCACAAACGACAGCGGTCCGCTCGCGACAGCACGCTGAAGGCGGTGATCTCCTCCCCGGGCCACCTCTACGACGGGGCGTCCGCTGCCGGGAGATCACGGCGCAGCCGGAGCACGGGGGCCATAGCGCGCGCGTGGTCGCGCGAGAGGTCACGTCCGTTCTGATCGCTCGGTTGACCTTCAGACGATGTCAAGGTTGAGGATGGAGACATGACTACTGAACCAGCTTTCTCGCAGAACGTCACGGTGCTCGGGCTCGGAGCCATGGGTACAGCAATCGCATCGGCCTTCCTCGATGCGGGCCACCACACGACCGTCTGGAATCGCACCTCAGCGAAGGCAGACGGACTGGTCCAGAAGGGTGGCCTGAAGGCTGCCTCACTCGCAGACGCCGTCGGCGCCAGTCCCCTGATCGTCGTCTGCGTCTCCGACTACGCGGCGGTCGAAGGGCTCCTGGATTCGGTGGAAGACTTCGACCAGCGCACGCTGGTCAACGTCACGTCCGGAGGCGCCGCCGCCGCGCGCGAGCTCGAAGCGTGGGTTCAGCAACGAAATGGGCGGTACCTCGATGGGGCGATCCTCGCGATGACGTCCGAGATTGGGCCCGACCAGTCTGGAATGGTCCTCGTGAGTGGCGACGCCTCTTCGTGGACCGAGAACGAGAAGACCCTCGCCGCGCTCGGCGGCGGGCTGAAGTACCTGGGCTCAAACGTGGCGTTGGCGGGGCTCCATGATCTTGCTGGCCTGGCTGTTACGTGGAGCGTGCTGAACGCATTCATGCACGCTGCGGCGCTCTTCGAGTCTGTGGGAGAGAGTCCGAAGTCGATGGTGCCCCTGATCGAGGACACGCTCAAGAGCGCGGCGTCATGGCTACCTGGCTACGCCGACCAGATCGAGTCGGGCGACATCGCGCCTGACGGTGATATCGCTGGCACGCTGCAGGCCATGGAGAATCTTCTCGAGGAGAGCGTCGCCGCCGGCATCAACACCGACCTTCCGAAGTTCCTCAGGGGGCTGGCGGCGCAGGCCGTCGACGCCGGAGATGGCGGCAAGGGATATCCCGCGTTGATCCACCAGCTGCGGAAGCCGTCGGTCGCTGCCGCCCACTAGGTTTCGAGCCAGAAAACTCACACTCACGGGGCGGCACGCGACACGGTCCTCACCGCGCGCGGCAGCGGCCCACACGCCGAGCACTGCCGCTGAAGGATGGTTCACTGATCCCGTCCGGCGCCCTGTCGGTGCGCCGCACGCGTTCTGCTCGCGCGCGGCTTCGTGAGCGTCCGCGCGCCCGGCGTCCCGCAATAGGCGGCGCGCCGGGCGCGATCGGCTGCTGACCGTGCGCTCGGCGTCTGCGTGCGCGCGATCGCGTTCGATCGCGGCCTCACAGCTCTTCTCTCATGCGCTGCTCCGCTCGCCCGACCGTTCCCCGGCCATCGGCAAGGTTCAATGGTTCAATGGTTCAAGCGCACCATGCTGGGGCTTACGCCCGCCCCCTTCTCAACCGGGGGCGGCGAGAACCGGTCCCCTTTCCCGCTCTCCTCGGCCACTACGTCCCCCACGGCGGCCACACCGCACTCAAAGGCGCCTCGCCCGTCGGCCGTACACCCACCCTCCATCGGGTGTGCAACAACTCGTTCCGCCTGACCCCGGCTGGTGAGTCATTGCCGCGGACCTGTCAGCCGGGGTCCAGTCACGCTTCTCCGAGACGAGTTCGTCGAGGAGTTGCCAGACGTCTTCCGGAGGTGTGCGGGGCCCACTGGGTCGGCGTAGTGGCAGGACGTAGTGGTAGTCGATCGCCGCAAGCGCAGCGAGAAGGCCGGCAGCACTGTCGTCATTGCGTGCTGCGCGTTGCAGCCGCAACCTGGCGTACAGCCGCGGGTCGACGCTGTCTCGGATTCGCTGTCGGGATAAGCCTGCGAGCGTGAGCATGAGCCCCATTGCGTAGAAATGATGAGTGAGGCTCCACATTTCCTTCGCTACCGCATGCGCCCCGGCAGGATGCAAGAGGTCATCAAGTATCTCATCCACGACAAATGATCTCTGATCTGCGAGCAGGCGCTCCGGCGTGCCAAAAATACTCCGCAGTGCCCCAACGCGGACGCCCGTTATCGCGGCAATATTGGAGAAGGTGACGTTCTGCAGTCCTCCACTCTCGATCAGCTCGACCGTGGCATCAAGAATCGGGTAACCCGTGGGCCAGGCATCGCCGTCCTGCGCGGCGCGCGCCTCCGCGCCCCACCGAACCTGCCCGTGCAGGCCAGCGGCGCTGGCGATCAGTCCGAGCGCCTCCGCCGTAATCGGGGAGGATAGATCGATAAGCCTGGCGTGCGCAGCAAGTTGCAGCCCCACGACCGCTCGGTATGCGACTTCCTGATGCGCGTCCTCGGTCACACCTCCACACCACAGGCCCTCAAGCCGGCGTTGCAGCGCGCCGCGCGGTGAATTCGTCACAAGCAGTCCTCAGTAAATCTCTCTGGTGCCGTTAAGCGGTGATGGCTTCCTGGGCGTATACGCCGCGAGTGAGGGTGGTCAGTATTGCCTCGACGATCTGCTGGCGAGTCATCTCACCGCTATCGGCCGTTTCCCACCCGGCGTAGAGCAGTGCCCAGAAGGTGCGTCGCAGCCAGGGCCCGGACAGGTGAGGGTTCAGATTCAGATCGCGCCGGGCGAGCACACCGTCGATGCCCGACTCCATCGCGGTGAGCTCCGCGGCGGTGGAAGGGTCGGACCCGATCGCGGGGTCGGTGTAGATGAACATCAGGATCGAGCCGAGTTCCAAGTGCGCCTCGACGATCCGGCGCAGCGCGGCCTCGACTGGTCCAGTCTGCGGCTCTGCCCGTTCGATGGCTTGCATGCTCCGCTGAGCCACGTGGCGCACCACAGCCTTCACCAGGTCCGCACGCTCAGGGAAGTAGCGGTGCAAGGTAGTGCGGCCGACCGCGGCGGCCGCGGCGACATCGGCAAGTGATGCCTGAGCATCCCTACCCAGCACCACCACCGCGGCGTCAAGGATCGCCCCCCGTGTACGGGCCTTCGCTCCACTCTCTGTGTCCGCGGGCGCTGCCATAGCATGACGATACCAGGAGCTCCCGTTTCAGGCCACGCTAGTGCAGTTACGGAACAGCACTGTTCCGTTAAGGTAGACCCAGGATCGGGGTCCATCGAGCCGCGACGACTCCGCAGCAGCTCGACGTCGCACGCGGTGCGTCGCTTCCCCACTGCCCACGCCAAGGGCAGCTCGCTACGACGTGCACAAAGGAGAGGACTCCGTGAAGGCCCCAAGGCTCGGAGTTGCTAGGTTCGCTGCGCGAAACGTCCGCTTCGCCGCCACGATGCTCATCGTCCTCGCGCTCATGGTGCTCGGGTACAGCTGGCTTTTTCGTCACATGATGGCGTACGAAGGTCGCGAGTTCTCGTGGGCAACCAGCATCTACTGGACCCTCGTGACGATGTCGACACTGGGGTACGGCGACATCGTGTTCGAGTCGGAGGCCGGCCACATATTCTCGTCCGCAGTGGTCGTGACCGGCTCGATGTTCATCCTCGTGCTTCTGCCGTTCGTCTTTATCCAGTTCGTGTTCAGACCGTGGCTCAACCGGCGCGAGGCTGCGCGCGCACCGCGCCGGGTGAGCGAGTGGATCGAGGGGCACATCGTGCTCACGGGACTTGATTCAGTGACCGACGCGCTCATCCATCTGGCTGAGCACGAGGGAGCACCATACGTGTTGCTCGAGCCCGACCTTCAGAACGCGTTGCGGCTCCACGACAGCGGCTACCACGTGATGCTAGGGCAGCTTGACGACCCTCGGACCTACCGCAGAGCCCGCATCGACAAGGCGTCACTCGTCGTCACGACGCAATCGGACACCACCAATACGAACGTCGCTTTTACCGTTCGCGAGATCTCTCCCGAGATCTCTATCGTGGCCACCGCCAACGCCACCGCTTCAGTTCCGATCCTCGAGCTCGCGGGATGCTCCGAGGTCGTGCAGCTCGGCAAGACCTTGGGACGTGCCATGGTTCGCCGCGTTGTCGGCGTGGACAGCCGCGCGCACGTCATCGGTGAGTTCGGGGATCTGCGAATCGCCGAAGCGAATGTGTGTGGGACCGTGTTCGCGGGGAAAACACTGGCAGAAACCGACCTCAGCGACTGGCGCGGTCTCAACGTCATCGGGGTGCGGGACAAGGGCACCTTCTCCCTTGCCAGTCCAGACACTCGCCTCACTCCGCGCAGCATCCTCCTCCTGGCTGGCACTGAGGACCAGCTCGCCGGGTACGACGACGCCTTCGCCGGCGAAGCAACCGTGGACCGCCCGGTCCTCGTGATCGGCGGTGGACGCGTCGGGCGCGCAGCGGCCGATGCGCTCGAGGAAGCCGGAATCCGTGCGGTGATCGTGGAGAGCCGCGCGGAGCGAATCGTGCCCGGGCGAACGTATGTCGAGGGTGATGCGGCGATGTTCGAGGTGCTCGAGCGAGCCGGCTTAGGAGAAGCCGCGGCGGCGCTCGTGACCACCCATGAGGACGACGTCAATGTCTACCTCACGCTGTACCTGCGCCGATTGCGCCCTGACCTGCAAGTCATCGCGCGGGCGACGCGGGAACGCAACGTCTCCACCCTGCACCGCGCAGGGGCAGATGCCGTCCTCTCCTATGCCTCCATCGGGTCGGCCATGATCTGGAACACGCTCGGCTGGCGACCTCGGCTGGTGATCGCCGAGGGCGTGGAGGTCTTTCGCACCCCGACGCCGCGTGCCCTTCGTGGCCGGTCGCTCCGAGAGTCAGATGTCGCGCGGAAGACCGGGTGTCAGGTCGTGGCGATCGCCCGAGAAGGTCGCTTCGTCGTTCCAGATCCCACCGAGCCGCCGCCGCTTGACGCGGACCTTCTCGTCATCGGCGACGAAGCAGCCGAACAGCGTTTCGTGGAGCGCTACGGCAGTCGACGGCGCCGCTGGGGCTGGGCGTAGTTGAGGTCGCTTTTGGGGGCAAATGCCGCTAGGAACGACGCACTCAGCCGCGCGGCCGTCCTTCGCTCGAGGTCTCAGACAGGAGGTACCGGTAGACAGTGGCCCGCGAAACCCCCAGCGCCCGGGCTATCTCGGTTGGACTCTCGCCGTTCGCCCGCCTTGCCCGCGCGACGGCGAGCTTGTCACGGTCCATCACCCGAGGTCGCCCACCCGTGCGCCCCTGCGCTCGAGCGGCTCCCAGGCCCGCCATGGTGCGTTCTCGGATGAGGTCGCGCTCGAGCTCGGCGAAGGCGGCCATCATCGTGAAGAAGAACTTCCCCTCCCCCGCCGGGGCTGTACGTGCCAGCCAGCGTCCCCGTGAGGACGCGCAAACCGATACCGCGGTCACTGAGGTCGTCTGCGACCGTGAGGATGTCTTTAGTCGACCGGCCCAGGCGGTCGAGCTTCCACACGACCAGGGTGTCCGTGCCGTCGCGCATGTAATCCAGCGCCGCGGCGAGCCCTGGGCGATGGCTGGATCGGCTGCTGATCTTCTCCACGAAGATCCTGATGCAGCCGCCCGCCTGGAGGGCGTCGCGCTGCAGCTGGGCATCCTGGGCGTTGGTGGACACGCGGGCGAGGCGGACGAGGTGGTGCGTCATCCCGAAAGCGTCTCAGAAACGATCGCAGAACACCTGCGAGACACGGCCATTTTTGACACGAGGGGTGTGTGGCCTTGGCCGTTATGTGGCGGGGTTCTGTCGCCGCTTCGTGAGTTCCCTGATGATCGGGCGAATCGTCCCGTGGGTCGATCCCCAACTGACACAGCCTCGTTCGCACGCTTAGCGACTCCGGGCTGCGTAAAACCACTTCAGTCCTCGCTGTATAGTTCAGCGCATGCTGACCATTGCTTCTCGCCTGGACGTGATGAACCGGTTGGGCCGCGCGCTGGCCGACCCGACCAGGTCCCGGATCATCCTGACGCTGCTCGACCGGCCGGCCTACCCGGCAGAGCTGGCCCGCGATCTGGACCTCACACGCTCCAACGTGTCCAATCATCTGGCGTGCCTGCGCGACTGCGGCATCGTTGCTGCCGAACCCGAGGGCCGCAAGACGCGCTACGAGATCGCCGATCCCCACCTGACGCAGGCGCTGACCGCCCTGGTTGACGTCACCCTCGCGGTTGACGAGAACGCCCCGTGCATCGATCCTGCCTGCTCGGTGCACGGATGCGACGCAGCAGAGGCGGGCGCGTGATCCTGGCTGCGGTCCTGCAGGCAATCGGCCTGTTCATCGCGACCAACATCGACGACATCATCGTGCTCTCCTTGTTCTTCGCCCGCGGCGCGGGCCAACGCGGGACGACCACCCGCATCTTGGTCGGCCAGTACGTGGGGTTCGCCTGCATCCTCGGTGCCGCTGTGCTGGTGACTATCGGAGCCGGAGCATTCCTGCCCTCAGCAGCTATCCCGTACTTCGGGCTCATCCCCCTGGCCCTCGGTCTCTGGGCTGCATGGCAAGCCTGGCGCGGAGACGATGACGACGATGACGCCAAGGTCACGGGCACGAAGGTCAGCGCGTGGACCGTCGCAGGAGTCACCTTCGCCAACGGCGGAGACAACATCGGCGTCTATGTCCCCGTCTTCCTCAGCGTGGAACCCATCGCAGTGGTCGCCTACTGCCTCGTCTTCCTCGCGCTCGTCGCGGTCCTGGTCGTAGTCGCCAAGTTCGTTGCCACCCGGCCGCCGATCGCTGAAGTCCTCGAGCGCTGGGAACACATCCTGTTCCCCATCGTCCTGATCGGCCTCGGCATCGTCATCCTCGTCAGCGGAGGAGCGTTCGGTCTCTGACGGAGCCAAAGCGAACGAGAGAGGTCGCCAGGCTCGACGCTCCGGTATAGGGATCCCTGTGCGGGTTCATGCTGCGCAGCAGGAGAGTTTGGTGATGTCGGTGGTGAAGGTTTGGGCGGTGAGTTTGAGGCCTTCGGCCATGGTCAGGTAGGGGCTCCAGAGGTTGGCGACCTGGTCGGTGGTCATGCCGGCCTCGAGGATGTAGACGCCGGCGGCGGCGAGGTCACCGGCGTCCTGGGCGAGGGCGGTGATGCCGATGATGCGGCCGGTGTCGGCGTCGGTGACGATCTTGATGAGCCCGCGGGTGTCACGGTTGACGATGGCGCGCGGGACGTGCGCCAGGGGCAGGACGCGGCTGTCGCAGCGGATCCCGGCAGTGCGGGCCTGCTGGTCGGTCATTCCGACGGAGGCCAGGGCGGGGCTGGTGAACACGACCCGGGGCAGGTGGCGGTAGTCGACCTCCCGGCCGGCTCCGGTGAGGGCGTTGTCGGCGACCAGGGCGCCGTGGGCCGCGGCGACGTACACGAACTGCGGGTGGGCGGTGACGTCACCCGCGGCCCAGATCCGCGGGTTCGTGGTGCGCAGGTGGCTGTCGATGATGACCTCGCCGCGCTTGCCGGCGCGCACGCCGATGGTGTCGAGGCCGAGCGTGCCGGTGACCGGGCGGCGGCCGGTGGCAACGAGGAGCTCGGCCGCGCGGAGCTCGTGTGAGCCGTCGGCGGTGGTGGCGGTGACCGTGACCTCGCCGGTGGCCGGGTCGCGGCGCACCGCGGTGGGCACCGCGCCGCGGATGATCTCGATGCCTTCGTCGGCGAGGATTTCTTCCAGGGCGGTGGCGGCCTCGGGTTCCTCGTGGGAGGCCAGCCGTGAGCGGACGAGCATGGTGACCTGGGCACCGAGGCGGGAGAAGAGCTGGGCCTGCTCCATGGCGACGTAGCCGCCGCCGATGACCAGCAGCGACTCCGGGACGTGGTCCAGCTCCATCGCGGTCGTCGAGGTCAGATAACCGGCCTCCTGCAGGCCGGGGACCGGCGGCGCCCAGGGCGTGGAGCCGGTAGCGATGAGGTGGTGCGCGGCCCGGACGGTTTCCGCCGTGCCGTCCGGGCCGGTCACGCGGAGTGCCGGCTCAGTCGGTGTGCCGACGAAGGTGGCCTCGCCGGGGTGGAGGGCCCACCCGTACTCGGCGGCCAGGGCCGCGTACTTCTCGCTGCGCAGCGATCCGACGAGCTTGTCCTTGCCGGCGACCATGGCGGGCATGTCGACCGGTGGGGCGTCGGGGAGTGGCAGACCGGGGAACCGGGCGGCGTCGAGTGTGACGTGGCGGGCCTCGGCGGCCGCGAGCAGGGCTTTGGAGGGCACACACCCGGTGTTCACGCAGGTACCGCCGATGGTGCCGCGCTCGATCATCACCACCCGCTTGCCCAGGGTGGTGGCGCGGATCGCGGCCGCGAACGCCGCCCCACCGGACCCGATCACTGCCAGGTCATACGACCTGCCCTTGTCCGTTGCCGTCATAAGTCCTCCCTTGTTGCCGCGCCTCAGGACCAGGATCGACCTTCCAGTGCACTGGAAGGTCAAGGCAGAATGAGTGGCATGCGGATCGGTGAGGTGGCTCAGGCGTCGGGCACGACAGCTAAGACCCTGCGGTACTACGAGGACGTCGGACTCCTCCCCGACCCCGACCGCAGCCCGGCGGGGTACCGGGACTACGGCCCCGAGGTGCTCGACCGGCTGCACTTCATCCGCCGGGGCCAAGCCGCCGGGCTGACCCTGGCCCAGATCGGCCAGGTGCTGGCCATCCGAGACCGGGGCCAGGCCCCCTGCCAGCACGTCACCGACCTGCTCGACACCCGCCTCGCGGTCATCGACCGGCAGCTCGCCGAGCTCGCGCAGCTACGCACCACGATCGCCATCCTGCGCGAGCACGCCACCACCGGCGACCCGGCCACATGCTCCCCCGAGGACGTCTGCCGCTACCTGTGACCCGCGAAGGTCACCGGCCCGTGGCACCATCGCGACATGGCCGATGACACCCAGCAACGATGCTCGTGCTGCGGCCGCCAGCGGCCACGAAGGTCGCTCCACGCACTCGGGAGCGAACCGGCCTACATCTGCCGAAGGTGCGCGCTCTGGGTCGCCCTTCGCATCGCTCGCGACTGAACGACTCCGCCCGCAACGCGGGCACGCCGCCGGCCGCGGCGAACATCGTCGGATGGTGCGCGAAGGAACCAAAGGGCGCGAATGACGACCAATCATCACGCCGCCAGCGCGATCGCGGGCGCCCGTTGCCGCACTCCTCATCCGACGGTCTGAGCTCCACCGCCTGGCAGCGGTCCGAAGCCTGGAGAGGGCATCGGAGCCGGACGGGACCCCCTAACGCTCAGTGGTCCGCCCTCGCAGCGGTTGCGGTCGGTCCAGTTGTCCGTCCCGTAGGAGGAACCCGCCGCGGTCAGCCCGCAGGGAGCTCGTAGTCCTCCTCGAAGCGGAGGCCAGCCGCGTTCCGCAGGGGATGGTCGTCCGGTGAAGGTCGGGGCGTCCTGCCCTACCCGAGGTGACAGGCTCTTCCGCCGTCTGGGCGGCGACCATCCGCCTTTGCTACCGGGATCTCAGCGTTGGCCGGCAGCTAGAGCCCTGGTCCAGATGCTCGACGGCGGGGTGAGCGGTTCGACGCTGGGCTCCCGGAAGGCCTGGAGCATGTACTCCCCGAACCTCTTCCAGGCGAGGGGTGCGATGCGTTGAGTGCCGCGCAGCAGGCCTCGGGTGGCGTGCTGGAGCATCAAGAGGTCGCTGTGGTGGAAGTCCTCGCGGACAGCGCCGGCGTTCCGGGCTCGCTCCACCAGTTGCACTGAGGCCTCGAGGGCGCGGGTCAGCTCGGCGCGGAAGAGTTCGGTACCGCGGCTGGAGGAGAGTAGGACGTCGCTGAAGGCGGCGTCTTTGGCCTGCTGCTCGAGGATGAACATGACGTAGTCGCGGAAGGCCTCCCACGGCTGGTCCTCCGCGTGCTGCGCGAACTGCTCCGTCCGTTCGGCGTAGCGGCGCATCTTCTCCTCGAGCACCACGCCCATGAGCTCCTCGACCGAGGAGAACCGTCGGTAGATCGTTCCCACCCCGACGCCGGCGACGTCGGCGATGTGCTCGAGTGTGACGTCGCTGCCCTCCTGGGCGAGCACTGATCCCGCAGCGCAGATGATCGCCTGACGGTTGCGCTCGGCGTCCGCTCGCAAGGGTCGCTTCTCGGTGCTCATGTACCCCATCCTACCGATCTGGAATAGACGCTCCGGTTCTGTGGTTCACTAGACCAATGGAAAGCGGAGCACCGGCTCCACTTCAACCGGCAAGAGTGAGGAAGACACAGACATGAAGGTTGTGGCACTGCGCGCATTCGACTCGGAGCCCGAAGTCACTGAGGTAGAGGCGCCGCACCCCGGCGTCGGTGAGGTGCGGGTGCGCGTGCACGCCGCGTCGGTGAACGGCTTCGACCTGTCGGTCGCCAAGGGGATGCTGCAGGGGATGATGGAGCACCGCTTCCCGGTGGTGCTCGGCAAGGACTTTGCGGGGGTCGTCGATGAGGTCGGCGAGGGCGTCGAGAGCTACTCCGTGGGCGACCGCGTGTTCGGCGTCGTGACCAAGGACTTCCTCGGCGACGGCTCGTTCGGTGAGTACGTGACCGTGCCGACCGCCGTCGGGATCGCGAAGCTGCCGGAGTCGATCGGCTTCGCCGAGGGCGCCGGCCTCGGCCTGGCCGGGACCGCCGCCGTGACGGCCTTCGACGGCGCCGGCGTGCGCGAGGGCGACACGGTGCTCGTCGTGGGCGCCACGGGCGGCGTCGGGCAGCAGGCGCTGCAGCTCGCCGCCCGCACCGGGGCGACGGTCATCGCCACCGCGCACACCGAGGCGGAGAAGGCGGTCGTCACGAAGCTCGGCGCCGTGCACACCGTGGACCACACCGAGGACGTCGCTGCGCAGGTCCGTGGCATCGTGCCCGACGGCGTCGACGTGGTGCTCCACTTCGCCGGCTCGCCCGAGCCCCTGGTCGCCGCCGCCAAGGCGGAGGCGGCGTTCGCCTCGACGATGCTGCGCAGCCCGGCCGACGTCCCCTCCGAGACGCTGCGCGTCATCTCCGTCTACGCCCACCCTGCGCCCGAGACTCTCGAGCGCCTCGCCAGCCACCAGGCCGAGGGCCGCACCGCCGTCACCGTCCAGGAGACGTTCGGCCTGGAGGACGTCGAGGCGGCGTTCGCCCGGTTCGCCGAGGGCACCCTCGGCAAGCTCATCATCTCGATCGCCTGACGACCCAGGCCCCATCGCGCGGCCCCGCCTGCACCCGTGCACGACGTGGGGCCGCGCGGCGCCCCCGGAAGGACTTCCCATGGAACTCGGTGTCTTCTCCCTGAGCGACATCTCTCCCGACTCCCCCGACACGGCCGCCAGCCGTATCGACGACATCGTCGAGTACGGCGTCCTGGCCGAGCGTCACGGCCTGGACGTGTACGGCATCGGTGAGCACCACACCCGCCAGTTCGCCGTCTCCTCCCCGGCGGTCGTGCACGCTGCGATCGCCCGCGCGACCCGGCGCATCCGGCTCACCACCACGGCGAGCGTCCTGAGCGTGCTCGACCCGGTGCGCGTCTACCAGGACTTCGCGACCCTGGACCTTGTCAGCCACGGCCGCGCGGAGCTCATCGCCGGGCGCAGCGCGTTCGCTGAACCGTTCGCCTTGTTCGGGGAGGACATCTCTCAGCTCGACGACCTGTTCGCCGAGAAGCTCGACCTGCTGCTGCGGCTGCGCGAGCAGAAACCCGTCACCTGGCAGGGGCGCTTCCGCGCACCGCTGCACGAGGCCCACGTCAACCCGCCCACACACGGGGACCTGCCGGTGTGGGTCGCCGTCGGCGGCACGCCCTCCAGCGCGCTGCGCGCCGGCCGGCTCGGCCTGCCGATGACACTCGGCCTCATCGGCGGCACGCTCGACCACGCCAAGCGCCTGGTCGACCTCTACCGGGCGGCCGGCCGCGAGGCCGGCCACCCCGAGGAGAAGCTCACCGTGGGCATCACCAGCCACTTCTACGTCGGGGAGTCCCAGGAGCAGGCCCTGGAGGAGCTCTACCCCTACTACCACCGGTACCTGTCGCCCGAGACGAACGGCGGGCGCGGCTTCTACGTCGACCGCCCGAGCATGAACGCCCTGGCCGCCCGCCGCGGCGCACTCATGGTCGGCGGGCCGCGGGAGGTCGCCGAGAAGATCCTCGACCTGCAGGCCGTGCTGGGAGCCGACCGGTTCCTCGGTCAGGTCGACCTCGGCGGCATGCCCACCCAGATGGTCCGCGACTCCATCCAGCGCTTCGGCGAGGACGTCGCCCCCGCCGTACGCCACGTCTTGGCGACCTCACGAGAGAAGAGCCCTGCATGAATGTCACCGTCTTCGGTGCCACCGGCGTCATCGGCCAGCTGACCGTAGCCGAGCTGCTCCAGCGCGGCCACACCGTCACCGCCTACGCGCGCAACCCCAGCAAGGTCCCCACCTCCTGGGGCGAGCGTGTGCGCGTCGTCGTCGGCGAGATGTCCGACGCCGCTGCGATCGACTCCGCCGTCGCCAGCGCCGACGCCGTCGTCTCCACCCTCGGCCCCAGCATGGACCGTAAGGCCGTCGGCACCCCGTTGGTCGCGGGCACGCGCCACATCCTCGACGCCATGCACCGCCACGGCGTCCGGCGCTACATCGGGCAAGCCACCCCCGCCGTGCTTGACCCGCACGAGACGCCAACACTGGTCACGCGCCTGGTCGCGTTCATGCCGCGCACCTTCATGCCCCGCGCCTACGAGGAAATCCGCGGCATGACCGACCCCGTCAAGGCCTCCGACCTCGACTGGACCATCGTGCGGTTCATCCGCCCGACGAACGACCCCAAGAAGGGCGCCCTGCGCGCCGGGTTCTTCGGCACCGACAAGCTCGGGTTCGCCGTCACCCGCGCCGACATCGCCGCCTTCACCGCGGCCCAGGTCGAGGACCGGACCTACGTCCGCCGCGCCCCCGCCATCAGCAACTGACCCTCACCACCGCCGCGACCCACACCAACGAAGGACGTCATGTTCATCGCCCTCGTCATCCTCACCGCCCTCCTCGCCCTCGTGGCGCTCAACTCCGCCGTGATGAAGCTCCGCAAGAACGGGCAGGTCGTCTCCACAATCGGCGGCACCGTCGGTGTCCCCGAGCGCTACTTCCCCGTCCTGGCCGCTCTGGAGATCGCCGGCGCGATCGGCGTCGTCGCTGGCCTGTGGATCGAACCGCTGGGCATCGCCGCCGCCGCCGGCCTGACCGCCTACTTCATCGGCGCCGTCATCGGCCACCTCCGGGTCGGCGACACCAAGGGCGTGACGATGCCGCTCGTGCCGCTCGCCCTCTCCGTCGCAACCCTCGTGCTGCGCATCGTCACCGCCTGAACACCTCGAGACAAAGGAAGAACTCCCATGACCATCGCGATCATCGGCGCCACCGGACAGCTCGGCGCCCTCACCATCGACGCCCTCCTCGAGCGCGGCGTCCCCGCCGGCGACATCCTCGCCCTCGGCCGCAACCCCGAGCGCCTCGCCGCCCTCGAGGCCCTTGGCGTGCGCTCCGCACCCCTCGACCTCGACGGCCCCGACGCTGTCGCCACCACCGCCGCCCAGCTCGACGGCGTCGACAAGCTCCTCCTGATCTCGGTCGGCATGCCCGGCCAGGCGCTCGCCCCGCGCGGCGTCGCGATCGAGGCCGCCCGCAAGGCCGGCGTCAGCCACCTGATCTACACCTCCGCGCTCGAAGCCCCCACGACCGTCCTGGGCCTGGCCGCAGAGCACAAGGCCACCGAGGAGCTCGTCACCGCCACCGGTATCCCGGCTACCTTCCTGCGCAACGGCTGGTACACCGAGAACCATCAGCAGGACTTCGCCGCCGCACGGGACCGCGGCGTCATCGCCAACAGCGTCGGCGAGGGACGCCTCGCGACCGCACCCCGTAAGGACTACGCCGAAGCCGCCGCCGTCGTGCTCACCACCCCCGGCCATGAAAGCCGCGCCTACGAGCTGTCCGGCGACGTCGCATGGAGCTATGCCGACTTCGCTGCCACCGCGCAGGAGGTCCTCGGGTCCCCCGTGCGCTACGAGGCGCTCACCCCCGCCCAGGAGCTCGAGCAGCTGCAGGCATTCGGCCTCGACGAGGGCACGGCCGGCTTCATGGTCGCGCTCAACGGCAACATGCGAGACGGCGCCCTCGCACCGACCCACGGTGACCTCGCCCGCCTCATCGGTCACCCGACCGAGCCGCTCGACGTCACCATGCGCACCTGGGTCTGACCCGAGTCGCCGACCGGGGAGGGGCCACTTCTGCCCATCCGGGGCCCCTCCTCCTCCCCCGCCCGCTCCACACCTCGTCCCAGGGAGACCAGCACGATGAGCACGACCCGTCGCCCCGTCATCGGCATCTTCGGCGCCGGCAAGTCCGGCGTCGCTATCGCCCGCCTCGCCCTCGACGCCGGGTACGCGGTCCAGATCGCCTCCTCCGGCAGCGCCGAGGACACCGACCAGCTCCTTCGCTTCGTGGCACCTGGCGCCGTGGCCACCGACGCCAACGACTTACCGGGCGAGGCCGACATTCTTGTTCTCGCCGTCCCCCTACGTCGCTTCCGCGAGCTGCCCCTCCATGCCCTGGCCGGCCACGTCGTCATCGACGTCATGAACTACTGGCCGCCCATCGACGGCATCCTGCCCGAGTTCGCCGACGCCGGCCGCGCCTCCAGCACCGTCGTCCGCGACGCCCTGCCCTCGACCGCCCTGCTCACCAAGACGTTCAACCACATCGGCTACCACCAGATGGAAGAGCTGCCCCGGCCCGCCGGCGCGCCCGACAGGGTCGCCCTCGCCGTGGCCGGCGACGACTCCGACGCGGTGACGATCGTCGCGAGGATCGTCGATGACCTTGGATTCGACCCCGTCCCCGCCGGATCTCTCGCCGACACCGGCAAACTCGAGCCCGACGGCCCCGTCTTCGGCAAGCAGCTCGACGCGCCCGCCATGCGCCGAGCCCTCCAGATCGACACCAGCGAGCAGGCGGCCTGACTCAGACCCGCCGATCGGACGTTTGCGCGCTTAGCCTCCGTCGCGCGACCCCGTCAAGATGCGCGCACGTCCTGAAACGATCGATGTGCGGGACATGAACGCTCCGCTGGCCATCAGGGCGCCGAGAGGAGGCGCTGAACCGCATCTGCAAGCTCCGCCACTGAACGCTCACCATTCAGCTCGACTGTCGCACCTCGCCGCAGCAACGGCTCGACTGTCTCGACGTAGTTCGCTACCTCCCCCGCTTCCACTTCCGACTTGCCATAGGGGTTGTTCGTCCGAGACCTCAATCGCTGCAGCAGCACCTGGAGCGGTGCGCTGAGCAGAACCACATGATCGAACCGGTCATAGAACCGGCCTTGGCTATCCACGGTGCCGGACACGACGACATCACGATGATCGGCCAGGAGCTGAGACATCCGGGGTTCATCCCACGTGCCATCCGGGAGCGTCCATCCGCCGTAGTCGGTGTCGACGACGACGTGGCCGCGCCGCTCCAGTTCTTCGAGCACGGTCGACTTCCCGCTGCCCGACATCCCGGTTACGAGAACTCTCGCCACGATCGCGACTGTAGTGCCGACTTCTCGCACCGGCGAGTGTCTGGGTTCGGCGAATGCCTCCGGTTGACGATCCGCCACTGGTGACTGCGCGGGCTCGGTCGCTGGTCCTCAAGCTGAGTGCACGAGGAAGTACTGGCCACCCTCGCAACTACTCGGAAGGTGCTCAACGATCGACGGGGACGCTTCGCTAAAACCTCCTCCCAGTGACACGGAGTCGCCGGCGGAGAACGTGTGACCGAATCCGGAGAGCTCGCCGGCATCGGCGTCCCAGGTGAAGTCGGTTGGAAAGATCGGCACGATGACCTGACCGGCGTCATCCACCACAGTCAGGCAGTCGTTCTCGAGTGCCACCGTGCCCTCGAGAAGAGCCGTGTCCCCCTCGCCCCAGCGGCTCGTTCTCACATAGGAGGCCGCCGGCGAATCGGGGTCCGCCTCTGGAGGAGTCGGTGACGAAGAGCACCCAGTGAGCGCGATTGCCGCTACGGCCGACGCCAGCCACGGCGATCGGGCACTCCAGGTGATCGGCTGCATGTAGTCAGCCTGTCAGCCTCCGCGGCCCAACGGAGCCGAGTCATGACGGTATGCCAGATCGTTACCTGCGCCTACTGAGAGTTACTGACGACGCCTGTGGCCTTCGCCGTTGAGTGGCGGGGTTCTGTCGACGCTCCGTGGCGGCTCCGCTTCCGAGTGACGCTGGGGTTGCGCTGGCTATGTTCCGCAAGCCGATAGCCGATCCCCTACAGGCACGAGAGAGCGAGGTTGCTGGAGCCGGTAGGTGGTTCTGCGAGGCGACCCGGTCTGCCTCCAACCTCGCAACTGGGCATGTGGTTCGGTCAAGGGCTCTGCGTGTCGGTCGACAGTGTGCCATCCGAGTGATACAAAGTGTGTCACTCAGATGATACGGATGATACGGCGACCCTCCGGGGGTTCTTGTGGAACTGGTACTGCTCATGGTGTTCGGTCCACCGTTGCTGGGCCTGTTGGCCGCGTTGGTGGTGTGGGCGGTAACCCGCTCACGCGTGCCGCGGCCGGCCGTGGGTGGTGATGTCCGCTGGTGGACCATCGCCAGCGTGGGGTGCGCGTCGGTCATCGTGCTTGCTCAGCTCCTGCTGGGAACACCGTGGGGTCTCCCACGGCCATCGCCCACGGCATACATGATGACCCTGTTCACCGCCCCCATCGTCGCGGGGCTAGTGGCGGTCGTGGTCCTCATGCTCCCGGTGGCGCGCAGGAGCGGCGGAAGGACCGCGGACCTGCACCGCAGGACACTCACGAGCTTTGCGAAGCGGAGTTGGATCCTCGCACTCGGCGGGACCGTGGTCTTGATGGTCGTGGTCGCCCTGTGGGCGGGAAGTGCGTCCGTGCCCGACGACCAGGGCCGCTACACGATGTACTGGATCGACCTCGGGTCCGCCGGCAGCATGGGCAGCCCCATGTACGGGTGGCACTTCTCCATGCCATCTCTCGCACTCGCGGCGCTGCTCGTGGCGGCCGCGTTGCTCGCCGCTGGACTGATCTCCCGACCCGCGCTGGCTCTGGATCGCGAGACCGACGTTGCCGTCCGGCGGTGGCGCACGTCCAACGTCATGGCGATCACCATCGGGGCGCTGCTGCTACATCTAGCGCGGGTGGCCAATTCCCTTGCTGGCACCGCGAGTATCTATGGACAGACGCAGACCGACCAGGGACTGTTCACGACCGGGACACCGTTCGCCGGCCTTGAAGGACCGCTGCGCCTGGCAGCCGACATCCTCGCGGCCGGGGGATGGTTCTTCTGGTTTAGCGTCCTTCTGATCGCCGTCACGGCCCACGCGCCACTCCGCACGAACAGGCGATGAGGTCGCCATGGTCCTCCGAATCACTCTGACCACGGGCACCTCACCCGCCGAACAGATCCAGGACCAGATCCGGGGGCTCATCGCGACCGACCGCATCGCCGCCGGCGAACGACTTCCGTCGGTCCGCCAACTCGCAAAGGACCTCGGGATCGCGCCGGGAACCGTAGCCAAGGCCTACCGTTCGCTCGAGCAGCAAGGCCTGCTGCAAACCCGTGTCGGCGGCGGTACCCGCATCAGCCCCACGGCCAGCACCACACCCCGAGCCGTCATCGACCACGCGCACGCGCTCGCCCGGGCTAGCGCCGAGACTCATGTGAGCCTCGAGGACACCATCCGCGTGCTCCGCGCCGTCTGGTCAGAATCTCACCACAAGCAGTAGGCGAACGAGAGGCCCTAGCCGCCGGCCGGCACGAAGCACACAACGAGGTGCCGACTGCGCTGGCTGCGTGGCGCCATAAGCCGAACCGTCATCGGTGAGCCGCCACGCTGGCCTGCGAGGACACTCGCTCTCGACCAGAGGGATCCGCAAGACCCGTCCGGTCGGGTTCCCGGTGATGGGGGCCTATGTGAGCCGCTAACAGGGTGCCAGGAGAACGCTGTAGGCGGCCTGCCCACGCAGAGGCGTCCTGGGCCGCCGTCACCTCGTCGGAGGAATGCAAGGCGGCGATTGCACACCTAGCCAGCGAGCACTGCCTGGAGGGTGTGGGAGATGGGACGCTGGACCCAAGCGGACGCTGAGGCCGCGGCCGCGGCGCGCGACGCGAAGCTCGAGGAGGCGCACAAGCGCCTCGCCACCGCGGTCGACGCGATGGCCAGCGGTGATGGCTTCCGACGGGCAATCGAGTTTGCGGCGCGGTTCCGCACCCGCTCGTTCAACAACACGCTGTTGATCATGCTCCAGCACGCCGAGGCACACCGTGCAGGGCGGGTGCCGTCACCGGAACCGGCATTCGTCGCCGGATATCAGCAGTGGCAGCACGTGGGCCGGCAGGTGATGAAGGGCCAGTCCGGTTACGTGATCCTGGCTCCGGTCACCGCGAAGTACGCCACCGACAACCCCGCGGGCGGGCCGTGGCGCTTGCTCGCCCGCGGTGAGCGGGCCGCTCCGGGCGAGGTCGTGCGCGAGCGTCTCAGGGGCACTAAGCCCGTCTACGTGTGGGACGTGACCCAGACCGAGGGTGATCCGATCCCGCAACAGCCGATGCCACAACTCCTGCGTGGCGCGGCACCCGAGGGGCTGTGGGACGGGTTGGCCGCACAGGTGGTCGGCGACGGGTACGCGCTGCTCCGAGCTCCGACGGCGGCCGGCATTGCGGGGGCGAACGGCCTGACCGACTATCTGGCGAGGACCGTGACCGTTCGCGCCGATATGGACGACGCCGCACAGGTCAAGACGCTGGCGCACGAGCTGGGGCATGTACGACTCCACTCCCCCGATGCGGCCGACGCGCGCGCGCACCGCGGCATTGTCGAGGTTGAGGCCGAGGCGGTCGCCCTGATGATCGGTGCCGCTCACGGCCTGGACACCTCGGAGTACTCGGTGCCGTACGTGACGTCGTGGGCCGGCTCGGTGCCAAACAGGACCGTGTTCGACGTTGTCACGGCAACGGCGGAGCGCGCCCGCAAGGCCGCGGCCGCGATCCTCGACACGCTGGACACCCACCAGATCAGCAACGGTGAGCCGCCCGGGTTGGCCGGTGGCCACGACCAGCGTGCCGCGCGTGAGCGCGAGACCGCCCGGCCTGCCAGACGGCGCGGGCCCAGCACACGATCGACGGTGGTGACCCGGTGAACCGTAACGACCCACAGACCGAGCTGGCCAAGGTGCGCATCGACTACGAGCCGGACTGGACCCCGGCGGTGACGGTGGCCGGCAAGCCCTACGAACTGCCCGAAGCCCCGGTGCCGATCAACGCGCGTGACCCCCGGGACGTGGGCCGGCTGGTCGCGCTCGAGCTCGGGCAGGCCGTGCACGTGCTCGCGGTCAACCCCGAGGGCGGGATTTACACCCAGATCTGCGAACCCGACCCCTTCCCCAGCGCCCACCCGGTTGTGGTCTCGGCCCCGGTCCCGCGGTCGGAGGCCGTGCCCCTTCTGGAGGTTCCGTTCGGGATCGTCGGTCAGGGATTTCTGCCCGGTGAGCAGGTGTGTATCGCCGTCGTCGTCGCTGCGCGTGACGCCGACGCCGACGGTCGGGCCGCCCTCCCACTGCCCGCTCCTCTCCTCGAGCGGCTCCCCTCGACCCTCGTGCTGCTCGGCCGCACGTCGGGCACCGTGGTGATCCACGACCCCGCTGCGGATGTTCTTGCGGGCGGTGTCGCGTGAGCGTCCCGTCCTCCCCCCGCGGCGGTGACGAGCTGACCAACCTCGGGCTCATCATGCTCATCGCTGCGGTTGCGTGCGCCGCCCTTCTGCGGGTGGCCGGCACGGCTGCCGCCTACATCACCGGTATCGACCCGCCGACGTCAGGCCTCGCGGCGGGGATCAGGGTCCTTCTCTCCCCCCGGAACCCCGGCTTGGCCCTTGACGCACCCGGATTGAATCCGGTCGTGTACTGGGCGGTGGTTGGGGTCCTGCTCATCGGCCTCGGCGCGTCGGCCCGGGGGGTGTGGCACCTGTCTCGCCGTGACACGACCCGGGTCTCGCGTGATCCGCACAGGCTCGTCGGAACCGCCACCCGCCGGGATGTCGACAAGGTGGCATCCACCAGGGCCCTGCTCGCCCGCTCTGGAGCGCTGCGGCCCTCGTATGCGAACCCGGCTCCGTCCGATGTCGGCTATCTGCTTGGTTCCTCCAGGGGGAGGGAGGTGTGGGCATCGGTGGAGGACTCCGTTCTCGTGCTCGGCCCGCCCCGCTCCGGGAAGGGACTGCACCTGGTCGTCAACGCGATTCTCGACGCGCCCGGGTCCGTCATCACCACCTCCACCCGCCCTGACAACCTCACCGCCACCATGACGGCGCGACAGCGGCGCGGCCCGGTCGCTGTCTTCGATCCCCAGCACCTGGCTGAAGGACTGCCGACGGGGCTGCGCTGGTCACCGGTGCGCGGGTGTGAGAACCCGCTCACGGCGATGATCCGCGCGACCGGGTTCAGCTCGGCCACCGGGCTGTCCACCGGTGGGGTGGAGTCCGGCGGGTTCTGGGAGGGCAAGACCCGCACCGCCTTGCAGGCCCTCCTGCACGCTGCCGCCCTCGGACACTGCTCACCGCGCGACCTGTTCGCCTGGTCCCTGTCCCCCTCGGCCGCAGCCGACGCCGTCGCCATCTTGTCCTCCCAGCCCCACGCCGCACCCGGCTGGGCCGAGTCGCTGGAATCGACGATCCACTCTGACCCCCGCACCCGGGACTCGATCTGGATGGGCGTCTCCCTCGCACTGACCTGCCTAGCCGACCCGCGCGTCATGGACGCCGTCTCCCCCGGGCCCGGCGAGTCATTCGACCCCACCACGTTCCTACGTGACAACGGCACGATGTACCTGCTGTCCACCGGAGCCGGCGCCTCCGCGTCCTGGTCGCTCGTCGCCGCCTTCCTCGAGGACCTCGTCGAGACCGCCCGGACGCTGGCCGCCGCCTCACCAGGCGCCAGGCTGGACCCTCCACTGCTCCTCGCGCTCGACGAGATCGGCAACCTCTCCCCCTTGCCGTCCCTTCCCGTGCTCATGGCCGAAGGCGGCGGCACCGGCATCACCACCATGCCCGTCCTGCAGTCCCTGTCCCAAGCCCGCGCCAGGTGGGGTGACCACAACGCCGGAGCGATCTGGGACGCCTCCATCGTCAAAGTCGTCCTCGGCGGAGCCTCAGTCGCCAAAGACCTTCAGGACGTCTCCGCCCTCCTCGGCGAACGCGACGAGATCACCCACTCCACCTCCACCGGCGACCGCGGTTCCCGCTCGGTCCAGCGATCCGTGCGCCGTGTCCCGGTCATGCCACCCGAGACCATCCGGATGTTGCCCTTTGGCACGGCACTGGTGCTCCTTCGCTCCGCACCCCCACTCGTCACCGCCCTCCGCCCGTGGACCAAACGCCCCGACGCCAAACAGCTCGCCGCCGAGCGCGCAGCGATCGAACACACCCTGCGTCGGGCCTAGCGTCAGCGGTCGAGAGCACCGAGCCGAGAGGCGATGGCGAGTCGGTCTTCACCGGGGCGACGGACGATCTTTCCTCGGCGGCTCTCGAAGGCGTCGAGTGTGACAATCACCAACGTCATCCCGTGCTGAGGGATGAGCTCGCGGCGACGCTCGTCGTACAGCGCCCGTTGCAGCCCGCGATGTACACCAGAGACGGTGAGTCGCTCCGGCTTATCGAAGAAGACCACCGCTTCGTCGTGCTGGCGCTCGTGGTACTCCACGACGAGGTCGAAGCCGGGCCAGTACGCATCGACGGGTAGAGCGACCTGCCGCCCCGTCTTCGGAGACGGATCTCCCAGCAGCCACGGGAATCGGTGCTGGCGAAGCCCCTTCACGCCGAGCACCGCATCACACAGGTCGATCACATAGTGCTCATCGCTGGATGCTCGTGAGGCCACGACTCCAACCTTAGAAGGAGCCGTGTCGAACGTCGCGCACCTGCTTGTTGAAGCGGTCGCTCGGACAGAGGGCGCCGCCCGACATGAGGACCGGTGCATGATGACCATCCCCGTGCAGCAGTCCCTGGCAGGGTTCATCGCCAGCGACGCGGACGTTTCGTTCACCGACGCCGGCACCACCCGAGTCCACTTCCGCGCCGGAGTTGAGCACTGGCGCCGGGAGCAGGACGGGACCTTCACCAAGCTCGACAACTCGTTCCACGACCTCCTGATCTTCGGCAAGACCGCCGAACGGGCCGCGGCACGGTTCCGCAAGGGCGACCAGTTCGTCGCCCACGGTTACGTCGACACCCGACCCGCCGAGCCGCCCGCCCGGCCTGTCGAGCGCGAGGTATTCGTCGCCCGCAAGATCGGGCACGACCTCGCCCGGACGGCCTACGACGTGGACCGCACCCCCGCCACCGCACGGCAAGATCCTCACCATCTCGAGCAGGCCGCGGTCGGTGCAACGTCCCCGCAGACCGGCAACGCACAGAACGCGCCGACGACACCGCCATCGGGTGCAACGCATCCGAGCGCGCCGCGCCCCCGCACCTCCCCCGCCCCGGGGATTGGGTTGTGAGCATGGACGGAGATGTGCCCTGGGAGTTCGATACCGAGCCGGTCGACGGGCCTGGAGCGCCCGTCCCTGACGGGCAGCTCGCGGTATTCGAGGCCGGACTCACCGATGGCCTCGACCGCCTCGGCGGCTCTGATGTTCGGGACGGCCCGGTCGAGCCCGTCGACTGGTCGACGCTGACCGCGGCCGAGGCCGAGGCGCAGTGGCGGGCGTTGGACGAGTTCGTCACCTGGCTGCGCACTACCTACGGGCTGCCACCGACCGTGGTCCCGCCACTGTGGCACCGCCATCCCGAGCTGGTTGAAGAGTTCTCCGCCCTCCACACCCACCGCTTGGCGTGCTACGAAGTCGGCAGCTCCGGCTCAGGACCGCTCGCCTGGCACGCCGATTTCGCCGACGCCCGCGAACGCCTGCGCGAGTGGGTCGCCACCTCAGGCACCCGCCTGGACCGCGACCGGCCCACCCGCGCCACCTCCTGGCCCGGCGAGCCCGCCGTCGCCCCGGCCGAGGAAAAGTCCATCACCGACCGGCAGGCCGACTTCGCGGCATTCGTCGCCGCCGACCTCGACTCTCGCCGCGCCACCAGGGCAGGCGCGCCCCGCACCGGCGAGCAAAGGCGAGGTGTGTGATGACCAGGGAGCCCTCCCGCAACGACGCGAACGACCCGCACGCCCTGCGCCTGGAAGCTGACCACATCGCACTCGAGGACCACACCACGACCTCCGCCCAGCCCTCGCACCGGATCATCGCGACCCACCTGTGGACCATGCTCCGCGATCTGGAGTTCACCGAGGGCCGGGTGCTGGCCCTCGGTGACGACGCCGCGACCTTCATCGGGCTACCGCACACCGACGGCCCCTCGCCCGTATCCGTGGTCGCGGACATCACCGATGCCCGAACCCCGGGCACCCAGTTCCCGGTGCAGCTGCGGCTCCCGAAGGCGCACGACCGGTTCGACGTCGTGATCGCGTCCCTGCCCTACAACGACGTGCGTCTCCAAGACCCCGGGCACGTCGTCGTACGGCGCACCGTCCAAGCCCAGCTCGCCCTCACTCTGGCAACACTCACCCGCTCCGGCGGGTACACGATTCTCCTCGCCTCCCACGACCTGATGGACCAACCGTTCCCCGAAGCGCGCCGCCACCTGCACTTGGTCGCCGACCTGCTCGGCGCGGTCCGCCTCCCGGCCGGCGCCCACCGCAGGCTCCCCGGCCTGGACTCGCCCACCGACCTGCTTGTCCTAAGGCACCGGCCCGACGGTCAAAGCACACGGTCGCAGGACTTCGAGCACACCACCACCATCCACGTCGATGACCGCGACGTGGAGATCAACACCTACTTCGAGAACAACATCGGCCAGGTACTCGGCACGGTCGGCGCCGACCCCCTAGCCTGGGGACCCGCCGCCGTCACCGTCTCCAGCACATCCGACCGACTCGGCCGCGACCTGGCGCAAGCGCTCAGCAACGTCACTGCCAGAGCACTCCGCGCCGGTCTGGCCTACACGCCTGACACCACCCATCGTGGACCCCAGCGGCCGTCCCTCGGCGAGCCCATCCGCCAGCGCGACCGTCAGGCAGCGCCCCGCCGCCACACCCCCACCCGCAGTGCCCACCGCCACACCGGGCTCGAGCGGTGAGGACGACACGTGACGTCGCCCAGCGCCCGCGAGGTGCGGACGCTGACCGCCGTCACGCAGCTCGCAGGAGCCTGGCGCTCGGACTCGAACACTAGCGACGCATGGGGCCAGCGCCCGATGCCGGGGCGCTGGCCCTTGCTGTCAGACTGAGCTGCCGCGCACCGCGTTTACCGGGCCGTCGGAATGGTGATGACGAGTGAGCGGCGGAGCTCCTCAAGGTCGACCCGGATGACGCGGCCGACCTTGTACCCGGTGATGGTGCCGTCAGCGATGCGTCGCCGGATCGTTTTGGTGCAGACGCTGAACTCTGCTGCGGCGTCGGCGAGTGCGACGAGCTTGCCGCTCGGCACCCGCGTGGTCGCTGGTCGATTCGCGCTCATGTGGGCCTCCTGGTGATGTGGACGGCACTCTCGGTCCGTCATGTCGGAGGTGTGCGCCCTGCCCCTTCGGGCCTCTCCTGTCCGCCTGAGGCCAGCGACTCTGCAGCCCCGTCGACGCCGGTCGTACGCCGAGCACGCCGTTGGGCGAGCTCGTCGGTGAAGGCGGCCCCGACCTTCTCCGCGATGGCGTGGCGACGCTCCTCGTCGCCGATGTGCTGATATCGCAGCGCGATGGTGGGGTTCTTGTGGCCCGCGATCGCCATGAGCTCAGCCAGCGTCGCACCCGAGCGCGCGGCCCACGTCAGGGCCGTGTGCCGCAGATCGTGGATGGTGCAGGTCGTCCAGCCCCACCTGCTTGCGCGCGGACCGCCAGTTCGACTCGACGACGGACGCGTGCAGCACTGCACCTTTTCGCCCGACGAAGACGAAGCCGTCGTCACCGGGCTGCGCATGTTTGTCGAGATGAGCCGTCAAGATCGGCACGACGAACGACGGGATCGCGACGTCGCGCTTGGACGCCTTCGTCTTCGGTTCCCCGATCTGGTTGTACCGGCCACTGGCCTTGTTGTTGGCGGCGGTGCCCCGGACATGCACGACGGCCCGTGCGGGGTCGTCCAGGTCCAGGTGCCGGCGCTGCAGCGCCCGCAGCTCGCCGTGGCGTAGCCCAGTCGTCGCGGCCAGCGGCACGAGCGCCGCCAGATAGTCGGGCATCAGCTCGTGCAACGTCCACATTTGCTCTGGTGTCAGCACCACGGGTTCGTGGACGGCGTCGTACCGCAGTGCCCCCTTGACGCGGGCCGGCGAGGTTTCGAGGAGTTCGTGGTCCACGGCGTCGTTCAGCACCGAGGACAGGACTTGGTAGGCGGAGAACGCCGCGCCACGGCCTTCGCCCTTGCGTTGGGCGGCCCTAGCCTCGGCGGCGAGCTGCGCCCGCATCTTCGTGTACCAGTTAGAGATGTCCAACCTCGACAGGTCCCGCAGCGGGATGTCGCCGAGATCGGGCAGCACTCGCTTCCGCAGCGTTCGCTCGTACCGATAGCGGGTCGAGGGGCGCAGCTGCTTGCCGGCGACGGATCGTTCCGCCCACTCGGCGAACGTGATCCCGCGCTGGGCATCCAGCCAGGCGCTGCGCTCCCGCTCGCGCGGTGGGGTCCACAGGTCGCGGTCGATCAGCAGCCGCTCGGCGTTGAGCCAGGCCTCGGCGGCCATCTTGTCACCGAAGTTGCGCGAGTGGCGCTTGAGGTCGGGGCCGGTGTAGCGCGCGCGCCAGCTGGTGACCGCGCCAGCCTGCTGGCTCTTGCGTCGCTCAAGCTCGCCGAAGGTCCGCTTTCGTCCCTGCTTCTCGGTCATGGGTGTGCCTCCACCCATCAGGTGTCCCGCCGGGACCTCCTGTGGTGGGGGACTCGCACACCCGAGAGAACCGACGATCTGGGCACCGACCTGGGCAGACGGACCGAGATCCGTGGGGGAACTGTGGGGGAATGAAGTGCCCTGAGAGGGCCCTCCAGTCCACCTCGGTCCCCGACGGATAGCACTGTCGTCGCAGGTCAGGCAGTGTTTTCCGCTGATCTGTCGATCAGCGGAAAACCGCCAAAAAACTCAGACGTTGAAGCCGAGGGCGCGCAGCTGCTCGCGGCCGTCGGGGGTGATCTTCTCCGGGCCCCACGGCGGCATCCAGACCCAGTTGATCCGCATCTCGTTGACGAGACCGTCGAGGGCCTGGTTGGACTGGTCCTCGATGACGTCGGTCAGCGGGCAGGCCGCCGAGGTGAGCGTCATGTCGATGACCGCGTTGTTGTGCTGGTCCACGGTCACGCCGTAGACGAGCCCGAGGTCCACGACGTTGATGCCGAGCTCGGGGTCGATGACGTCCCGCATCGCCTCCTCGACGTCCGCAGCGGTCGTCGGGGACGGGTTGGTCTGGGTGATGTCACTCATCGTTCCTCCTCCTGCGTGCCCGAGGCGGGCGCGCTGGTCAGTGCGTGGGCGAGGGCGTCACGCAGCGCCATCCACCCGAGCAGGGCGCACTTGATGCGCGCCGGGTACTTCGCCACCCCGGTGAACGCGGTCGCGTCCCCCAGCGTGTCCTGCTTCTCCTCGGGCAGCTCGACCCCACGGCCGTGCATGAGCTCGCGGAAGGTCTCGTTGATCGTGTCGACCTCGTGGACCGTCTGGCCCACGACGAGGTCGTTGAGCACCGACAGTGAGGCCTGGGAGATCGAGCAGCCCTGACCGACCCAGCCGACCTCGCCGACCCGGGGGCCGTCGTCGCCGTGGGTGAGGCGCACCCGCAGGGTGACCTGGTCCCCGCAGGTGGGGTTCACCTGGAAGGACTCGGCGTCGTAGGGGGCCAGCTCGCCCGCCCCGTGCCGCTCGCGGGCGTGGTCGAGGATGACCTGCTGGTAGAGCTGTTCCATCGGGTCAGCCATGATCGACTCCGAAGAAGTGACGCACCTTGCCGAGCTCCTCGACGAAGACGTCGATCTCCTGCTCGGTGGTGTAGATGGACGCGGACGCGCGGGCCGAGGCGTGGACCCCGAGCCGCTGGTGCACCGGCTGGGCGCAGTGGTGGCCCACGCGGACGGCGACGCCCGCGTTGTCGAGCACCTGGCCGACGTCGTGCGGGTGCACGCCGTCGACGGAGAAGGCGACGACGGCGAGCCGGTCCGCCGAGTCCTGCGGTCCGAGCACCCGCACGCCGGGCACCGAGGAGATGCCAGCCAGCAGCCGCTCGGTGAGCGTGTGCTCGTGCGCGGCGACGGCGTCCATCCCCAGCTCGGCGAGGTAGTCGACCGCGGCACGCAGGCCCACGGTCTGGGACACCATCTGGGTCCCTGCCTCGAAGCGCTGGGGGGCGTCGGCGTAGGTGGTGCCCTCCATGGTGACGATCTGCACCATGGATCCGCCGGTGAGGAAGGGCGGCATCGCGGCGAGCAGCTCACGCCGCCCGTAGAGGGCGCCCACGCCGGTGGGCCCGAGCATCTTGTGGCCCGAGAAGACGGCGAAGTCGACGTCCAGGGCGCGGAGGTCCACCGGGAGGTGGGGCACGCTCTGGCAGGCGTCGAGCAGGACGAGTGCACCGGCCGCGCGGGCCCGGCGCACGACCTCCGCCACCGGGCTGAGCGCGCCGGTGACGTTGGAGGCGTGCGTGAAGGCGACGAGGCGGGTGCGCTCACCGATGACGTCGAAGGTGCCGGCGTCGAGCCGGCCCTCGTCGGTCAGGCCGATCCAGCGCAGGGTGGCGCCGGTGCGGGCGCACAGCTCCTGCCACGGGACGAGGTTGGCGTGGTGCTCCGCCTCGGTGACGACGATCTCGTCACCGGGACGCAGCGCGAAGAGCTCCACCGCGCGGTCCCCGCCCCGGCCGATGCTCGCGTTGGACATCGCGTACGCCACGAGGTTGATGCCCTCGGTGGCGTTCTTCGTCCACACGATCTCGTCGGTGTCGACACCGACGAAGGCCGCGACGGCCGCCCGGGCCTGCTCGTAGGCCTCGGTCGCCTCCTCGGCGAGCTGGTGCGCGCCGCGGTGGACCGCGGCGTTGCGCTGCTCGTAGAAGTCCTGCTCGGCGTCGATGACGCACTGGGGCTTCTGCGAGGTGGCCGCCGAGTCGAGGTAGACCAGCGGCCGGCCGCTGCGGGTCGTCCTGCCCAGGATCGGGAAGTCGGCGCGCACGGCCGCCAGCTCGGACGCGCTCAACGCGCCCGAGCCGGCAGTGACCGGTGCACTCATGTCTGTCCTTCCGGTGCGGCTCAGACCGCGGCCGTCACGTACTTGTCGTAGCCCTCGGCCTCGAGGCGGTCGGCCAGCTCGGGGCCACCCTCCTCGGCGACGCGGCCGTTGACGAAGACGTGGACGTAGTCGGGCTTGATGTACTGCAGCACCCGCGTGTAGTGGGTGATGAGGAGGAAGCCGGCGTCCGTCTCGCCGTGGACGCGGTTGACGCCCTCGGCGACGATGCGCAGCGCGTCGACGTCGAGGCCGGAGTCGGTCTCGTCGAGGACGGCGAACTTCGGGCGCAGGAGCTCCATCTGGAGGATCTCGTGACGCTTCTTCTCACCGCCGGAGAAGCCGGAGTTGACGTCGCGCTGGGCGAAGACCGGGTCCATCTTGAGCTTGCCCATGGCCGCGTTGACGTCCTTGACCCAGGTCCGCAGTGCGGGGGCCTCGCCGTCGATGGCGGTCTTGGCGGTGCGCAGGAAGTTCGAGACGGTGACGCCGGGGACCTCGACCGGGTACTGCATGGCGAGGAACAGGCCGGCGCGGGCGCGCTCGTCGACGGTCATCTCGAGGACGTTCTCGCCGTCCAGGAGGATCTCCCCCTCGGTGACCTCGTACTTGGGGTGGCCGGCGACGGCGTAGGCGAGGGTCGACTTGCCCGAGCCGTTGGGGCCCATGATCGCGTGGATCTCACCGCTCTTGATGGTGAGGGTCGCGCCCTTGAGGATCTGCTTCGGGCCGTCGTTGGTCTCGACGTTGACGTGGAGGTTCTTGATCTCAAGCGTGGACATTCAGGTTCTCTTCCTTCAAGTTTTCGGCGGGTCAGGCGTTGGCTGCGACGGTCGTGGTGACGTCGACGAGCACGGAGTCGCCCTGGACGGTGACGGGGTAGACGGGCACGGGCTGGGTGGCCGGCAGGCTCAGCGGCTTGCCGGTGCGCAGGTCGAAGCTGGAGCCGTGGAGCCAGCACTCGATCGTGCCGTCCTCCACCTCCCCGTCCGAGAGGCTGACCTGACCGTGGGAGCAGGTGTCGGAGATGGCGTGGTACTGCCCGTCGTTGTCGCGGACGACCGAGACCGGCACGGGCCGGCCGTCGGCGTCCTCGATGTCGACGCGCATCGCCTCACCGGGCTCGAGGTCCCCGGTGTCGCACACGTACTGGGCGCTCATGCCGTGGCGTGCTCCATCGTGCGGTCCAGCTCGGCCTCGATGGCCTCCATGAGGCGCTCGGAGACGAGCGGGACGCCGATCTGCGCGATGAGCTCGGCGAAGAAGCCGCGGACGACGAGGCGGCGGGCCTCGGCCTCCGGGATGCCGCGCGAGCGCAGGTAGAACAGCTGCTCGTCGTCGAAACGACCCGTGGCGCTGGCGTGCCCGGCGCCCTCGATCTCACCGGTCTCGATCTCGAGGTTCGGCACGGAGTCCGCGCGCGCCCCCTCGGTGAGGACGAGGTTGCGGTTGAGCTCGTAGGTGTCGGTGCCCTCGGCCGCCGCCCGGATGAGGACGTCACCGATCCACACGGAGTGGGCGTCCTGCCCCTGGAGCGCACCCTTGTAGGTGACCCGCGAGACGCAGTTCGGCGCGACGTGGTCGACGAAGAGACGGTGCTCCTGGTGCTGGCCGGCGTCGGTGAAGTAGAGACCGAGCATCTCGACGTTCCCGCCCGGCGCGCTGAGCGCGGCGTCGGGGGTCACGCGCACGACGTCGCCGCCGAGGGTGACGACGATGTGCTTGAGGTTCGCGTCCTGGCCGAGGCGGGAGCGGTGCGCCGACAGGTGCAGGGCGCCGTCCTCCCAGTCCTGGACGCTGACGAGCGTGAGGCGGGCGTTGGCCGCGACGTCGATCTCGACGGTCTGGGCCAGGTTCGCGTTGCCGCGGTGGTCCAGGACGACGATCGCCTCGCTGCTCTCCTCGGCGCGCACGAGGAGGTGCTGGGCCGCGACGCCCTCGGCGCCGGTCCCGTTGACCGTGATCATCGTGTGCGAGGCCGCCACGTGGTTCTTCGGCACGGTGACGACGAGAGCCTCGGTGAAGGACGCCCAGGCAGCGGCCGCGGTGCGGTCACCGGGGGCGCCGACCTGGCCGAGACGGGAGTCCTCGCGGCCCACGCGCTCGACGGTGACGCCGTCGCCGGCCTCGATCGTGACGTCGGGAGCCGCGCCGTCGAGCTGGTCGGCGAAGAAGCGCTGGAGGCGGTCGACCGGCGTGAAGCGCCAGTCCTCCTCGCGCCCGTTGGGCACGGGGAAGTCGGACAGCTCGAAGGACGTGGCGCGGTCAGCGCGGGAGGCCTCCGGGACGGTGCCGCCGCCGTGGGTGTGGGCGGCGTCCGTGGTGGCGCGTGAGTGGTCGGTCTTCATCTGGTTGTTCGTCGTCCCCTTGGTCGTGTCGGTCGTCGCGGTCATCAGCCCACCGCCCCTTCCATCTGCAGCTCGATGAGGCGGTTGAGCTCGAGGGCGTACTCCATGGGCAGCTCACGCGCGATCGGCTCGACGAAGCCACGGACGATCATCGCCATGGCCTCGGCCTCCTCCATGCCGCGCGACATGAGGTAGAAGAGCTGGTCGGCGCTCACCTTCGAGACGGTGGCCTCGTGGCCCATCTCGACGTCGTCGACGCGGACGTCGACGTACGGGTAGGTGTCGGAGCGGGAGATGAGGTCGACGAGCAGCGCGTCGCACAGCACCGTGGACTTGGAGTGCGCGGCACCCTCGAGGACCTGGACCAGGCCGCGGTAGGAGGCGCGGCCACCGCCGCGGGCCACGGACTTGGAGACGATCGACGACGACGTGTTCGGCGCCATGTGGACCATCTTCGAGCCGGTGTCCTGGTGCTGGCCCTCACCGGCGAAGGCGATGGACAGCGTCTCGCCCTTGGCGTGCTCGCCCATGAGGTAGACGGCCGGGTACTTCATCGTCACCTTGGAACCGATGTTGCCGTCGATCCACTCCATGGTGCCGCCCTGGTCGACGGTCGCCCGCTTGGTGACGAGGTTGTAGACGTTGTTCGACCAGTTCTGGATCGTCGTGTAGCGGACGCGGGCGTCCTTCTTGACGATGATCTCGACGACCGCGGAGTGCAGCGAGTCGCTCTGGTAGATCGGGGCGGTGCAGCCCTCGACGTAGTGCACGTAGGAGCCCTCGTCGGCGATGATCAGCGTCCGCTCGAACTGGCCCATGTTCTCGGTGTTGATCCGGAAGTAGGCCTGGAGCGGGATCTCGACGTGGACGCCCTTGGGCACGTAGACGAAGGAGCCACCGGACCACACGGCGGTGTTGAGCGCCGCGAACTTGTTGTCACCGGAAGGGATGACGGTCCCGAAGTACTCCTCGAAGATCTCCGGGTGCTCCTTGAGCGCGGTGTCCGTGTCGAGGAAGAGGACACCCTGCTGCTCGAGGTCCTCGCGGATCTGGTGGTAGACGACCTCGGACTCGTACTGGGCGGCGACGCCGGAGACGAGACGCTGCTTCTCGGCCTCCGGGATGCCCAGGCGGTCGTAGGTGTTCTTGATGTCCTCGGGCAGGTCCTCCCAGCTGGTGGCCTGCTTCTCGGTCGACCGCACGAAGTACTTGATGTTGTCGAAGTCGATGCCGGAGAGGTCGGCGCCCCAGTTCGGCATGGGCTTCTTGTCGAAGAGGCTCAGCGCGCGCATGCGGCGCTTGAGCATCCACTCCGGCTCGTCCTTCAGCTCGGAGATGTTGCGCACGACGTCCTCGTTGAGGCCGCGCCGCGCGGTCGCACCGGCGTCGTCCTTGTCGTGCCACCCGAACCGGTAGTTCCCAATCGAGGCGATCGTCTCGTCCTGGGTCATGGGTGTGTCGGTCGTACTCGTCATCAGATTCCTTCCGTGTCGTCACCGTGCGGTGACGGGGTGGTGCTCGGGCGGCCGGTCGGGACAGTCGTCGTGGGGATGTGGGTGGTGCACACGTGCTCGCCGCCGGCAAGCGTAGCCAGGCGCTGGACGTGGACGCCGAGGAGGCGCGAGAACGCGCGTGTCTCGGCGTCGCAGAGCTGGTGGTAGGACTCAGCGACGGCCAGTACCGGGCAGTTGCCCTGGCACAGCTGGACCGCCAGGCCGCGCGGGCCGACGGAGCGGACCGTCGCGGCGTAGCCGTCCTGGGTGAGGGCACCGGCCAGGGCTCGGGCGCGGTCGGCGACGTCCTCCCCCGCGGCCTCGACGACGGGCGTGTAGCGCTCCTCGAGGCCGTGGACCCGCTGGTTGGCGAAGTGCTCGACGGCGTCGGGGCCCGCGACGTCGCCGATGAACTGCAGCGCGTGGGTGGCGAGGTCGGAGTATGCCTGGGACAGGCCGGAGCGGCCGGCGTCGGTGGCGACGTAGTAGCGCGCGGGGCGCCCGCGACGGCGCTGGCCGGGGCCGGAGGGCTCGTGGACGACGATGCGCTCGTCGCGCTCAAGGGCGGCGATGTGGCGCCGCACGCCGGCCGGGGTGAGGGTGAGGAGGCGGGCGAGCTCGGCGGCGCTGACGGGGCCGTGCTCGACGACGAGGCGGAGCACGCGGTCCTGCGTCGCTGACTCGACGCTGGTCTCGCTCACGGCTCGCTCCTCCTTCTGTCCGACGGGTGGAGGCACACCTGAGGCGTGCCGTCACATTAGGGAACAGTCTCGTTGCCGAAATGCTTCCCGGCAAGGAAGGCATACCTCACTGTGGCCCGTCCCACCCCTCTCCGGCGGGGGCCGGAGCGCCCGGAGTCCGCGGTTAGGCTGGGCCGCGTGCTGACGGACTCCCCCGCCCTCCTCGTCGACGGCCTGCGCAAGCGCTACGGCGACCGGGACGTCGTCTCCGGGCTCAGCCTGCGGGCCGCCCGCGGGGAGCTGACCGCCGTCCTCGGGCCCAACGGGGCCGGGAAGACGACGACGATCGAGTGCTGCGAGGGCCTGCGCCGCCCCGACGACGGACGGGTCGAGGTGCTCGGGCTGGACCGGGCACGCCCGGAGAGCGCCGCCGAGCTGCGCCACCGGGTGGGCGTCATGCTCCAGGAGGGCGGGCTGCCCATGGCTCCGCAGGCCGGGGCCGTGCTCCGGCACGTCGCCAGCCTGCACGACCGTCCCGACGCCGCCGGCCCGCTCCTCGAGCGGCTCGGGCTGACGAAGGTCGCCCGCACCCGGGTGCGGCACCTGTCCGGCGGCCAGCGCCAGCGCCTCGCCCTCGCCTGCGCGATCGTCGGGGAGCCCGAGCTCGTCTTCCTCGACGAGCCGACCGCCGGGCTCGACCCGCAGGCGCGCCTGGCCGTGTGGGACCTCGTCCGTGAGCTGCGCGAGTCGGGCACCTCGATGGTCCTCACCACCCACCTCATGTCGGAGGTGGAGGAGCTGGCCGACCACGTCGTCGTCGTCGACCGCGGCGCCACCGTCGCCGCCGGCCGCCCCGCCGAGCTGCGTGGCGCCCCGCAGGTGCGCATCACTCCCCCGCCCGGGACGCCGCCCGCGACGCTCGCGAGGGACCTCACCACCGAGCTGGCCGGGCACGCCGGTCTGGAGACGTCCACGGAGCGGGGCGACGTCGTCGTGCGGGGTGCGCGGATGGACGCAGGCGCTCTCGCCGTCGTCGCCCGTGCCCTGGCCGACACCGGCCACGGGACCGCGGAGGTCGCCCTCACCCGGCCGACCCTCGAGGACGCCTTCCTCTCCCTCACCGGGCGCGAGCTGCGGGCGGACGCGGCGTGAGCACGACCAGCCGCCGGGTCCTCGCGCAGACCCGGTTCGAGACCCTTGCCGTCCTGCGCAACGGGGAGCAGCTGCTGCTCACCCTGCTGCTGCCCGCGATCGCGCTCGTCGCCCTCGCGTCGACCGACCTCGTGCCGCTGCCCGGGCCGCGGGCGCACGCCGCGCTGGGCAGTGCCCTGGCGATGGCCGTGGCCTCGTCCTTCACCTCCCAGGCGATCGCCGTCGCCTTCGACCGGCGCTGGGGCGTGCTGCGCATGCTCGCGACGACGCCGCTCGGTCCGCGGGGGCTGCTCGCCGGCAAGCTCGGCGCGGTGCTCGTCGTCCTCGTCGTCCAGACGGTGCTGCTGTGCGCCATCGGGCTGGCGGTGGGCTGGCGGCCCGGCGGCCTCGACGTCGTCCAGGTGCTCGGGGCCGCGGCGCTCATGGTGCTGGGGACCGGGGTGTTCGTCACCTTCGCCCTGCTCGTGGGCGGGACGCTCCGGCCCGAGGCGGTGCTCGCGATCGCGAACCTGCTCTTCGTGCTCATGGTCGTCGGCGGCGGGCTCGTGCTGCCGCTCGACATGCTCCCCGACGCTGTCGCCACCGTCCTCGCGTTCCTGCCCCCGGGAGCGCTCGGCGAGGCGCTGCGCACCCTGCTCACCGACGGGACGGTGGACCTCGTGGCCCTGGCCGTGCTCGCCGCGTGGGCGGTAGTCGGTGGCGTGCTCGCCACGCGCGCCTTCCGCTGGGACGCCTGAGCTCAGTCCTGCTCGGCGGCGCGGCGCTCGGCGAGGCGGGCCTCCTCGGCGCGCACCCGGTTGAGGGTGACGCGCTCCTCGTTGAGCCAGGTGGGCGGCTCGTCGAGCAGGGCCTTGATCTCGTCCGTGGTGAGCGGCTCCGTGACACCGGCGCGGGCCAGGCCGGAGGTCGACACGCCGAGGCGGCGCGCGACCTCCTGGCGCGGGTGCGGGCCGTCGCGGCGCAGCTCGCGCAGCCACTCCGGCGGGTCCGCCTGGAGCGCGTTGAGCTCGTCACGGGAGATGTCGCTCTCCTGGAACTCCTGCGGGGTCGCGGAGAGGAGCACCCCGAGCTTGCGAGCGGCGGTCAGGGGCTTGAGCATCTGCGGCTTGGCCATTGCTGGATCGTATCGGCCGATAGTCTCGACCCGCGCCACCCCACCCGTCCCCCGAGGAGCAGCCATGGCCGAGCCCTTCCGTGTCGGCTTCGCACCCGGCGTCAGCCCGGGCAAGTGGTTCACCCGGTGGGAGCAGCGGCTTCCCGACTCCCCGCTGGCGCCACGGCTGGTCGAGCCCGAGGACCAGCAGCGGCTCCTCGCCGACGGCGAGGTGGACATGTGCTTCGTCCGCCTGCCCCTGGAACGTGACGGGCTCCACCTCATCCCGCTCTACGAGGAGCAGCCGGTGGTCGTGGCCGGCAAGGATCACCCAGTCACCGCCTTCGACGAGGTGGACGTCGCCGACCTCGCCGCCGAGCACCTCCTCCAGGACGCCGGCGCGTGCCCCGAGTGGGCCGCCGTCGCCGACGAGGTGCGCGAGGGCCGCCGGGTGGAGCCGCCGCCCATGACGGTGGCGCAGGCGGTGGAGGTCGCCGCGAGCGGGGCGGGGATCCTCGTCCTGCCGATGTCCGTGGCGCGGCTGCACCAGCGCAAGGACGTGCGCGCCGTCCCGGTGACGGGTGTGGCGACCACGCGAGTGGGCCTCGCCTGGCGCGCGGACAACGAGGACCCGCGGGTGGAGACCTTCGTCGGCATCGTCCGCGGGCGCACCGAGCGCAGCTCGCGGCAGCCCGACTCGCGGCCGGCCGACAGCGGTGCCCGCCCGGAGGCCAAGCACCCCGGCCCGGGCGCGGCCGCGGGGCCGGTGGGGGCCGCCGTCGGGCGGGCCCGGGCCGCGCAAGGGCCGTCCGGGGCGCTGAGCCGGCCTCTCGCCGCTCGGTGCCGCTCGCGGCGTCGGTGCCCACGCTGCCCGCGGCGCCGCGGGTGTCCGTGGCCTGCACCGAAGTCCGCGACACGCCCGCGACACGCCGGGACACCTGTCGCGCAGGTGGACTCCTGCGGCACTTGTGCGCAGGTCAGCGTCAGCCACCTCGCTCGAGTGAGGCGAGCCTCGAGCGCAGGTAGGACTGCTCCGCAGCGTTGGCGGTGTGCTCCAGCGCCGCCGGGTACTCCTGGACCGCCTCCGCGTCCCGCCCGAGGCGGCGGAGGAGCTCCGCGCGGACGGCGTGGAAGGGGTGGTACCCCGCCAGTCCCGTGGCCTCGACCAGGGCCAGCGCCGGTCGCGCGCCGTGCACCTCCGCCACTGCCACCGCCCGGTTGAGCGCCACGACCGGCGTCGGGCTCAGGGCGAGGAGCTGGTCGTAGAGGGCGAGGATCTGGCGCCAGTCGGTGTCCGCGGCCGTGGCCGCGTCGCTGTGGACGGCGGCGACGGCGGCCTGCAGCTGGTAGGGCCCGGGCCGGCCGAGCCGCAGGCACTCGCGGACCAGGTCCTGCCCCTCGGCCACGAGCGCGTGGTCCCAGCGACTGCGGTCCTGCTCCGGCAGCGGCACGGGACGCGGTACGGGATGCGCGCGTCCCGGATCTTGTTCTTGGCGCGCACCAGGCGCTGCGCCATCGCGGACTCCCGGACGAGGAAGGCCCGGGCGATCTCCCCCGTGCTCAGCCCGCCGAGCAGCTTGAGCGTGAGCGCCACCTGCGCCTCCCGGGACAGCGCGGGGTGGCAGCAGGTGAAGATGAGGCGCAGTCGTTCGTCGGGCACGGGTCCCGCCTCCTCGACCTCCTCGGCGGCATGGAGGAGCGCGGCCTCGGCGAGCTTCTCCCGGCCCACTGCCTCACGCCGCAGCCGGTCGATGGCGCGCCGCCGGGCCGTGGTGACGAGCCACCCGGCGGGGCTGGGTGGCAGACCCTGCGCCGGCCAACGCTCGACGGCGGCGGCGAAGGCCTCCTGGGCCGCGTCCTCGGCGAGGTCGATGTCCCCGAAGGCGCGGACCAGGACGGCCACGACGCGGCCGCACTCCGCGCGGAAGACCCGCTCGACGTCCGCCGCGGAGACCATGGCCGTCCCTACTGGAAGGGTCGGACCTCGACGGGCAGGGTGGTCGCCCGCGCCAGGCGCTCGCCCCACGCCAGGGCGGCGTCGAGGTCCCCGACGTCGATGACGGTGAGACCGCCCAGGTGCTCCTTGGCCTCGGCGAAGGGCCCGTCGGTGGTGAGGACGTCCGCTCCCTGCGGCCGCAGCACGGTGGCCGTCGTGGGGGCGTGCAGCCCGCCGTCGAAGACCCACACCCCCTGGCGGTGCATGTCCTCCTTCACCGCATGCACCTCGCGGATGATCGGCTCGAGGAACTCCGCGTCGGGGAACTCCTCCATGGTGTCGCCGTAGGGCTGGTAGATGCTCAGCAGGTACTGGCTCATCGTGTCTCTCCCGGTGTCCGGCGCCGGTCTCTCCGGCGCTCTCACCCTCTGGACGAACGGGCGCGCCCGGTTTCGACACCGGTGTTGATCCTCAGCGCGCGCTCCGAGCCCGCCATCCACACGCTGAACACGGCGACCCCCGCCTCGAACCAGTGGAGCCGCTCGTCCCAGCGCGGGGACGACGGCGCTCCAGCCGCCCGCCGCAGGAGCAGCAGCCCGCCGGCCAGGTTGGCCGCGCCCCACGCCCCGTTGACCGCCGGGGACGACTCCCGTCCCGCGAGCGGGGTGAGGTGGCGTCGCCCGGTGACCGCGCTGGCCAGGTGCGGCGCGCTGTTCGCCACGAGCACCCCGCTGAGGAGCGAGGTCCACCTCTGGTCTCGCGTCATGGTGTGCCCTCCGCTCAGCGGATCCGGACGGAGCGGTCGAACCAGGTGAGGACCTTCTCCGAGCCGAAGGGCCACAGCCGCTCCACGGCCCCGGCCGGCTGCGTGGCGAAGCTCGGCAGGCCGGGCAGCGCGAGCCCCGCGGACACGGTGCGCACGGGGGCGTCCTCGCCCAGGCCGGCGAGCCGGCGGGCGGCGGCGACACCGTCGTGGAGGTCGCCGAGCTCGTCGACGAGGCCGATGCCGGCAGCGTCCTGCCCGCTCCAGATCCGACCGCGGCCGACCTCGTCCACGCGCTCGTGGCTGAGGCTCCTGCCGCCGGCCACGCGGTCGACGAAGCGCGCGTAGACCTCCTCCATCATCTTCTCCGCCCACGCGCGCTGCTCGGCGGTGAAGGGCCGGTGCGGGCTGGCGAACAGCGCGGCCTCCCGCCCGACGGTCTGCGGGTTGAGCCCCTGGCGCTCGTCGAGCTGGGCGAGGACCGGCTTGCCGACGACGACGCCGATGCTCCCGGTGATCGTGTACGGCCCGGCGACGACGTGGTCGGCATGGGTGAGGACGTAGTAGCCCCCGGACGCGGCGACCTCCCCCATGACGGCGACGACGGGCTTCGTGCAGCGGGCGACGGCGCGGCCGATGACGTCGGAGGCCAGCGCGGAGCCGCCCGGGGAGTCGACCCACAGGACGATGGCCTTGACGTGCTCGTCACGCTCGGCCCGGCGCAGCGCGGTGACGACGGTCTCCGAGCCGGCCGTGGGCCCCGGCCCGATCGGCAGCGGCGGGGTGCTCCGCGACCGGCCCGAGACGATGGCGCCGACGACGGGCACGACCGCCACGCCGTCGGCCTTCCTCGCGACCTTGCGGGCGGAGAGGTCCGGCAGGAGCAGCTCGAGGGCTCGCGGCCAGTGCTGGTCGACGACGGTGACGATCTCGTCGTCGTAGGCGATACGGCTGACGAGCCCCGCGGCGAGCAGCTCCTCCGCGTTCGTGAAGCCGGCACCGAGGACGGACGCGGCGTCCGCGCCGTCGGCCACGGCGGCGAGCCAGGTGCGTTCGGCGGAGTCGAGGTAGACGGTGAGCTGCTCGCGCTCGTACTCGTCCATGCGGTCCTCGGAGAAGGCCGTGAGCGCGGACTTGTACTCGCGGATGCGCAGGTTCTCGAAGGTGATGCCGTGCTTGGCGAGGAAGGCCCCGAGGAAGACCTGCTCGGCCGCGAAGCCCGGCAGCGAGACCTCGGCAGACTCCGGGACGACGACCTCGGTCACTTGCGCGGTGACGAGCAGGGTGCGCATCGAGACCTGCGGGACGTAGCCGACCACGCGCTTGTGGGCGGCCAGCCGGCCCAGCGCAGCCCCCAGGGCGTGCGCCGTGCTCAGCCCGACCTGCAGCTCCCCGACGCGCACGAGGACACCGGCGAGCCAGTTGGCCTTGGCGAGCTTGTCGAGCCGCTCGGTGAGTGCCTCGAAGGTGTCGTCACGCTGGAGGAGCGCCGCGGCGGCGCCTGCCGGCGCGTGCGTGGGGTAGCTCCCGTGGAGGTCGAGGACCACCCAGTCGGGAGCGCTGCCCGCGGCGCGGGTGCGGCTGACGGCGAACCGGAGCTTCTCTGGGATCAAGGCCATGAGGCACCCTAACCGGGGCCTGTGACAGCCGTCACGGACGCGTGCGGGCGGGCACCGGCGTACCGGTGCCCGCCCGGAGGGTTCAGACCTTGGCGGGGGCCATGCTCTGGAGCATCGCGCCCATCTTCTTCGTGACCATCTCCGTCGTGCGGCGCGGCATGAGCCGGGAGAGGAGGTCGATCATCCGCGCGTCACTGCCGATGGTGGCCCGGTAGGAACCCTTCTCGACGGCGGCGACGAGCTGACTGGCGGCGTCCTGCGCCGTCGTCATCCGCATCTTCGTGTCGCCCGCCTCGGGGTCACGCTTTCCGCCCACGCCGGAGTTCGCGCTGATGTTCGTCGCGATCGCCCCGGGGAAGACCACCGTGACGGCGACGGGAGTGTCGAGCAGCTCGGCGTACAGACCCTCGGTGAAGAGCTTGACCGCGGCCTTGCTCGCGCCGTAGACGGACTGGCCGGGGACCGGTGAGAGGCCGCCCATGCTGCCGACGTTGACGATGCTCGCGGCCGGCCGCTCGAGCAGGTGGGGCAGGAACGCCTTGCACATGTGCACCACGCCCCAGTAGTTCACCGCCATGACCTTCTCGACCTCTTCGTAGGAGAGGTCGTTGACGGGGACGAAGCGCTGGATGATGCCGGCGACGTTGAGGACGCCGTCCACCTGCCCGTGGGCGGCGATGACGGCCTCGGGCAGCGCCTCGACGGCGTCCCGGTCGGCGAGGTCGACGACGTGCGTGGAGAAGAGCCCGGCGTTGCCCGCGAGCGCCGCGGTCTCGGCGAGGGCGGCCTCACTGACGTCGACGGCGGCCACTCCCGCGCCGCGGGCCAGCAGGTCCAGGACGACGGCGCGACCGATGCCGTTCCCGCCCCCGGTGACGACGAACACCTTGCCGGCGATGTCCATGTGCCCCAACTCCTCGTGTCGCGGCCCGTACGGGGCCCCTCGGTTGCCGGTGTCTCCCGGCTGACTTCATCCTGCCCGGGTGAATTGCCCGGAAAGAGGGCCCATGGTCCTGCCTCCTGGCCCCCGGCCGAATTGGCAGGACAGCACCGGCCGGGGTGGGGCAGGCTCGAGCGGATGGAGACCGCACGCATCGTCCTCGCCGCCCTCACCTGCGCCCTGCTGCTCGTCGCCGCGCTGAGCAAGGTGACCGGGCAGCAGTCGATGCGTGACATGGCGGCGCACCTCGGCGTCCCGTGGCCGCGCTACCGGGCCATCGGCTTCCTCGAGCTGGTGGCGGTGGCCGGGATCGTCGTCGGGCTGTGGTGGACGTGGCTCGGGGTCGCGGCGGGTGCCGGCGTGGTGCTCCTCATGGCGGGCGCCGTCGTCCTTCACGCCCGCGCGAAGGACGCGCCAGCGGACATGGTGCCCGCGCTCGCCCTGCTCGTCCTCGCCGCCGGCTACACGCTCACCAGCCTGCGGTAGGGGCTACGCGTTCTGCCACAGGCCGACGACGTTGCCCTCCGAGTCCTTGAAGTACGCCGCGAAGCCCATGTCGCCGACCGGCGTGCGGCCCTCGAGGACCTCACCGCCGTGGGACTCCACCCGGGAGAGGTCGGCGTCGATGTCGGTGCTGTCGAGGACGATGACGGTGGCGGTGTTCGACCCGGCCCGGGCGGTCATCCCGCCGCCGATGTAGCCGGGCTCGCTCGCCATGCCGTCCTGCCCCGTCGGGCCGGTCTGCACACCGACGTAGTCGAGCTCGGGCATCTCCTCCACCTGCCAGTGGAAGACGTCGCTGTAGAAGCGCTTGGCACGGTCCCTGTCCTCGAAGGGGATCTCGAAGTGGACCACTCGACCAGTCATGAGAACCTCCGCGTCCGAAGGCCGGCGGCAGCGCCGGCGCTGACCCCTCGATCGTAGGACTCGGCGGGCCCGCTGCACAGACCCACCGAACGGCCGACGCGACCCGTCCCGCGCGAGGACACTGCTCCCATGGCAGCCGAGCTGGTGCTGGGTCCGATGGTCCGCCGCGTCGAGGGGGCGTCGGCCGCGGTGTGGGTCGAGACCGTCCGCGCCGCCACGGTCACCGTCCGCCTTGCCGACGACGGCGGTGCCTGGTCCGCCGGCACCTTCACCGTCCACGGGCACCACTACGCGCTCGTCGAGGTGACCGGCCTGCCGAGCGGTGGCCGGGTGGCGTACGAGGTGCTCGTCGACGACGACGTGTGCTGGCCGGCCGCGGACGCCGCCTTCCCCGCGAGCACGCTGGCGGCGCGGGTGGACGACGCGCCGGTACGGCTGGCCTTCGGCTCGTGCCGCACGAGCGTCCCGCACGACGACGTCCATCACCTGACCCACGGCGTCGACGCCCTGCGCACCTACGCGCTGGCGCTGGCCGACGGCGAGGCGGGGCAGGCGCCGGACCTCCTCCTGCTCCTCGGTGACCAGGTCTACGCCGACGCGACGTCCGCCGAGATGCGTGAGTTCATCGAGGCGCGGCGGGACATCTCCGCGGAGCCGGGCGACGAGCTCGCGGACTTCGAGGAGTACGCCCACCTCTACCGCCTGGCCTGGGGCGAGCCGGCGCTGCGCTGGCTGCTGTCGTGGCTGCCGAGCCTCATGATCTTCGACGACCACGACGTGCGCGACGACTGGAACACCTCCCTCACCTGGCGCAAGCAGATGGAGGCGACGAGCTGGTGGCACGGGCGCATCGTCGCCGCGCTCGGCTCCTACTGGGTCTACCAGCACCTGGGGAACATGTCCGCGGCCGAGCGGGCCGAGGACCCGCTGTGGGCGGAGCTGCAGCGCCGTCAGGAGGCGACGCCGGGCGCCGAGGTCGACCTCAGCGACGCCGTCGACGCCTTCGCCGAGCGCGCAAACCGGGAGCCGGAGAGCTACCGGTGGAGCTACACCCACCCGCTGGGCCGCTCGCGGCTGGTCGTCGTCGACTCGCGGGCGGCGCGGGAGCTGGAGCCGGCCCGCCGGTCCATGCTCGACGACGCCGAGATGGCCTGGCTGGACGAGCAGCTGACCGGCGACGTCGAGCACCTCCTCGTGGCGACCTCGTTGCCCTTCCTCCTGCCGATGGGCCTGCACCGCGTGGAGGCGCTCGACGAGGCGCTCGCCGAGGGGCGGTTCGGGCGCCACCTGGCCCGGGCCGGGGAGTGGCTGCGCCAGGAGCTCGACCTCGAGCACTGGGGCGCGTTCAGCCGGTCCTTCACCGCCGTGGCGCAGATGGTCACCGAGGTCGCCGACGGACGGCGCGGCGCGGCGCCGTCGTCGGTGCTCTTCCTCTCCGGTGACGTCCACTTCTCCTACATCACCGAGGTGGACCGCGAGTCCGGCTCGCGGATGCTCCAGCTCGTGTGCTCCCCCATCCGCAACCCGCTCCCCCGGGCGCTGCGCGCCTTCGCGGCGCTCGGCTCCCACGGGGCCCGCCCGCTGGGCGCGCTGCTCTCCCGGCTGGCGCGGCTGCCCGAGCCGCCGTGGCGCTGGCACGGGATCGCCGGGCCGTGGTTCGACAACAACCTCGCCGTGCTCGAGATCGACGGCGAGCAGCTGCGGACCACCTGGCTCGGTGGGCGGGTGGTCGGCGCGCCGGAGGGCCGGCCCGACCTCGTCGCCGTCGCCGACCTCGAGCTCGACGTGCCGCCCGCCGGGAGCGCGCACCGCCGGCCGCTCGCCCAGGTGCACCGCGACGGGCGGCGCGGGCTGCTCGCGCGGCTGCGACGCCGCACCGGCCGCCGTCGCTGAGCCCTAGGGGCGCGGCCGCGGGACGAGGCGCTGGAGCTGGGTGACGTGCTGCGGGCCGAGCTCCTCCAGGGTGGTGACCTGGAGGAGCTTCATCGTGCGGCGGACCTGGTCGGCGAGGATGGCGATCGCGCGGTCCACGCCCTGCCGGCCGCCGGCCATGAGCCCGTACAGGTAGGCGCGGCCGATGAACGTGAAGCGGGCACCGAGCGCGACGCTCGCGACGACGTCGGCGCCGTTCATGATGCCGGTGTCGAGGGTGACCTCGAGGTCGCTACCGACCTCGCGCACCACCTCGGGCAGGAGGTGGAAGGGGACGGGCGCACGGTCGAGCTGACGGCCGCCGTGGTTGGACAGGACGATGCCGTCCACGCCGAGGTCCGCGAGCTTCCTCGCGTCCGTCACCGTCTGGACGCCCTTGACGACGATCGTGCCCGGCCACATGGCCCGGATGGTCGCGAGGTCCTCGTAGTCGATCGAGGGGTCCATCGCCGAGTCGAGCAGCTCGCCCACCGTCCCCCCGGTGGAGGACAGGGAGGCGAACTCGAGCTTCGGCGTCGTGAGGAAGTCGACCCACCACCACGGTCGCGGCACCGCGTTGGCCACGGTGCGCACGGTGAGCTGGGGCGGGATGGAGAAGCCGTTGCGGGTGTCGCGCAGTCGCGCCCCGGCCACCGGGGTGTCGACCGTGAAGAAGAGCGTGTCGAAGCCGGCCGCCGCGGCCCGCTCGACGAGGCCGTAGGAGATCTCGCGCTGCTTCATCACGTACAGCTGGAACCAGTTGCGCCCGTGGGGGTTGGCGGCCCTCACGTCCTCGATGGACGTCGTGCCGAGGGTCGAGAGGGTGAAGGGGATCCCCGCCGCCCCGGCGGCCGCGGCCCCCGCGCTCTCGCCCTGGGTGTGCATGAGCCGGGTGAAGCCGGTGGGCGCGATCCCGAAGGGCAGGGCCGAGGGCCCGCCGAAGACGGTCGTGCTCGTGTCCACCCGGGAGACGTCGCGCAGGATCGAGGGGTGGAACTCGATGTCCTGGAAGGCCTGCCGCGCCCGGCGCAGGGACAGCTCGCCCTCCGCGGCACCGTCGGTGTAGTCGAAGGCCGCCGCGGGCGTGCGGCGCTTCGCGATCGCGCGGAGGTCCTCGATGGTGAGCGCCGCGTCCAGGCGCCGCTTGCGGGCGTCGAGGCTGGGCCGCTTGAACTGGACCAGCTCGAGGATCTCCCGCGGGTTCGGGACCTGCCGCCTGACCATGGACCGACCTCCTCGACGTGGCTGCGTGCCCGACCCTACGGCGCGGGGCGGGGTGGGGCCTGGCGCGCCGACTCCTGCAGCTCGAGCAGCCGCCGCAGAAGCAGGGTCACGTCACCGCGCTCGCATGCCGTCAGCCAGGTGCCCTCCGCGAAGCGTTCACCGCGGACGACGGCGGTAAGCAGTTTGCGGATGGTGACGTCGTCAAGCGCGGCGTACTTGTTCGGGCGCTCGGAAGTGAAGAGCTCGCGTCCCTCTTCCCAGCTGGACCAGTCGAAGACGAAGTCGATATCCCGGTCGTAGATGAACTGGTACGCGCGGCTGACGATGGGATGCCACGCGTAGTACCGCAGCTGCGTGACTCCTCGCGCGTCGGGGCCGCCTCCGCGTATTTCGTACCACGCGCCCTCGTGACCCTCGAGATCGGTCACGAGCTCTCGCAGGTCCTGCTCGCCATGCCTGTCCAGCGGGAAACCCATTGGCGCCTCCTCCGGCATCGCAGCCACCGTAGCGCCGAGAACGCCGCTACGGTCGAGGTCATGCTCCGTCACACCTACCGCCGCATGCTGCTCGCCGGTCGCGACGGCGCCCGCCTCGCCGCGGACCTCGCCTCCGCCCTGCCGTCTCTCGAGACCCGTACCGTCCGCCACGGGCCCCTCTCCCCCGGGGACGCCGCCTGGGCGGACAGCTACACCGGCTACACCGTGCCGCCGAACCTCGCGGACTCCGGCGTGCGGTGGGTCCACCTGCCGATGGCGGGTGTCGACCGGGTGGTCGAGGACCTGCGGGGCACGGACGTCGTCCTCACGCGCACCGTCGGCGGCATGCCGGAGGCGATCGGCAGCTACGTCCTGGCCCACCTGCTCGCCGACGCGTGGCACCTGCGCGAGTACGCCGCCCAGCAGGAGCGGGCGCAGTGGCAACCGCTCGAGCCGGTCCGCACCCGCGGCGCCGCTGTCGTCGTCCTCGGCACCGGTGAGATCGGCGCCGGCGTCGCCCGGGTGGTGCGCGCCGCCGGGTACCGGACCGTCGGCGTCAACACGCGCGGCACGGCCGCGGACCCCTTCGACGACGTCGCCGCCCTGGCCGACGCCGCCCCGCACCTCGCGTCGTGCGCGGCCCTCGTCAACGCCCTCCCGCTCACCGACGGCACCCGTGGCCTGCTCGACGCGAGCGTGCTCGACCAGCTCGACGGCGCCGTCGTCGTCAACGTCGGTCGTGGCGCGACCCTCGTGGTTGACGACCTGCGGGCCGCCCTCGACGCCGGCACGGTGCGCCGCGCGGTGCTCGACGTCCACGAGACGGAGCCGCTCCCGGCCGACGACTGGCGCTGGTCGCACCCCGCGGTCACCGTGACGCCGCACGTGTCGGGGCCGACGCTGCCCGAGGACGTGGTCGAGGCGATCGTCAACGCTCACGCTGCACTGATCGATGGGCGCATGCCCTCGCACGTCGTCGACCTCGGGCGCGGCTATTAGCGCCGTTCGTGCGGGGCGCACGGGTTGGAAACCGGACGCCGCCCCGCGCCTGCTCACACGTCGGCGACCTCGAGCCGCCCGCGGTCGATGTGCGCGCCGTTCCGGCACGCTGCCCGGTGGTTCATCTCAGTCGGTCGCACCCCCGGACAGGTCCGCGTACATCTGGGCGGCGTCCTGCGCGCCGAGCTCGTCGTGGACCAGCGCGCGAACCGCCTGAACCATCGCCTCGGGACGGTGCCGCTGGAAGATGTTGCGCCCCATGTCCACGCCCGCGGCGCCCTCGTCGATCGCCCGGCGCGCCATGGTCAGCGCGTCGAGGACCGGCAGTTTCTTCCCGCCGGCCATGATGACGGGCACCGGGCACGCCGCCGTAACCTGGTCGAAGCCCTCCTCGCAGTAGTACGTCTTGACCATCTGCGCGCCGAGCTCGGCGATGATCCGGGTGGCCAGACCGAGGTAGCGCGCGTCGCGGGTGAGCTCGCGGCCCACTGCCGTGACGCCGAGCACCGGCATCCCGTACTGGAGACCCGCATCCACGAGCTGGGTCATGTTGTGCACAGACTGGGTCTCGTTCTCCGCCCCGATGAAGACCTGGACCGCGACGGCGGCGGCGTCGATGCGGACGGCGTCGGTGATGTCCATGGCGATGCGCTCGTCGGACAGGTCCTTGAGGATCGAGGGCCCACCGGAGGCGCGCAGGACGAGTGCGTTGTCCGACGCGGCAGGAACTACCGAGCGGAAGATGCCGCGCGTGCCCATGAGCGCGTCGGCGTACGGCGCCAGCGGCACGATGCTGAGGTCCACACGCTCCAGCCCGCTCGTTGGCCCCTGGAAGTACCCGTGGTCGAAGGCGAGCATGACGGTGCGGCCGTCTGCTGGGTCGAAGATCCGCGCGAGGCGGTGCTGCATGCCGAAGTCCAGCTGGCCAGCACCCTTGACGTGGAATCCGCGCAGCTCCTGCGGGCGGTCCAGGCCGTAGTCCTTGGCGGTGATGGTGCCGTCGAGGTCAGCCATCGGTTGTCTCCTTTGTGTCGGTCGACGGCACCGGCTCTCCGGGCGTCCAGGGGATGGTGATGGTGTCGCCGGGACTCGCCGGCGACTTGATGAAGACGCACCGGAAGGGAGCGCCTGAGTCGTTGACCAGGTAGTGCATCTCGCCAGGCCGGCAGCGGAAGACGGTGTCGGGCGTCATCTCGTGCTGCTCGGCCGCCCCTACCCACAGGCTGGCCCTGCCCTCGAGCACGACGAACGACTCGTCGCAGTGCCGGTGCAGGTGGTTGGGCATCGCGTCACCCGGCCGCAGGTGCAGGACGCCGATGTCCGAGGTGGGACCTTGGATGAGGTAGGCGGGTCCCCAGTCCCCGTGGCGGTACTCCGCCGAGCTCAGCGAGGCGATGTCCATCGGTGCTCCTTCGTCAGATGACACGTTCGTTGCCGCCGTCGATCGGCACTTGCGCGCCGGTGGTGCAGGCAAAGGTCTCGTCCGCCATCGCCCGCACGAGTCGTCCGACGGCGGCGCTCGTCACTTCGGTGCGCAGCAGGTTGCGACGCTTGTACTCCTCGACCGACAGCCCGTAGTGCGCCGCCCGGGTGGTGAGGAGCTCAGGTGTCCACAGCCCGGTGTCGAAGACGGCGTCCGGGTGGACGAGGTTGACCCTGATCCCGTCCTCGGCCCACTCGAGCGCCGCGACGCGGGAGAGCTGGGTGAGCGCCGCCTTGGACGCCGAGTACGCGGCCGCCCCCTTGCCGGGCGCCGCAACGTTCTTGGATGCCACGACGACGACGCGCCCTCCTCCCGGGGCGCACGCGAGCAGGCGGTGGGCCTTGCTGAAGAGGCTCGCGACGGCGTCGACGTTGACGCTCATGGTGCGCCGCCACGTGTCCGGGTCGAGCTCGGCGACCGGCTGGCTGCGGGGGAAGATCCCGGCAGCGACGACGAGCACGTCGAGCCCACCGAGCTGCTCCACCGTGCGCTGGAGCGCCTCGGTGACCCGGTTCTCGTCGGTGACGTCGACGGTGAGGCCCAGCCACTCGGGCCCGTCGAAGGTGCCCGCCACGTCGGGCGAGAGGTCCCAGCCGACGACGGAAGCGCCGGCCGTCAGCAAAGCCTCGGCGCACGCGCGACCAATACCCGACGCCGCCCCGGTGACGAGCGCGACGCGCCCCTCGAGCGGCGGCCGCGCACCGGCTCGGTGGAGCTTGTCCTGCTGCAGCGACCAGTACTCGAGGTCGAACACGTGCCCCTCGTCCGGTGCCCGGTAGCCACCGAGGGCCTGAGCCTGCTCGATCGTCGTCATCGTGTGTCGATAGACGTCGGCGGCCGCGGCCGCCTCGGTGGCGTTGCGCCCGGCGGTGAGCATCCCCAGGCCCTCGTCGAGGACCACACGCGGCGCCGGGTCGAGCCGGGTGACCGGCTCGTCGCGCCGGTGCTCGTGGCGCGTGACGTACTGCGTGTAGGCCTGGGCGTAGCCGGCGACGTCCGTGCCGACCAACGGGACGCGCTTGGTCCACAGCACGTGGTCCGGCGTGAGCGGGCCCTCCTGAGTGGCCGCCCGCAGCCGGGGGTCGGTGAGGAACCGGCGCACCTGCGCGTCGTCGTGGTGGCGCACGACCATCGGCCGGCCGGCGGCGGCAGACAGCTCGCCGCGCAGCCGGGCCAGGGCGACAGGGTCGGGCCGCGCGGGCGCGCCGTCGACGGCGGCTGCGTCCTCGCCACGGGTCCGACCCGCAGCGTCCGCGACCGCTGCTCGCAGCGCCTCGCCCGCCAGGTCCACGAGCCGCAGGTGCCGGTCGACCGCCTCACGCACGGTGCGGCCCAACGTGAAGAGGCCGTGGCGCAGCACGACGAGCCCCGTCGTGCCCTCGTGCGACTGCTCATCCCACGCCGCGGCGCACGCGGCCGCGAGGTCGGGACCGGGCATGGCGTACGGGACGACGACGACGTCGGAGCCGTACAGCTCACGGACCAGGCGCTCGCCGTCGTCGGTGTTCGTCAGCGCGAGGAGAGCGTCGGCGTGGGAGTGGACGACGGCGTCGTGCGGGAGCAGCGCGTGGACGAAGGTCTCGACGGACGGGTCGGGACCTTCGGAGTCGAGGCGGGCGCAGCGCAGCTCGTTGCGCATCTGCCGGTCGGACAGCCGGACGGGCGGGAGGAGCTCGCGGAGGCGGTCCAGACGCAGGGGGCTGAAGCCGGAGCGGTCGATGCTGGCGAGGTCGTGACCGCTGCCCTTCATGAGCAGCACCGGCAGCAGCCGACCGGTGACGTCCGGCCAGGAGACCTTGACGGACGTGTTGCCACCCCCGTGCAGCACGAGGTCCCGGTCCGCGCCGAGCTCGCGCGACCCGGCGACGAGCTCGTCCCACGCGGAGAGCACGGCAGCAGGAGCGTCCATTCCCACCTCCATCGGTCGAATGTTGTCAGACAACGTAGCAGGACAGGCACGAGGAACACTAGCGTCTGGCGCAAAAGGTCCCGTATCGTCTGCCCCGTCAGTTGTCTGACATCGACCGCGAAGGAGCGTCATCGTGACCGAGCCCGACCCTCGGCGGCTCGCCGAGATCGCACACGGCATCCGCCGCCGCGTGCTGGAGCACACCCTGAAGAACAACGGCGGGTACATGAGCCAGGCGTGCTCGGCCGCCGAGCTCCTCGCCGCGTGCTACGGCGGGGTCCTTGCCCTCGGCGAGGTGGGTGGGCCGTACCAGCCGCCCGCCTTCCGCGGGGCCCCCCGGCCGGGCGAGCCGCTGGTCACCGGCGCGGTCGTCCACGGCTCCCCCGCTCCGGACACCGACCGATTCATCGTGTCGCCGGCGCACTACGCCCTCGTCGTCTACGCCGCCCTCATCGAGGTCGGCCGCCTCTCGCCCGACTCGCTCGACCAGTTCAACGCCGACGGCTCCACCGTCGAGATGATCGGCGCCGAGCACTCTCCGGGCTTCGAGACCACCACCGGCTCCCTGTCGCAGGCCCTCTCCCAGGCGGGCGGCATCGCGCTGGGTCGCCGGCTCAAGGGCGAAACCGGCCGCACGTGGGTGTTCATGAGCGACGGTGAGCTGCAGGAGGGGCAGACGTGGGAGGCCTTCCAGGCCCTCGCGTTCCACCGCCTCGACACCGTCCGCGTCGTCGTCGACGTCAACGAGGCGCAGTGCGACGGCCCGATGGACCGGGTGATGACCGTCGAGCCGATCGCCGACCGGCTGCGCGCCTTCGGAGCGAGCGTCGACGTCGTCGATGGCCACGACGTGCGTGCCCTCCTCGAGGCCATGCGGCGGGAGACCGGCAAGCCCCACGTCGTCCTCGCTTACACCGACCCGGTGCGCGGTCTGCCGCTTCTCGACGAGCGCCGGCCCGTCCTGCACTACCTCCGTTTCACGAGCACCTCCGAGCGCGACGCATACGCCGACGCCTACGCCGAGCTGGCGGGAAGGACCCTGTCATGACCGAGATCGTGCGCCGCCCGCACCTGGAGAACTTCGTCCGGTGGAGCGCGGACAAGCCCCACGTCCTCGTTCTCACCGCCGACCTCACGAACTCCTGCGAGGTCGGGCCGTGGCGCGACGCCTACCCTGAGCGCTACTTCTCGATGGGGATGGCCGAGCAGAACATGCTCGGCTTCGCCGCCGGTCTCGCTCGAGAGGGCTTCGAGCCGTGGCTCCACACCTTTGCCGTGTTCCTCTACCGCCGGCCGCTGGACCAGCTGCTCATGTCGGTGGCCTACCCGGCCCTGCCCGTCCGGCTCATCGGGTTCCTGCCCGGCGTCACCACCCCCGGCGGCGTCACCCACCAGGCCATCGAGGACGTCGCCGTCATGCGGGCGGTGCCGAACATGACCGTCCTGAGCACGGGCGACGCTACCGAGGTGGAGACCGTGCTCGACGTCGTCCACGCCGCCCCGGGGCCTGTCTATGTGCGCATGCTGCGCGGTGAGATGCCCCGGCTCTTTCCCGCGGACGAGCCGTTCGAGCTCGGCAAGGCGCGCGACCTCAGCCCGGACACCGATCCCGCCGACGTCCTCGTCCTCACCGAGGGCATCTGCACCGAGGAGGCGCTGCGGGCGGTGCCCGCGGTGCGCGAGCGCGGAGTCCGGGTTCGCCACCTCCACATCTCCACGCTCAAGCCGTTCGACGACCCCGTTGTCCTCGCGGCGCTCGCCCAGCCGCACCAGCGCGTCATCACGATGGAGAACCACCTGCGCGTGGGCGGGCTGGGCTCGGCCGTCGCCGAGGTGCTCGCCGAGACCGGGGCCGGGGTCCCGCTCACCCGGCTGGGGCTGGACGACACCTACGCCCACGGCGCCTCCCAGCGGTACCTCCTGGCGGAGTACGGGATGGACGCCGCCGCGCTCGTCCGGGCCGTTGAACAGGCGGTCGGCCGGGACCTCGGTATCGCCGAAGGCGACTTCACCGACGTCCGCGTCACCGACGTCCACTCGACTGCGAAGGCGGAGGCACTGTGAGCACAGATCGCCTCCAGGTCCGATACCGGGTCACGGGGCGGGACGTCGCGGAGGTCGCCGAGGCGATTCGCGTGGAGCAGACCATCGAGTTCCCGGCCGACCTCGCCGCCGACTGGATCCGCGAGGAGGTCGTCGGCCGCGTCGAGGAGCAGGACGCGAGCTCCGTCGTCGTCTCCTATGCACCTGGGGTCCTCGCAGGCGGCCTCACCCAGCTTCTCAACGTGCTGTGGGGCAACGTCTCGATCTTCGAGGGGGTGCGCGTCGTCGACGTCCGCCTTCCCGACGACGGCGCCGTGCTCGGCGTCCGTGGTCCCCGCTTCGGCGTCGCCGGCTTGCGCGAGATCCTCGACGCCCCGCAGCGTGCACTGCTCACGACGGCGCTCAAGCCGATGGGTTCGAGCCCGGCGGAGCTGGCGGCGACGGCGCGGGTGCTCGCCGAGTCCGGGCTCGACGTCATCAAGGACGACCACTCCCTCGGGGACCAGCCGTGGGCGCCGTGGCGGGAGCGGGTCGCCCGCTGCGCCGAGGCGGTGTGGGAGGCCAACGAGCGCACCGGTGGGCGCGCGCTGTACATGCCCTCACTCAACGTCCCGGCCCCTGAGGTGCGGGAGCGGGCCCACCTGGCCAAGGAGCTCGGAGCGGGGGCGCTACTCGTCCTGCCCGGCATCAGCGGGTTCGACGCGATGCGTTTCCTCGCCGAGGACGACGCGCTCGAGCTGCCCGTGATGAGCCATCCCTCGATGCTCGGTTCCCACATCGTCACGCCCACGCAGGGCCTGGCCCACGGGGTGCTCCTCGGCCTCGTCAACCGCCTCGCCGGCGCCGACCTGTGCGTCTTCCCAAGCTACGGCGGGCGCTTCTCCTTCTCAGCGGAGCAGTGCGCGGAGATCCGCGACGAGTGCGCCGCGCCCCGCGGCACGCTCGCGACCGCCCTGCCTGCCCCCGGCGGGGGGATGACTCTTGAGCGGCTCCCCGAGCTCCTCAAGTTCTACGGAAAGGACGTCGCACTCCTCGTCGGTGGCGCCCTGCACCGGGGAGACCTCGCGAGCAACGCTGCGCGGATGCGCGAGGCCGTCGAGACGGCGGCCGCCTGATCCCTCGGTCTCGTCCGCAGCGCTCAGACGCTGCGGACGAGGCTGAAGGTGTACCGGCCCTCGATGAAGTAGGTCCGGGAGTAGAGCAGGAGCTCACCCGAGGCGTCGTGGTGGAGCTGGTTGAGCAGCAGGAAGAGGTTGTGCGTGGCTGCCTCGTTGCCCCAGCCGACGTGGTTGGAAGCCACAGCGTGGACCTCGGCCACCGCCGAGGCTGGCATTCGGCCCACCCGCTCCCTGAGGAAGGCGAAGAGCGAGCCCGTGACCTCCTCCGGTCTCGCGTCCGTGGGGAGCAGCCGCGCCGGCATGAGGTCGTAGGAGTAGGCGAGCACCTCGCCGTCGGCGAGGATCGTGCGGCGCAGCTCGAGGACCTCGGTGTCCCCGGTCACCTCCATCTTGGCGGCCTCTTCCGGCAGCACCGGGCGGATGAGCCGGCTCGCGTAGACCATCCCGGGCTCCCGCCCTGTCGCCCGGATCGACTCAGTGATGGAGTCGAGCCGCTCGAGGCCCGTGCGCACCGCTGGTTGTTCGACGACAAAGGTGCCAACGCCGTGCTCGGTCTTGACCAGGCCGAGGGTCTCCAGCTCTCGCAAGGCCGCGCGGACGGTGGGGCGGGAGACCCCGAAGCCGGCGGCGAGCTCGGCCTCTGGTGGCAGCTTGGAGCCGGCTACGTACTGGCCAGCAGCAAGCGCACTCCGCAGATTTTCCGACACTTGGGAGACCAGTGTCCCGGTACGCGCCATCGTGCCTCCTCGAGAAACCGGCCGGTCCCCGCTGTCCCGGCCGCCTGAGGCACTCTACAACGGGGCGAGGGCAAACCGTTGACAAGTCGTCAAACCTCCCTCTAACTTGTGGCCATCGGTTGTCGGACAACGCAGTTCGAAAGGAAGCCTGATGGTTCTCGCCGTCGAATGGGTCGACACACCACAGCGGACCCTCCGCCTCGTCGACCAGACCGCTCTGCCCACCGAGGAGCGGTACATCGACGTCACGAGCGTTGACGTCCTCGTCCGCGCGATCCAGGACCTGGCCGTCCGGGGCGCCCCTGCCCTGGGAGCCACCGGTGCCCTGGGCGTCGTGGTGGCAATGGAGCAGGCCACCCGGGAGGGCTGGGACGGGGACCGGTTGGACCGTGAGATCGAGCGGATCCGCACTGCCCGGCCCACCGCCGTCAACCTCGCCTGGGGCGTCGACCAAGTGCGCGAGGCCGTCCCGCACGGCGTGGATGAGGTCCTCACCCGGGCACGGAAGGTCGTGGCCGACGACGAGAGCGCCAACCGCCGGCTCTCCTCTCTCGGGGCCGACTGGATCCTCGAGCGCACGGGCCTGGACCAGGTCCGCGTCGTCACCCACTGCAACACCGGTGCCCTCGCGACGAGCGCCTGGGGAACGGCGTACGGCATCATCCACGAGCTGTACGACCGTGAGCGCCTCGGACTCGTCTACGCGGACGAGACCCGCCCGCTTCTGCAGGGTGCCCGTCTCACAAGCTGGGAGCTCACCAAGGATGGCATCGACCACGTCATCCAGGCCGACGGAGCCGCAGCGAGCACGATCCTGCGCGGGCTGGTCGACGTCGCCATCATCGGCGCCGACCGCATCACGGCGAACGGGGACACGGCGAACAAAGTGGGCTCGGTGAGCCTCGCACTCGCCTGTGCCAGAGCGGGGATCCCTTTCGTGGTCGCCGCGCCGTCCTCGACCGTCGACCTCGCCACCAAGCGGGGCGAGGACATCCACATCGAGGAGCGCGACTCCGACGAGATCGTCGCCTTCGCCGGTGTGCGGACCGCCCCCGAGGGCGCCCGGGGCTTCAACCCCGCCTTCGACGTCACCCCGAACGACCTCATCAGCGCCATCGTCACCGAGCACGGCGTCGTCGAGCCGGCGCTCAACCCCCAACCCGACCTCCTGTCCCAGGTCGCCGGCTGACGCTGTCGGCCCCCGACTGCCACTTCGAAAGGAAATCCCATGAGGACGCACAAGATCCTGGCAGGCCTCGCCGGCACGTCCCTCCTCCTGGCCGCGTGCAGCCAGGGCGACGCGACCGGTGAGGAGACGACCTCCGACGCCCCCGCACCGGACACCTCCGACGAGGGAGAGGTGGAGTCGCCCGCCGCGGACGCTCCCGCTCCCTTCGACGGGGAGGGTCTGGAGATCGCCATCGTTCAGCAGAGCGGACAGGGCGACTACTTCCAGCAGTACCTCAACGGCACCCGCCAGCAGGTCGAGGCACTGGGCGCGGAGCTCGCCGTCTACGACGCGCAGGGGGACAACGCGGCCCAGGCCTCCCAGCTGGAGCAAGCAATCGCCTCCCAGCCGGACGGCATCATCGTCCGGCACGGCTTCCCGGACACGCTGTGCCCGGGCGTCAACCAGGCGATCGAGGCCGGCATCCCGGTCATCATCTACGACGTCGAGATCCAGCAGTGCGCCCCCGACGCGATCCAGACCCAGCAGTCCGACATCGAGATGGCGTCCCTCGTCCTGGACAAGATGGTCGAGGACATCGGCAGCGACCAGAACGTCGGCTATGTCAACGTCCTCGGCATCGCACCGCTGGACCGTCGCCACGGGGTGTGGGAGGAGTACAAGGCCGACAACGGCTGGGACGAGCTGTTCATGACCGGCACGTTCACCAACTCCTCGGCGACCGACACCGCGCCGCTCGTGGACAACGCGCTCAAGGCGAACCCGGACGTCGCCGCGATCTACGCGCCTTACGACGAGCTGACCAAGGGCACCCTCTCAGCCCTCGAGCAGAACCCTGACCTCGAGGACGTCCTCGTCTACGGGGCCGACATCTCGACGGCGGACATCGAGCTCATGATCGCCGACGACAGCCCGTGGGTGGCTACCGGCGCGACCGACCCCAACGCGATCGGTGCCGCCGTCGTGCGGACGCTCGCCCTTCACATGGCCGGCGAGCTGGACGAGACGCTCGTCGAGTTCCCCCCGATCCTCATCACTCAGGACTTCCTGCGGGAGAACGACGTCCGCAACATGGAGGACCTCCGGGCAGCAGAGCCGGCGCTCAACATCTCCGACGTGTCCTCGGCGGACTGGATCCCCGCGGTCACCTTCTGACGACGCCGGGTGGGGGGCCTCCCCGCCCCGCCACCCGGCCCCGACTCACCCAAGGACGACATGAGAGGCGACACGGTGCGCGAGACAAGCCGCACCCCCGCAGCGGAAGCCCTGACCGAGGCGGCGCTGACGCTGGAGGGCATCACGATGTCCTTCGGGCCCAACCGCGTGCTCAAAGGCGTGTCCTTCGAGCTGCAGCCCGGCCGCGTCACCGCCCTGCTCGGGGCGAACGGGGCGGGGAAGTCCACGCTTATCAAGATCCTCTCCGGCGTCTACCGGCCCGATGGCGGACGCGTCCTGGTCTCGGGCGACCCGGTGGACATCTCCTCGCCGATGTCGGCAGCGCGCCACGGCATCCAGACCGTGCACCAGCGGATTGACGAGAGCATGGTCCCCGGGCTCACGGTGGCGGAGAACCTTGTCTTCGAGGAGCTGGTCCAGCGCCGGCTCGGTCGCGTCGGGTCGCTGCGGAGCCTGCTGCCGCGGGCGCGGGAGGTGGCTGAGACCCTGGACCTGGGCTGGTCTGACGCGACGCTCCTCAAGGACTCCTTCGAGCTCGGCATCGCCGACAGCCAGATGCTCCTGCTCGCCCGCGCGCTCAACCACCGCCCCAAGGTGCTCGTCCTCGACGAGCCGACGTCCACCCTCTCCGAGAGCGAGGCGCAGCGGCTCTTCACGCTCGTGGGGCGCCTCCGGGACGACGGCGTGGCCATCCTCTACGTGTCCCACCGGCTCAGCGAGGTCCGCGCACTGTCCGACGACCTCGTCGTACTGCGCGACGGGAGGATCAGCAACCGGCAGTCCGCACCGCTCGACATGTCGGCCGCCGTCACCTCGATGCTCGGGGAGACCATCCGGCTCGAGGCCGCCCGGCACGAGGAGCGCAAGGGAGAGCGCGTCGCCATCGCGCTGCGCGGCGTCCAGCTGCTCACCCGTTCCGCCCCGGTCGACCTCGACCTGCGCTACGGCGAGGTCACCGGAATCATCGGCCTCATCGGCGCGGGCAAGACCGAGCTCGCCCGGGCCGCGTTCGGTGCCGACCGGCTGCGCAGCGGGCACATGGAGCTCGACGGCGCCCCGTACGCACCTCGCCACACGCACGATGCGGTCCGCCGCGGCGTCTACCTCGCGCCGGAGGACCGGGCTGCCGAGGCGATGCTGCCAGGGTGGACCGTTGCGACTACCGGGACGCTCCCGTTCCTGCGCAGGATCAGCCCCGGCGGCGTCATCCGGCCCGGACGCCAGCGCGCCGTCGCGCAGGACATCATCGCCTCCTACGGTGTCGTCGCCACCGGTCCCGAGCAAGACATGGACTCTCTGTCGGGCGGGAACCAGCAGAAGGTCGTGGTCGCCCGGTGGCTGCGCGAGGAGCCCCGCGTCATGCTCCTGGACGAGCCGTTCCGCGGTGTCGACCTGGGCGCACGGCGCGACATCTCCCACCGCGCACGCGAGCAGGCGGAACGCGGCGCCTGCGTCGTCGTCCTCGTCAGCGACGTCGAGGAGCTGCGCGAGGTCGCCGACCGGGTCCTCGTCATGGTCGAGGGCACCATCAGCCTCGACGCGTACGCATCCGACGTCGACAACCGCGCCATCATCAGAAGCATGTCGGAGGTGGCCTAATGGCCCTGCTCAACGAAGACACCACTCCCCTGGTCAAGCTCCAGGACGCGACGGTCCGGTATGGCTTCATCGCGGTCACCGTCGTGCTGTTCATCTACTTCGCGCTCACCGAGCCCGCATTCGCGACCTCCGGATCACTGTTCTCGATGCTCAAGTTCGCTTCGGTGACGGCGATCCTTGGCCTGGGCGTGACGTTCACGATGGTGGTCGGGGGGCTGGACCTCTCGATCGGCTCCGTCGCCGGCCTCGCCGTGCAGATGGCCGCGATGACCATGGTGTTCTACAACCTCACCGGGATGACCGCCGTCGTGGTTGTCCTCCTTTCCGGCGCGGTCGTCGGACTGGTCAACGCCTTCCTCATCGTCGTGTGCAAGATCCCTGACCTCCTGGCCACGCTCGGGATGATGTTCGTCATCCAGGGCGTCAAGCTCATCCCCGTCTCCGGCCAGTCGGTGACGAGCGGGATGGTGCTGCGCGACGGGTCGGTGGCCCCCGGCCGGTTCACCTCCGACTTCCTCCTCATCGACCGTGGCTTCGTGGGGCCGTTCCCGCTGCCGGTCGTCCTCATGCTGGCGCTCGTCGTCGCGTCGTGGTTCTTCCTCAGTCGCACGACGTGGGGCCGGGTCATGTACGCCATCGGCGCCAATCCCGAGGCGGCGCGGCTCACCGGTGTCCGGGTCGGGCGTTACCGCGCCCTCGCGTACGTGCTTTCCGGCCTGCTCGCCTCGGTCGGTGGACTCATCCTCGTCTCCCGCATCGGCCAGGGAGACGTCAACGCCGGCGCCTCGAGCCTCCTGGAGGCTGTCGCGGTCGCACTCGTCGGCCAGTCGGTCCTCGGCCAGGGCAAGCCGAACGCCTGGGGCACGCTGCTCGGCGCGCTGCTCATCGCCATCGTCCTCACCGGCCTGACGATGAAGGGCTTCCAGTACTACCACCAGGACACCGCCAAGGGAGCCGTCCTCATCCTCGCTCTCATCTTCTCCTTCACCCTCTCCCGCAAGAAAGCTCGCTACAGCCCAGCGACCTGAGACCAAAGGCGGTCCTACCGATGCCTCCCGAGTACGAGTTCCTCACCCCGCAGAACGTCGCCGAGCACGTCCGATCCGTCCCCGCGCTCGCCGACCGGATGAACGCCGACCGGCTCGAGTCCGTCGACGAGGTGGGCGACGGCAACCTCAACCTCGTCTTCCTTCTCCGCGACGCCGACGGACGGCGGGTCTGCCTGAAGCAGGCGCTGCCCTACGTGCGGATGGTCGGTGAGGGCTGGCCGATGACGCCGGAGCGCGCCCGCTTCGAGGTGTCGGCACTGCGCGCGCACGGCGCGCTGACTCCGGAGCTCGTACCCGAGGTGCTGGACTACGACGCGGAGCGGTACATCATCGCGATGGAGGACCTCAGCGACCACAGGGTGTGGCGCGGCGCGCTCAACGAGGGGCTACACCACGACGGCGCTGCCGCGGCGGTGGGCCGGTACATCGCCGCAGTCGCGTTCGGCACGTCGACCTTCGCGCTCGAGCGGGAGGAGCTGGCACGCCGGCTCGCCGACTCGGTCAACCCTCAGCTGTGCACGATCACCGAGGACCTCGTCTTCACCGAGCCGTGCGTCGACGCCGGACGCAACAGCACGATCCCCGCGAATGCGCAGGACGCGGCCGAGCTTGCGGCCGACGAGGAGTTCGTCACCGCGATGGGCCGGGCCAAGTGGCTGTTCATGACCCGTGCCGAGGCGCTGATCCACGGCGACCTGCACACCGGGTCGGTCATGGTGCGCGGCGAGAACGGCACCGCCGACAGCGTCAAGGTGTTCGACTCGGAGTTCGCCTTCTACGGGCCGCTGGCCTTCGACCTCGGCGCAATTTGGGCGAACTACGTCATCGCGGCCGCGCGTGCCTTCGCACGGGGCGAGGACGAGCGTGCGGAGTGGGTGCTGTCTCTGCCGGGCCAGACGTGGCGGGCGTTCGAGGAGGAGTTCCGACGCCGGTGGCCCACGCGCCACGACCCGCGCGTGTGGCGCGAGCCGTTCCTCGAGGAGCTGCTCGCCCGCTGGCGGCAGGAGACCTGGCTCTTCGCCGCGGCGAAGATGTCCCGCCGGATCGTGGGGGCGGCGAAGACGACCGACATCGAGACGCTCCCGGAGACGCTGCGGGAAGGAGCGGCGCGGGGAGTGCTCCAGCAGGCGCGTCACGCGGCGCGGGCCTATATCGCGGACAGCAGCCCCGAGGCGTTCGTCGCGTCTGCACGGGACATCCTCATGCGCACCCGCACCTCGGAGGGGTCGCTGGCGGCGCACTAGTCACAGGTCCCTCTCGGCGAGTTCACGGAACTCCTCGGGCACGCCGGCGGCGCGGCCCATGGCGGCGGGCAGGTAGCCGACGGCGGAGCGGCCGAAGCGCTCCCGGGCGGCGTCCACCGATCGGTCCAGCGCCCAGCGCGCGGCCCCGGTCTCCGATCCCGGGCGCCACGGGTCGGGCGGCGGCAGCGGCAGCGGCAGCTCGAGCTGGATGGCGGCCTGCGACGTCAGCTTCGACACCGAGATGCCGAGCAGCGTGATCTCGGGCCGCTCGCTCTCTTCCTCGTCGATCGCCTGCCACACGAGACGCTCGGCGACCTCGGTGAGCGTGAGCGTCGCCGAGATCGGGCCCGGGAGCGTGAGGGACCGGGTGACCGAGCGCATGGCGAGGAACCGCACGCGGACCGTGACGGTGCGCCCGGCGCGGTCCTTGGCGCGCAGTCGCCCCGCCACCCGTTCGGCGAGGTGGCTGAGCACCTCGCGGACGAGCTCCGGAGTGGCCGGGCGGCGTCCCACCGCGGACTGCGCCCCCACGGAGCGGGCGCGGGTGGAGGTGCTCACCCGGCGGGGGTCCTCGTTGTGGGCGAGGCTGTGCAGCGTCCCGCCCGTCGCGCGCCCGAGGTAGCGCTCCATCGCCGAGCGCTCGGTCCGGGCGAGGTCGCCGATGGTGTGGATGCCGCGGTCGGCGAGCCGCTGCTTCGTCACGGGGCCGACGCCCCAGATGAGTCCGACGGGCAGCGGGTCGAGGAAATCGCGTTCGTCGTCGGGCTCGACGACGACGAGCCCGTCGGGTTTGGCGACCTGCGAGGCGATCTTGGCCAGGTGCTTGGTGCGGGCGGCGCCGACCGAGATCGGCAGCCCCACGTCGGAGCGCACCCGCTCGCGGAGCAGCGTGGCGATGGCGACGGGCGGCCCGAAGAGGTGCGTCGATCCGGACACGTCGAGGAAGGCCTCGTCGATGGAGATGCGCTGCACGAGGGGCGTGACGTCGCCAAGGATCGCCATGACGTCGTCGGCGATGGCCTGGTAGCGGTCGAAGGAACCGCGCACGAAGGTGAGTCCCGGGCACAGCTGCGCGGCCTTCCACCCCGCCATGCCGCCCTGGACGCCGTGCGCCTTGGCCTCGTAGGAGGCGGCGAGGACGACGCCGCCGCGTCCGCTCCCGCCCACGGCGATGGGCCGCCCCCGCAGCGCGGGCTGGAGCAGCTGCTCGACCGAGGCGTAGAACGCGTCGAGGTCGGCGTGGAGGATGGTCGGTCCGGTGGTGGACACGGGACCAGCATACTCGAACGCGCGTTCGACCAACCTCCGTCTACCGGGCCTTGCCAGCGAGCGCCGAGTACTCGGCGAGGAGCCGTCGAAGAACTTCGACGTACCGGGTACGGGAGGACCGGAACATCAGGGGCTCGACGAATCCGTCGCCCACGAGTGTGAGTTCCAGCGTTGTCCACCACCAGCTGTTCCATGGGGTGCCGCCGGGACGGCCGTCGTAGCTGACGACCCGGACGGCGCTGACCTCGGTGCGGGAGACCCGGTGGGACCACTCGATGTTGCGCACGATGACGTCATCGCCACGGACGGTCACGCCGAACGTGCATGCGCGGACTGCGAGCGCGACGGCGACGAGCACGAAGGCGACCGAGGCGTAGCCCATCCCGCGGTGTTCGGTGTGTGGTGCTCCCCGCGTCGTCAGAGGTCTTCGCCGCGCCTCTCTCACGACGACCGACGAGAGAACGGTCCAGCCCCGAGCCCTAGTAGGCGACGCTGATGTGCCCTCGGTGGTGCGCCGGGTTCTCGATCTCGTCGACCACCGCGAGGGCGAAGTCGGCGCCGGAGACGTACGAGCCCCCCTCGTCGTCCAGCAGGGCGACCTCGCCGCCGACCCGGTAGGTGCCGGTGCGCTCACCCGGCGTGAACGCGTTGTAGCCGCCGGCGGGGCTGACGAAGAGCCAGTCCAGCTGCTCGGGCGCCTGCTCGACAAGCTGCACCCGGGTCACCTCGGACTCCAGGGCCTCCGCCCGGTACGGCTCGGGGATCTCCCCCTCGGCGAAGCGAGGCTGGTCCGGCGCCAGCCGCAGAGAGTTGAAGCCGCCGATCTGCACGAAGCGTGCACCGGCCTCCGCCGACAGCGCGGCAAGCGTGCCGTACACCTCTCCGAGGCGGCCCTCCATGTCTCCTCGCGGTGACAGTGCGGCCACGACCACGTCAGCGCCTGGGACGACGCGCGGGGCGACGTCCTCGGCCGCGCCGTGCTCGTAGCGCACGCCGGCGACGGGCTCAGCGGGCTCGGAGCGACTCACCGAGATCACCTGGTGTCCACGCGACTCGGCCTCACGGACAATGTTGGCCCCGGTGTACCCGGTCCCCCCGAACACGACGATGCTGACCATGCCTACTCCTCTGCTCGTTCCTTGGATGATGCGTCAACCTCGAGCGCTCCTCGAATAATCCCGACGCCCAGCTACGCCTTGTCGGTCGTCAGTCTGCTGGCGAGCAGCCAGGGGGCGATGCCCGTCGCCACACCGGCCACCAGCCCGATCCACGTGTGCGCGCCCCGGACGCCACGCGCGTGAGCCCCTCACCCCACCGGTGGATCGCCCGCTCACCGGCCACCGTCCCGACGACGCTCAGCACGGCCAGCGCCACAGCAGCCGCCTTCACCCGCCCGGCGCGGTTCGACGGCTCGCCACCCGGGCCGAGCGCCTGCGTCTCGATCACCGGCTGGGTCGACATCCGTGCCACCAGCGAGGTGAGGTCAGCCTGGTTGGCCGGGGCCTCCCCGTCGCCGCCGCGGGTGCCCGCACTCTCACGGTCGCCCGCATGTCCCGTTCGGGCGGCCCACGCTGCACCGCCGACCAGCAGCCCCACCGTGAACCACCCGCGTGCCCGGCGCGACGAGACGACGTCGGGCAGGCGCGTACCAGGCCCCCGTCACCACGCCGTTCACGACGGCGTCGACCGCCGCCCCGCGTCCACCCTGCTCCCCCACGACGTGCTTCCCCTCCTCGGTGTCGCACCGAGAACGCGGGAGCCGCAGGACAAGTTCCGTCGGGTGGTCCGTCCGCGCGTTCTCTCCCGCGGTGCGGGCCGTGAGGGCTCGCCTCGCGGCCTCGGCTCGGGCGGTCCTCGGCGGATGCCACGACCTGCTCGACCGACCCGAAGGACGCGGCGACGCCGCACCTCATGCCCGACGCTACTCGCGCAGGTCTGGTCAGAACAGGACCGGCGGAGGATCATGGACCCATGGGACGCATCGTCGCGCTGCCCGCTCGGGGCGAGGTCGTCGCGGACACCCGCGGCGGCGGACGGGCGCTGCGCGTGTCCTGGCACCACGACGACGGCGTGGCCGTCCTGTCCCTGTGGCACGACCACGTGTGCACCGGCACGGTGCGGGTGGCCGCCGAGGACGTCCCGGCACTGGTCGCCGCGCTCACCGAGGGGCTGGCCCACGGCTACGGGAGCAGCACCGCCCTCGTGGAGCCCACCGGCTGAGTGTCACCGCCTCCTGGCACAGTGGGCGCGTGACCGCCCTGCTCCGCATCGAGCGCCGCCCCGACGCGCCCGTCGACCCCGCGGCCTGGCCCGACTCCGTGCCCGCCGTCGCCCACCTCCTCACCCACGGGCTGGACGTCCCCCCGGGTGTCACGTTCCTCGTCGGGGAGAATGGGGCCGGCAAGTCGACGATCGTCGAGGCCGTCGCCGAGGCGCTCGGCATCCCGCCCGACGGCGGGTCCACCGACCACCTCGGCGGCGCCGGGCGTGGCCGGGCCAGCGACCGCTCCGACCTCGGCGACCGCCTCCGGACCGTGTGGCGCGAGCGCGCCGCCTGGCGCCGGGGCTTCTTCCTCCGTGCTGAGACCATGCACCGCTTCGTCAGCTACCTCGAGGACGCCTCCGCGCCGGCGGACGGGCCACCGCCCACCCACCACCTCCACCAGCTGAGCCACGGGGAGTCCTTCGTCGAGATGCTCACCGGTTCCTGGGTGCGCACGGCGGGCGTGGTCCTCCTCGACGAGCCCGAGTCGGCCCTGTCCTTCACCACGTCCCTCGCGCTCCTCGACGTGCTGGCGCAGCTCGCCGACGGGGAGCGGCACGTCCTGTGCGCCACCCACTCCCCCATCCTCACGGCGCTGCCCGGCGCCCGGATCCTCCAGCTCGACGACACCGGCATCACTCCGGTGGCGTGGGAGGAGCTGGAGGTGGTGCGGCACTGGCGCGCGTTCCTCGACGCCCCCGGGCGCTACCTGCGCCACCTCGGGGACTGAGGCCGCTCAGGGACGTGCGGGTCGTCGGGGTGCTCCTCCCCCTCGGCGCCGGGCACGACCGCGACCGTCACCTGCGCGCGGGACAGCACGCCCTGGCTCACCGAGCCCAGCATGAGGCCGGTGAAGCCGCCCAGGCCACGGCTGGCGACGACGAGCAGGCCCGCGTCGGCAGCCTCCTCGACGAGAGCAGCCTCGGGGTGGCGGCGCACGACCTGCAGCTCGACGTCCACGGCCGGGTGCTGCGCCGCGACCTCCTCGACGGCCCGTCGTGCCGCCTCGGTGGCCTGGCTCGACCTGTCGACGAGGTCGGCGTACCAGCCCCCCGGGGGCGCGCCCATCGGCAGCTCGACGTACTCGGCACGCACCGCCCGCACGGGCGCACCCGTTGCGGCGGCGTGCTCGACGGCGAAGCGCAGCGCCCCCGTCGCGGCCGGGGAGCCGTCCACGCCGACGACGACGGGCCCGCGCTCGCCGGTCCCGCGGACGACGACGACGGGGCAGCCGGCGTACATCGCCACCTGCTGCGACACCGACCCGACGAGCAGGCCGGTGACGCGGCCGTGCCCCCGCGCGCCGAGGACGACCATGGCGGCCTCGCGGGAGGCCTTGATGAGCTCCGGTGCCGCCCGCCCCACGCGCACCTCGGTGGTGATGGTGAGCCCGGGGAACGCCTCCCGGGCCGGGCGGGCTGCCCGCTCGCACACCTCGCCGCCGATCTCGAGCGGGTCGGCGGTCTCGAGGACCGCGACGTACCCGCCGACGGCGTGCAGGTGGACGAACGCGTGGACGACGTGGAGCGAGGTGCCCCTGCGGTCCGCCTCGGCCGCCGCCCACAGGACCGCGGCGTCGGCGAGTGCCGAGCCGTCGACCCCCACGACGATCGGGCGAGTGGTGTCGGATGAGCTGGTCATGGTCATCGCCTCCCACCTCCTTGGTACCGCGCCCGGCGGGGGAAGACCAGGGACCTTCGGCCCGGGACCGTTAGGCCGTGGCGCCGACGTCGCGCTCCCGTCGCAGGGCCAGGGCGGCCCGTGCCTCGCCCATCTCGTCCCAGGGGATCGTCTCGGTGTCGCGCTCGAGCGTGGCCTCCGGGCCCTTGCCGGCGAGCACCACGGTGTCCTGCGGGCCGGCCTGGCCCACGGCGTGGCGGATCGCCTCGCGCCGGTCACCGATGCTCACGAAGTTCGAGCGGCCGGCCTCGCGGGCACCGCGCTCCATCTCGGTGAGGATGTCGGCCAGCGGCGTGTCCCGGTGGTCCTCCTCGGTGAGGACGGCAACATCGGCCATCCGGGTCGCCACCTCCCCCAGCGGGGCGCGCTTGGAGGGGTCGCGCGGGCCGCCGGCTGACCCGATGACCACCCACAGGCGGCCCTCGGTGGTGACGCGCACGGTGGCCAGCGCCTTGTCGAGGCTCGGCGGGGTGTGGGCGAAGTCGACGATGACGCGCGGGTCCCCGTCCTGGCGCTCGCACATCTCCATACGCCCGGGCACGCCGGGGAAGGTCGCCAGTCCGGCGACGAGCTCGGCGAGCGGGACGCCGGCCGCGTGGACCCCGGCCATCGCGGCCAGGGCGTTGGCGACGTTGAAGCGGCCGATCATCGGCAGCACGGCCGCCGCGGAGCCGGCCGGGGTGTGGACGGTGAAGCGCAGGTCGTCCGGGCCCTCGACGACGTCCGCGGCCCACCAGTCGGCCTGCTGCCCCTCGGCGCTGTACGTGGTGCGGCTGGGGGCCATGGGCAGCAGCTGCTCGGTCCACGGGTCGTCGGCGTTGAGCACGGCGTGCCGGGCACGCTGGACGAGGAGGGACTTGTCGGCGAAGTACTGCTCCATCGTCCCGTGGAAGTCGAGGTGCTCCCCGGTGAGGTTGGTCCAGATGGCGACGTCGAAGTCGACGCCGCGGACGCGGTCCAGGGCCAGCGCGTGGCTGGAGGCCTCGACGACGGCGTCCGTCGCGGCGTGGTCGACCATCTCGTGGAGGATCTGCTGGACCTGCGGCGCCTCGGGCGTGGTGAAGTGCGTGGGCGGCTGGCGCAGCACGCCGTCGGGCAGCTCGTAGCCGATCGTCGAGAGCAGTCCGGTGGGGCGGCCGGCGCTGCGCAGGAGGTGGCGCGCGAGGGCGGACGTCGTCGTCTTGCCGTCGGTGCCGGTGACGCCGAGGACGGTGAGCTCGCGGCTGGGGTTCCCGGCGAGGACGGACGCGGCGTCGGCGAGGGCGGCCCGGGCGCCCGCCACCCGCAGGTACGGGACCGGGCAGGTGACGCCGTCGGGCAGGCCCTCACCGATGACGGCGACGGCGCCGCGCTCGACGGCGTCGGCGATGAAGCCGTGGCCGTCGACGCGCGCGCCGCGAACGGCGACGAAGACGTCGCCGGGGCCGGCCCAGTCGGCCTGGTGGGTGGCGCCGCGGACCTCGGTCGAGGGGTCCGCCCCTGAGGGCAGCTCGAGGTCCAGCGCGGCAGCCAGGTCACCAAGTCTCATGCGGCCAAGCCTAGGTGCCCCCGGCGGGGGCGGCCGATCAGCTCGCGGTGGCGAGCTCCTGGCCGATGGTGGGACGGACACCCTCGAGGATCGCGGCGTCGACCATGGCAGCGATCTCCTCCTCGGTCCGGGACAGGACGAGAGCGAGCTCGGTGACGAAGGGGCCGCTCGCGTCGCGCAGCAGCTTCATCTCCCCGAAGGCGAGGCGCTTCTCCTCGTTGCTCCGGGTGAGGTCGCGGATGAGGGCGGCGATGATGAGGATCTCACCGGTGCGCAGGCGGTCGCCGTTGGCCTTGATGCGGCGGGACCAGACGGTCTCCTGCTCGGGGCTCGGCGCGAGGAGGACGTCGAGGATCTCCCGGACACCCTTGAGGTCCACGGCGGGACGCACCCCGACCTCGGCGGCGCGGTTCTCCGGCATCGTGACCTCGAGGTCGGAGTTGTGGACGTCGAGCTCCACGTAGGTCACCTTCTCCTTGCGGATGGTGCGCGTGGAGACCTTCTTGACCGTCGCCGGTCCGTGATGGGGGTGGACGACAACCTGACCAGTGGTGAAATTCAACGCGTGACCCTTCGCTAAAAGAGCGCCACACTCGGTGCCGGCAATACCTCAAAAAGGAAACCGACGACTGTCTCAAACCGCCCTACCGCTGATTTCCCGACATCGTCCGGGCGGTATGAGGACACGGAGGAATTCGCAGCCACATCCAGTGGGAGCGCCCGACCTCCGCGAGCCAGCGCATATCATCATCGCATATCTGGCAACAAATTGCCAGCCCGTGGCCTGCCCCACATTTCGCCAATGCGCAATCGGGCCCCGCGGCGCCGGCTCACTGGCCCTTGACGTTGACCAGCTGCCGCAGCACGTGGTCCACGGAGACGAGGTCGGCGGCGTCGGCCATGACGACGTCGACGTCCTTGTAGGCGTCGGGGATCTCGTCGACGAAGGCGGCGAGGTCGCGGTACTCGATCCCGGCCATCCGCCGTCGCAGGTCGGCCTGGGTGAAGGTGCGGCGCGCCTGGGTGCGGGAGTAGGCGCGGCCGGCGCCGTGCGGGGCGGAGCACAGGGACATCTCGTTCCCCTTGCCGGTGACGACGTAGGAGGCCGTGCCCATCGAGCCCGGGATGAGCCCGCGCACCCCCTCGTGGGCCGCGATGGCCCCCTTGCGCGAGACGAGACGGCGGCCGCCGGCGTGCTGCTCGACGGCGGTGTAGTTGTGGTGGCAGTTGACCTCCTCGAGGCGCTGCGCGTCCTCGTCGAGGAAGCGGCCCAGCTCCTCGACGACGCGGTCCATCATCACCTCGCGGTTGAGGCGGGCGAACTCCTGGGCCCAGTGGAGGTGAGCGAGGTAGGCGTGGAACTCGGCGTCCTCCTCGGTGAGGTAGGCGAGGTTGCGGTCGGCGAGGTGGTCCCCGCGGCGGTCGGCGACCCGCTGGGCGGCGGCGATGAAGCGACGGGCGATCTGGTTGCCCACCCCGCGGCTGCCGGAGTGGAGGAAGGTCCACACCCGGCCCTCCTCGTCGGCCGTCACCTCGATGAAGTGGTTCCCGCCGCCGAGCGAGCCGAGCTGCAGGCGCCAGTTCTTCGCGTAGCTCTCCGGGGTGACGTTCTCGTCGCGGGCGAGGCGCTCGAGCTCGGTGACCGCCTGCGGCGCGCGGCCCCACACCTTGCGGTTGTAGTTGCCGGGACTGAGCGGCACCGCGCGCTCGATCGCCTCGCGCAGGACGGCGAGCGGCCTCCCGGCCCCGCGGAGGCGATCGACGGTGAACTGCGTGCGCACGGCGACCATCCCGCAGCCGATGTCCACGCCCACCGCGGCGGGGATGACCGCGCCGACCGTGGGGATGACCGAGCCGACGGTGGCGCCCATGCCGACGTGCGCGTCGGGCATGAGGGCCACGTGCGGGTCGACGATGGGCAGCTCGGCAGTGAGACGGGCCTGGGCCAGGGCCTGCGGGTCGATGATCGAGGCCCAGGAGTACAGCTTGTCCGTGACGCGCTCCATGCCACCGACCATGGCAGGTCCGCGGCGGTCCGGCACGGGCAGGCGCACCGCCCGCTGCGGCGGTCAGACGCGGGCCAGCACCGGGGCGGGGCGCACCTGGTCCTCGAGCAGCGTGGGACGGCAGGCGACGTAACCGCTGACGAGGAGCACGGCGAGGCTGGCGAAGAGGACGACGAAGGCCCCCGTCCACGACCCGGAGCCGGCGTAGAGCGCACCGACGCCGAAGGGGCCGATGCAGGCGATCGCGTAGCCGACGCCCTGCATCGCGCCGGACAGCACCGTGGAGCCCGCCGTGGTGCGCGTGCGGGCGTTGACGAGCGTGAGGCACAGCGGGAAGGTGCTCACGCCGAGGCCGAGGAGCACCACCCAGACGACCGCGCCGGCGTCGGGCGAGAGCAGCAGGCCAGCGTAGCCGGCCACCATGGCCGCGGTGCACACGACGACGATGCCGAAGGGGTTGCGCAGCCGGATCGCCAGGGGCGGGACGACGAACGCGGCCGGCAGCCCGATGACCGAGAAGAGCGCGACGAGCGCGCCGCCGGACTCGGGGTCGGCGCCCGCGTCGATGAGGATCGCCGGGAGCCAGGTGAAGATCGCGTGGACGTTGAGGCTGGTGATGCCCATCATGAGCACGAGCGACCACAGCAGCGGCGTGCGCCACGCGCCGTGCAGGCGCTGCGGGCCAGTCTCCACCGGCGCTGCGGCGCCCGCGCGGGCGGCGAGGACGATCCAGAGCACGACGGCGACGGCGGTCGTCGTCGCCCACATCGCGATGGCCCACCGCCACCCGGCGACGAGGGCCACCGGGACCGCCGCGAGGGGGGCGACGAACTGGCCCACCTGCAGGAGCGCGATGTACATCGAGCTCACCGCCTTGAGGTGCGCCGAGAAGTACTTCTTCACGAGCGGGATGACGAGGACGTTGGACGCCCCCACCCCGACGAACGCGACGACGGTGGAAGCGACGAGCACGCCGGTCGACGGCGCCAGCGCCCGCAGCACGATGCCACCGGTGGTGAAGGCGACGGCGATCGCGATGGTGCGCTCCAGGCCGAGGCGGCGTGCCACGGGAGCCGCGACCAGCCCGAAGACGGCGAAGCAGGCCGTGACGATCGTGCCGAACACGCCATACAGGGACGGTCCGAAGTCGAGGTCGGCGCCGATCGTGTCGAGCAGCGGCGTGAACCCGGTGACCGCGGTGCGGAGGTTGAGCGCGGTCAGGACGATTGCCAGGAGGGGCAGCACGCTCGCCCGGGCCTTGTCGCTCATGTCGACCTCAAAGGTAGGATGATGGGATGAATCGGGCAGACACTAGCGCACACCAGGCACCCCTGCGCAAGGCGCCGAGCATGACCGACACCGTGACAGCGCGCTTCCACGAGGCGGTCGCCTCCGGCGAGTGGCCCGTCGGCGAGCGGATCCCGGTCGAGGCCGAGCTCATGGCGTGGGTCGGCGCCGGGCGCAACACCGTGCGCGAGGCGGTCCAGTCGCTCGTTCAGGCCGGGCTCGTCCGCCGCGAGCAGGGGCGCGGCACCTTCGTCATCGCCCGCTCCGAGCTCGCCACCACGCTCACCCGCCGGGCGACGCGTGCCCACCGACGTGACGGGCTCGAGCTGCGCGCGGCCCTCGACGGCGCAGCGGCCCGGATCGCCGCGCAGCGCCGGGAGGACGCGGACGTCGCGGCACTGCGGGAGGCCCTCGACGCGCGGGCCCGCGCCTGGGACCAGACCGACCACGAGGTCCGCATCGCCGCCGACCTCGCGCTGCACCGCGCCGTCGTCGCCGCGACGCACAACGAGCTGTTCACCGAGCTCTACGACGGGCTCGTCCCGCTCTACGAGGAGGTGCTCGCGGACGACGTCGACGAGGACGAGGACCCGCACGCGGACGAGCACGAGCGCCTCGTCCACGCGATCGTCGACCGGCGACCGTCCGACGCGGAGGCGGCGGTCGTCGACATCCTCGCGCCCCTCATCGACGAGCTCCCCCGCTGACCTGGCAGGCTGCCCCCATGCCTGCTGACCGGCGTCCCACGCGCGAGGAGCTGCTCGCCGCGGCCGACCGCACCCTCCCGCTCGTCGTCGCGCCGGGGCTGCGGGTGCTCTTCTGCGGGATCAACCCCGGCCTGTACTCCGCGTGGTCGGGACACCACTTCGCGCGGCCGGGCAACCGCTTCTGGCCGGCGCTGCACCGCTCCGGCTTCACGCCGCGCCAGCTCCACCCCTCCGAGCAGGAGGAGCTCCTGTCCTTGGGGCTGGGCGTGACGAACGTCGTCGAGCGTGCCTCGGCAACCGCCGCCGAGCTCTCCCCCGCAGAGCTGCGCGAGGGCGGGGAGCGGCTGCGGGCGGAGGTCGCGGAGCACCGCCCCGCGTGGCTGGCCGTGCTCGGCGTCACCGCCTACCGCACGGCCTTCGACCGGCCGCGCGCGACCTACGGGGAGCAGGACGTGCGCCTGGGGTCGACCCGGGTGTGGGTGCTGCCCAACCCGAGCGGCCTCAACGCCCACTTCACTCCGGCGCGACTGGCAGAGGCCTTCGCCGAGCTGCGCCACGCCGTCGAGGGGCGCGGCGCAGACCCGGCGTGAGGAGCGCGGTCTAGCCGGACTTGCGGCGGAAGGTGCGCTTGCCTCCGCCGTTCACCTGGCTCCCGTGAACCGCGCCGGTGTTCTGCTGCGCCTGGTGGTTCTGGTGCGCGCGCTCGTTCTTGCGCTCGAGCGCCTGGCGCATCTTCTCCTTGGCCGTCTCGGGCTGCGGTTCGGGCGTGGTGTCAGCCATCGTCCCTCCAGGTGTCTCGTGGGCGGAGCGGTCCTGGCCAGCCTGCCCTGCCGCGGCGCCGATAGCCAGGACTTAACGCGCGCGGCGGAGCTCAGTCCGTCAGCTCGGCCAGCCGCTGACGTGCCTCCTCGACGGCGTGGCGGGCGGCTTCCTCACGGGCCTCTGCGTCCTCGCGCTCCTCGGTGGCCTGCGCCCGCTCCTCGTCCAGATCCGCGAGCTGCTCCTCCAGCCGCTCGAGCTCACGGCGCAATTCCTCGGTGCGGGCGGCGGCCTGGAGCACCTGCGCCTCGATGCGTGAGAGCTCCTCGGTCGCGTCCTCGAGCTCGCTGCGGGCGTGCTCGGCCACGCGCTCCCGGGCGCGGAGCTCGCGCTCCGCGCGCCTGATCTCGCGGGCGGTGTCCGCCGGCTCGGGCGTGGGCTCCGGGGCACTGCGGCGGGTACGGCCGATCGCCCGCTGCGGCCGGGTCTGCTCCTCCGACTCCTCCTCGGGCTCCGTGCTGCGGGGCCGGCGGCTGATCGCCCGGCGCGGAGTCTGCTCCTCCGGCGCCTCATCCGGCTCCGTGCTGCGGGGCCGACGGGTGATCGCCCGGCGCGGCGCCGTCTGCTCCTCCGTGCTGCGGGGCCGGCGGCTGATCGCCCGGCGCGGCCTGTCGTCGTCGTCCTCCGCCGCCGGTTCCTTCGTCGCGGGAGCGGCAGGCCGGGTTCGCCGTGCCGGGCGGGGCGGAGCCGCAGGCTCCTCCTCCGGCTCGGCGGCCCCAACCGCGCCGGGCACTGCGAGGGCGTCCTCCAGGCCACCGCTCGGCTCGAGGGCCCGGACGAGCAGCAGGCTGCGCACCGCCCGCTCGGCGCCTCGGTCGATGACGACGGCGGACCACGTCGCCTCCACCTGCTCCTGCGCCGCCCCGGACAGCCCGACGCCGCGCTCCTCCGCCAGCCGCACCGCCGTCCGGGTCACCGCACCGGTCAGCTCCCGCCGGCGCTTGCCCAGCGCCCGCAGCTCGGCGGGGTCCGCGGCGACCTGCGCCACCCGCAGCTCGGCGCCCAGCTGGCCGAGCGCGTCGAGGTCCTCCGGGTGCTCGCGGGCGACCGCGCCCACCGCCCACGCCGCGACCGAGGCCTTGGGCAGCGCCTTGACGGCCGTCGCCAGCTCCCGGTCGCCGGCCCGGCGCGTCGCGGCGGCGCGCGCGTTGCGGCTCGCGATGAACTCGGCCGGCGGGTGGGCGTAGAGCTCCCGCGCGACGGTCACCAGCTCGGCGTCGGGGGTCTCGGTCACGGCCGTAGCCTGGCACGGAAGCCCCGGACCGCGCCCTCCCAGCGGCTCTGCGAGGATCGTCCGGTGACCTGGCTCCTCCTGGCCGGCGCCATCGTCTGCGAGGTGACCGGCTCCCTGTCCCTGCGTGCCGCCGTCGACGACCCCCGCTGGTACGCGCTCGTCGTCGTCGGCTACGTCTCCGCCTTCCTCTTCCTCGCGGCGGTGCTGCGCCGCGGGATGCCGCTGGGCGTTGCCTACGGCATCTGGGGCGCCACCGGGGTGGCACTGACCGCGGCGCTGTCCGCGGTGATCTTCGGTGAGCCGCTCACGCTGCTCATGGCCGCGGGGATCGTGCTCATCATCGGCGGCGTCCTGCTCGTCGAGGTGGGCTCCCACCGGGCGACCGAGGCGGTGGACGCCTGATGGGCTGGCTCTTCCTCACCGGCTCGATCCTCGCCGAGGTCACCGCCACGCTCTCCCTGCGCGCGAGCGTCGACGGGCGCAAGGCGTGGCTCGCCGTCGTTGGCGTCGGCTACCTCGTCGCCTTCACGCTGCTCTCCCTCACCCTGCAGCAGGGCATCGGGATCGGCGTCGCCTACGGGATCTGGACCGCCGTCGGGGTCGCGCTCACCGCCGTCGGGAGCAAGGTGCTCTTCGACGAGCCGCTCACGCGGATGATGGTCGGCGGCATCGTGCTCATCGCCGCGGGGGTCCTCCTCGTGGAGCTGGGAGCGCAGTGACGGCGACGTACTGGAACCACAACACGGCCTTCCACGGCCAGATCGTCGCGGACGCGCGCCGGCGGGGCGGTCGCGTGCTCGACGTCGGCTGCGGGGAGGGCCTCCTCCTCGAGCGCCTGGCCGGTGTGGCCGACGAGGTCGTCGGTCTCGAACCGGACCCGGCGGCCGTGGCCCGCGCACGTGCCAGGGACGTCCCTCGAGCGCGGGTGGTGCAGGCGGGACTGCTCGACACCGAGCTGCCGGCGATCGGGCTCTTCGACACCGTCACCTGCGTGGCGACCCTCCACCACCTGCCGCTGCGGCCGGCGCTGGTCCGTCTCGGGGCGCTCGTCGCGCCGGGCGGATGCCTCGTCGTCGTCGGGCTCGCCGCCAGCGCCTCGGTGGCGGACTGGCTCGTGTCCCTTGCGCAGGTGCTGCCGGTGCGGGCGCTCGACGTCGTGCACCGGGCGCAGGCCGACGTCGGGGTCGCGATGACCGACCCGGTCACCTCGCTCGCCGAGATCCGCGCGGCCGCGCAGGAGGTCCTCCCCGGCGCGCGGGCGCGACGGCGCCTGTACTACCGCTACTCGCTGGTGTGGGACCGGCCCCCGCTCAGCCGCTGACCGTCGGCCCGGCCTCCTCGGGGGTGAGGACGACGACGCAGCGGCGCTCCCGCTCCATCGCCGTGCGGTACTCGTCCCAGTCCTCGTGCTCCCCGGAGACGCGACGGTAGTAGTCGACGAGGAGATCCATCGCCTCGGGCAGCGAGACGATCTCCACGGTGCCGGTGAGCTGCACCCACGGCCCGAAGAACCGCTCACTGAGGTGGCACAGGGACGCACGAGGTGTGCGCCGCAGGTTGCGGACCTTGACCGCCGTCTCCCGGGTGCTGATGAGGACGCGCCCGTCGTCGTCGACCGCTGCCAGGACCGGTGACTGCTGCGCGTCGCCGCTGCGCCTGCGGGTGGCGAGGACGCCGCGCGGGTTGGCCCGCACGAACTCCAGTGCCGCGCCGAGCTCCACGGCTCAGTCCGTGATCTCGGCGCCGGTGGTCTCGGCGTACTCCTCCGGCGAGAGCAGCTCCGGCTCCTCCGCCACCTCGACGGCGAAGAGCCAGCCGTCCGCGAAGGGCTCGCGGTTGACGAGCGCGGGGTCGTCGATCGCCTCCTGGTTCACCGCCGTCACGATGCCGGTGACCGGCGCGTAGAGGTCGGAGACGGACTTCGTCGACTCCACCTCCCCGCAGGTCTCCCCCGCCGTCACCTCGGCGCCCACCTCGGGCAGGTCGAGGTAGACGATGTCGCCGAGGGCGTCGGTCGCCACGGTCGTGATGCCCACGCGGACGGGTGAGACGGAGTCGTCCACCCACTCGTGCTCGGCGGTGTACTTGAGATCGGGACGGATGGTGGCCATGGCTTCTCCTTCGATGGGTCAGGAACGACGGTAGAACGGGCGCTCGACGACGGTGAACGGTTCGCGTCGGCCGCGCACGTCGGCGTCGAGCGCCGTGCCGACCTCCGCGGCGGCGCGGTCGACGACGGCGAGCGCGATCGGGTGGCCCAGGGTGGGGCTGGGCAGGCCGGAGGTGACGACGCCGACCTCCTGGTCCCCGAGCAGGACGGGCGAGCCCTGGCGTGCGGCGCGGCGGCCCTGGCCGGCGAGTCCGACGAGGACCCGGCGGCCCGGCTCACCGGCCTCGTGCGCGTCATGGATGCGCTCCAGCGCCGTGCGGCCGACGAAGTCCGCCCTCTTGCGGCGCAGCCCGACGATGCCGCCGAGACCGACCGTGAAGGGGTCGACGTCGCGGCCCAGCTCGTTGCCGTACAGCGGCAGCGCGGCCTCGAGCCGCAGCGAGTCGCGCGCGGCGAGGCCGGCGGGGACGAGGCCGGTGTCCGAGCCGGCGTCCAGCAGCGCGCGCCACAGGGCGACGGCGTGCTCCCCCGGGACGAGGACCTCGAAGCCGTCCTCACCGGTGTACCCGGTGCGGGCAAGCAGCACGCGGAACCCGGCCAGCGTGCTCCAGCGAGCGGAGTAGTAGCGCAGGTCGTCGACCGGCTCAGCGGCGAGCGCCGTGACGATCTCGACGGCGCGCGGCCCCTGGACGGCGAGGAGCGCCGTCTCTTGGGTTGCCGCGCCGATGCGGACGTCGAAGCCCTTGACGCGCAGGAAGAGCTCGGCGAGCACGGCGGATGTGTTGGCGGCGTTCGGCACGGTGAGGAAGCGGTCCTCCCCCACGCGGTAGACGATGAGGTCGTCGACGATCCCGCCCTCGGGCGTGCACAGCAGCGTGTACTTCGCCCGTCCCACCTCGAGGGTGGAGACCGAGCCGACGACGGCGTGGTCGAGGAACGCTCCCGCGCCCGGCCCGTCGATCCACACGGTGCCCATGTGGCTGAGGTCGAAGAGCCCCGCCGCCTCGCGCACGGCGCGGTGCTCGGCCAGCTGGGAGCCGTAGTGAAGCGGCATCACCCAGCCGGCGAAGCCGGTCATCGTCGCCCCCAGCGCCTCGTGCTCGGCGCGCAGGGCGGTCTCCTTCTCGCTCATCAGTCCTCCTCGAAGGCCTCGGGCGGCGGGCACGCGCACACGAGGTTGCGGTCCCCGTAGGCGTTGTCGATGCGGCTCACCGGCGGGAAGTACTTGTCCTGCCGCAGCCCGGGGACCGGGAAGACGGCCTGCTCGCGCGGGTAGGCCCTGTCCCAGGCGTCGGTGGCGACGTCGGCCGCCGGGTGCGGGGCGCGGCGCACCGGGCTGTCGGCGACGTCGACCTCACCGTCGAGGATCTGCTGGATCTCCCCGTGGATCGTCACCATCGCCTCGACGAAGCGGTCGAGCTCGGCGAGGTCCTCACTCTCGGTCGGCTCGACCATGAGGGTGCCGGCCACCGGGAAGGACAGCGTGGGGGCGTGGAAGCCGAAGTCGACGAGCCGCTTGGCCACGTCCTCGGCGCTGACGCCGGAGCGCTTGGTGAGCTCGCGCAGGTCGAGGATGCACTCGTGCGCGACGAGCCCGTCCGCCCCGGTGTAGAGCACCGGGAAGTACGGGTCCAGCGCCCGGGCGACGTAGTTCGCCGCGAGCAGCGCGCTGCGGGTCGCGGCCGCGAGGCCCTCGGCGCCCATGAGCGCGATGTAGGCCCAGGAGATGGGCAGCACCCCCGCGGACCCGTACCGGGTGGCCGAGACGGGCACCGCGCCGTCGTCGTCGCCGGCGGCGTCCCCGGGCAGGAACGGGGCCAGGTGCTCACGCACCGCGACCGGGCCGACGCCGGGGCCACCGCCGCCGTGCGGGATGCAGAAGGTCTTGTGGAGGTTGAGGTGGGAGACGTCCCCGCCGAACTCCCCCGGCTGGGCGAGCCCGATGAGCGCGTTGAGGTTCGCGCCGTCGACGTAAACCTGCCCGCCGGCCGCGTGGACGGCCTCGCACACCTCCCGCACCTCGGTGTCGAAGACGCCGTGGGTGGAGGGGTAGGTGAGCATGATCGCCGCGAGCTGCTCCCCGTGCTGCGCGATGCGGGCGTGGAGGTCGGCCGTGTCGATCGAGCCGTCGTCGGCGGTCTTCACGGTGACGACCTTCATCCCGGCGAGGACGGCGGACGCCGCGTTGGTCCCGTGCGCGGAGGACGGGATGAGGCACACCGTGCGCTCGGCCTCGCCGCGCGAGCGGTGGTAGCCGCGGATCGCGAGGAGGCCGGCGAGCTCACCCTGGGAGCCGGCGTTGGGCTGGACGGAGACGCGGTCGTAGCCGGTGATCTCCGCGAGCCAGCCCTCGAGCTCGGTGACGAGCTCGCGCCAGCCCTCGGTCTGGTGGTCCGGCGCCAGCGGGTGGATCGAGGCGAAGCCGGGCCACAGCATCGCCCGCATCTCCGTGGCGGCATTGAGCTTCATCGTGCACGAGCCGAGCGGGATCATCGTGCGGTCCAGCGCGAGGTCCCGGTCGGCGAGGCGGCGCAGGTAGCGCATCATCTGCGTCTCGGAGCGGTGCGCGTGGAACGTGGGGTGGGTGAGGAACTCGCTCGTGCGGCGCAACGGCGCGGGGATCTCGAAGCCGCCGTCGTCGTGACCAGCGGGCTCGGCCCCGAAGGCGGCGACGACGGTGGCGAGGTGCTCCGGCGTCGTCGTCTCGTCGCAGGAGACGCCGACCGTGTCCTCGTCGACGAGCCGCAGGTTGATCCCGCCCCGCTCCGCCTCCGCGACGACGACGGCGGCCCGCCCGGGCACACGGACGGTGACGGTGTCGAAGAACGCGTCGTGGAGGACCTCGACGCCGCCGGCGCTCAGGCGCCGGGCCAGGGTGCGGGCGGCACCGTGGGCGTGGCGGGCGATCTCTCGCAGCCCGTCCGGCCCGTGGTAGACGGCGTACATGCCGGCGACGACGGCGAGCAGCGCCTGCGCGGTGCAGATGTTGCTCGTCGCCTTCTCCCGGCGGATGTGCTGCTCGCGCGGCTGGAGGGCCAGGCGCAGGGCGGGACGGCCCTCGCTGTCCTTGGAGACGCCGACGAGCCGGCCGGGCAGCTGGCGCTCCAGGCCCTCGCGCACCGCCATGAAGGCGGCGTGCGGCCCGCCGTAGAACAACGGGACGCCGAAGCGCTGGGCCGAGCCGACGGCGACGTCGGCGCCCTGCTCCCCCGGCGGCGCGATGAGCGTGAGGGCGAGGAGGTCGGCGGCGACGGTGACCATCGCGCCACGCTCCTTCGCCCCGGCGATGAGACCGGCGTGGTCGCGCAGCCGGCCGGAGGTCCCCGGCTGCTGGAGGACCAGGCCCGTGACGCCGTCGGGAAGGTCCGGCAGGCCGCCGTCGAGGTCGGCGACGACGGTGGTGAGGCCCACCGCCTCGGCGCGGGCGCGGACAACGGCGAGGGTCTGGGGGTGGAGCTCGTCGTCGAGGACGAAGGTGGCGGCCTTCGCGGCCTTGTTGGCGCGCTGCATGAGGAGCACGGCCTCGGCGACGGCGGTGGCCTCGTCCAGGAGCGAGGCGTTGGCGACGGGCAGTGCGGTGAGGTCGGCGACCGCCGTCTGGAAGTTGAGCAGCCCCTCGAGGCGGCCCTGGGAGATCTCCGGCTGGTAGGGGGTGTAGGCCGTGTACCAGGCCGGCGACTCGAGGACGTTGCGTTGGATGACGCTCGGGGTGTGGGTGCCGTAGTAGCCCTGGCCGATCATCTGGACGCGCTGGACGTTGCGCCCGGCGAGCTCGCGCAGCCGGTCGAGGACCTGCGCCTCGGTGCGCGGGGCGGGCAGGTCCAGGGGGCGCTGCTGGCGGATGGCGGGCGGCACCGAGTCGAGGAGGGGCTGCCAGTCGGCGTGCCCGAGCGAGTCGAGCATGGCCGCGGTGTCGGCGGCGCGCGGGCCGATGTGGCGGTCGGCAAAGGACGGTGAGGACATGGACACGGCTCCGGGGTGGCGGGAAACTGGTCCTCCCCGCTCTGTCATGGGACCTGAGAGTTTTCGCGAGCCGGGCTCGCCTGCACCGTCGGTGAGCGCTGACGCGCTGCTTTTCAGAGCTGCCTGATCGCGGCGGTACCGGGGCCTGAGAGACTAGCGGGAGGGCTTGCTCCTTCGGCGCCCGCACTGGGCGGGACTCTCCCGCCGCGGGTGGGCGGCGTATCGAGTTGTCCGGGTCACACTACCCGGCGACACCGACATCGGTGACTCACCGGTCCGTGCGACCCTGGGGGAAGACCCCGTTCCCCGAGCAAGGACAACGATTGACGCACGCCTCCGCCCCCACCGCCCTCGAGCCGATGCACCCCACGGCCGTCCTCCTCGACCTCGACGGCACGATCAGCGACTCCGGTCCGGTCATCACCGCCTCGATCGCCGAGACGCTCGCGCACTTCGGCTACCCGGAGCAGACGCAGGAGGAGCTGCTGCGCTTCGTCGGTCCGCCGATCCGCGACGGCTTCCGCGCCTTCGTCGGCGTGCCGGACGACCAGCTGGCCGCCGTCGTCGCCGACTACCGCGACCGCTACAACGACCGGATGCTCCAGGCCCCGGTCTTCCCGGGCATGGCCGAGCTGGTCCGTGACCTCCACGCACGCGGTGTGCCGCTCGCCCTCGCGACGTCCAAGCGGGAGTCGCTCGCCGTCGTCATCCTCGACGACGCCGGGCTGTCCCCGTACTTCACCGTCGTCCGCGGCGCCTCGGAGGACGAGACCCGCGCGGTCAAGGCCGACATCGTCGAGGACGCGCTCGCCGGGCTCCGTGAGCGGGACGTCGACCTCACGCGCGCCGTCATGGTCGGGGACCGTCACCACGACGTCGACGGCGCCGGCGTGCACGGCCTGCCGACCGTTCTCGTCGCGTGGGGCTACGCCCGCCCCGGTGAGGAGGACGGCGCCCACGCCGTCGTCCACGAGGCCGCCGAGCTCGCCCAGCTGCTCTCCTGAGACGCGACTGCGCCCCGTGCCGATCGGCACGGGGCGCAGTTCACGCGTGGGTCAGGACCGCGGGAGTCCGTGGCTGCGGTGGATGTCGTCGGACATCCGCACGAGCGCGAAGTAGAACTCGAGCGTCATCCGGAAGAACGCGAGGCTGACGACCAGCACGATCGGGCCGATGAGCAGCGCGAGCACGCCGATGACCGGGTCCGCCGCGAAGCCGGCGAAGACCATGAACAGCCAGTACAGCGCCGAGAGGATCATGACGGCGAGGTAGACCCAACTGACCAGCTTGGGGGTGATGAGGGTGTGGAACTTCCAGTCGAAGAGCGCCGCGAAGAAGTTCTTCGGCGTCTCGCCGCTCGGGCCCTGCGGGGCGGCGGGGCGCCGTAGCCCCACTGCTGCTGGCCGGGCTGGCCCGGCTGGCCCGGCTGCTGCCCGTAGGCGGGCGGGGCGGCGGGACCTGGCCGGGCTGGCCCTGCTGCGGCTGGTAGGGGCTGGGAGGAGGGGTGGACACGATGGAGCCTTTCCAATCGGGGGTCATCGGGCACCGGCGAGGCTAGCGGAGGCCCTGCGCCTGCCCGGGGACGGCCCGGCTCGGGCCCCCGTGACCCTGGTCACCGGCACCGGATGCGCGCGTCCGGCGGCGTGCCTACCGTCGGGGGGCGGCCACGCCCGTGGCCGGCGGGAGGAGGAGAACGATGGCATCCGAGACGAGCACGACGACCGACCACGACGAGATCCGCCGCTGGGTCGAGGAGCACGACGGGAAGCCCGCGAGCGTGCGCGGCACCGAGGGCGGCGACACCGCCGGTATCCTGCGGATCGACTTCCCCGGCGGCGCCGGCACCGACGACCTCGAGCACATCAGCTGGGAGGACTGGTTCGCGAAGTTCGAGGACCAGAAGCTGGCCTTCCTCTACCAGGAGCACAAGGCGAGCGGCGAGGACAGCACCTTCTTCAAGCTCGTGTCCCGCTGACCGGAGGGCACCGACATGAGCGAGAGCACCCAGGCCGCGCAGCCCGACGCCCGCGACGAGGGCGTCCAGCCCCGGCGCGTCATCGTCACCGGCGCCGACTCGGGCATCGGCAAGGCGAGCGCCGTCGCCCTGGCGGCACCCGGCCGGCACGTCGGCCTCACCTGGCACACCGACGAGGACGGCGCCGAGCGCACCGCCGAGGAGGTCCGCTCCCTCGGCGCGACGGCGCACGTGCGGCGGCTCGACCTCACCGACCCGCAGAGCGGCGCCACGGTGGTCGACGAGCTCGCCGGAGCGATGGGCGGCGTCGATGCGCTCGTCATGTCTTCCGGCACCGGCAGCTCCGAGCTGCTCCTCGACATGGACTTCGCCACCTGGCGCGAGGTCGTGTCCGTGGATCTCGACGGCGCGTTCTGCTGCCTCCAGGCGGCGGCCCGGCACATGGTGGCCGGCGGCACGGGCGGGCGGGTCGTGGCGATCACCAGCGTCCACGAGCACGCCCCGCGGGTGGGAGCGGCTCCCTACTGTGCGGCCAAGGGCGGCCTCGGGCTGCTCGTCAAGGTCGCGGCCCTCGAGCTCGCCGAGCACGGGATCACCGTCAACGCCGTCGCCCCCGGCGAGATCGCGACCCCGATGACGGGCCAGGAGGACGAGACCGTGATGGAGGGCAAGGAGCGCCCGGGTATCCCCGTCGCCCGACCCGGTGACGCCCGCGAGATCGCCGCCGTCGTCGCCTTCCTCTGCGGCCCGGAGGCGGGCTACGTCAACGGCGCCTCGTGGGCCGTGGACGGCGGCATGCTCCAGATGGGGCCGCAGGCGGGGTCGCACCTGGAGAGCAACGACTGGCGCCGCCCGTAGGAGCCCCCTCCCCCGTCCCCGCTGCTGATCCCGGTCCGCGCTGCCGACATGTCCGCAGCGCGGACCGGTATCAGCCGCGCGGATCCGTGGCGACCCGGCGCGCGGACCGGGGGCGCCGCCCTCGCGCGCCCAGTAGCGTCTGCGGGATGGACCTCCCGCTGCTGCCGCCGGTCGCCCCGATGCTCGCGAAGTCCGTCAAGGACGTGCCCGAGGGCGAGTACCTCTACGAGCCGAAGTGGGACGGCTTCCGCGCGATCATCTTCAAGGACGGCGACGACGTCGAGATCGGCAGCCGCAACGAGAAGCCGATGACGCGGTACTTCCCCGAGCTCGTCGAGAGCCTGCGCGCGCAGCTGCCCGAGCGCTGCGTGGTCGACGGGGAGATCGTCATCGTCACCGGCGCGCGCCTCGACTTCGAGGCCCTGCTCCAGCGCATCCACCCCGCCGACTCGCGCGTGCGGCTCCTGGCCACCGAGACGCCCGCGTCGTTCGTCGCCTTCGACCTCCTCGCGCTCGGCGACGAGGACCTCACCGGCCTGCCCATGGCGCAGCGGCGCGCGCGGCTGGAGCACGCGCTCGTCGACGCCCAGGCACCGGTCCACCTCACCCGCGCGACGACGGACACGGCCCTGGCCCGCGAGTGGCTCGACCTCTTCGAGGGCGCCGGGCTCGACGGCGTCGTCTCCAAGCCCCTCGACCTCACCTACCAGCCGAACAAGCGGCTCATGCTCAAGACGAAGCACGAGCGCACCGCCGACTGCGTGCTCGCCGGATTCCGCTGGCACAAGAGCGGCGACGTCGTCGGCTCCCTCCTCCTCGGCCTGTACGACGACGGCGGGAAGCTCCAGCACGTGGGCGTCGCCTCCTCCTTCACGATGAAGCGCCGTGCCGAGCTGGTCGAGGAGCTCGCGCCGCTGCGCCTGGCCGAGGGCGAGGACCACCCGTGGGCCGACTGGGAGAACACCGCCGCCCACGAGAAGAACCGGCTGCCTGGCGCGCAGAGCCGCTGGTCGGCCGGCAAGGACCTCTCCTTCGTGCCACTCCGCCCCGAGCGGGTGCTCGAGGTGGCCTACGACCACATGGAGGGCACCCGCTTCCGGCACAGCGGGCAGTTCCGCCGCTGGCGGCCCGACCGCGACCCGGAGTCGTGCGGCTACGAGCAGCTCGAGGAGCCGGTGCGCTTCGACCTGGCGGACGTCCTCGCCTGAGCGCCGGGGTCCCGGCTCTCAGCCCGCGCTGGACACGAGCGGCGCGTCGGTCCGCCGGCCCGCGTCGGGGCGCGGGGCGTCCCCGGCCGCCGCGGCCGCGGCCAGCCGCTCGACCTCCGCGCGCTCGGCGCGGCCCGGTCGCATCGCCAGCAGCGCCCACAGGATGCAGGCGAGGTCCACCGCCTCCTGCAACCAGGCGCCGACGATCGCGGGCAGCACCCCCGCCGCCGCGACGAGCATGAGCCCGACGGACATCGCGACGCCGATGGCGATGGACTGCCACGCCACGCGCAGGGTCCGCCGGCCGATGTGGACGGCGCGGGCACTGCGGGAGAGGTCGTCGACCGTGATGACGACGTCGGCGGACTCGCTCGCCGCGCTCGCACCGCGCGCCCCCATCGCCACCCCGACGTCCGCCGCCGCGAGGACGGGCGCGTCGTTGACGCCGTCGCCGACCATCATGACCGGCCGCGGCGCGGCGGCCCGGACGGCGTCGACCTTGTCCTGCGGGAGGAGCTCTGCGCGGACGTCGTCGATGCCTGCCTGCCCGGCGATGTGGCGGGCGACGTGCTCGCCGTCGCCGGTGAGCATCATCGTCGTGCGCACCCCGGCACGGTGCAGGGAGGCCATCGTCGCGGGGGTCTCGGCGCGCAGCTCGTCGGCGAGCGCGACGTAGCCCGCGTAGCGTCCGTCGACGCCGACGTGCACCCCCGTGTGCCCCTCGGGCGGGCGGGCCGGCTCCACGCCGGTCTCCCGGGCGACGAAGCGGGCGCTGCCGACGACGACGACGCGCCCGTCCACGACCCCTCGGACGCCGTTCGCCGGGATCTCGGTGACGTCGTCGGCGGTGGGCACGGCGCCACCGGCGGCGAGGGCCTCCTCGACGACGGCCGCGGCCAGCGGGTGGGCCGAGTACTGCTCGACGGCCGCCGCGAGGGCGAGGAGCTCGTGCCGCTCCCCCGCCTGCGCCTGGACCGACGTGACCCGCGGCTCACCGTAGGTGAGGGTTCCCGTCTTGTCGAAGGCGACGGTACGGGCCCGGGCGAGCTGCTCGAGCGTGCCGCTGCTCTTGACGATGATCCCGCTGCGGGCTGCGCGGGACATGCCGCCCATGAACGCGACCGGGGCGGCGATGATGAGCGGGCACGGCGTCGCGACGACGAGGACCTCCGCCAGCCGGCTCGGGTCGCCCGAGACGACCCACGCCCCGGCGGCGAGGGCCAGGGCGAGGACGGTGAAGGGCACGGCGACGCGGTCCGCCAGACGCACGAACGGCGCCTTGGACTCCTGCGCCTCCCGGACGAGGGCGACGATGCGCTGGTACTGGGACTCCGCCGCGGCGGCCGTGGCCCGGACCTCGATGGCCTCCCCGCCGTTGACCGCGCCGGAGAGCAGCTGCTCGCCGCGAGCGCGGTCCACGGGGAGCGACTCACCGGTGAGCGAGGACTCGTCGAGGGTCGCGGCGTCCGACTCGAGGACGCCGTCGACGGGCACCACCTCGAAGGGCCGGACGAGCAGCCGGTCATCGACGGCGACCTCTTCGACGGCGACGTCGTCGAGCGCGCCGGCGGCGTCGAGCCGGTGCGCGGTCTGCGGGGCGTTCTCGAGCAGTCCGGTGAGCTCGCGGCGCGCCCGTCCGGCGGCGTAGTCCTCGAGCGCCTCACCGCCGGAGAGCATGAGGCAGACGACGAGCGCGGCCCAGTACTCCCCCACGGCCACGGCGGAGCCGATCGCGGTGACCGCGAGGATGTCAATGCCGTAGGTGCCCGAGCGCAGGTCGTCGACCATCCCGCGGGCCTGCAGGAGGGCGACGACGACGGCGAAGGTCGAGACGACCCAGCGGGCCGCGCCGTGCTGCCCGCCGAGCTCGAGCACGCCTCCGAGGATCCCCACCGTGAGTGTCGCGAGGACCACCGGGTACTGACGCAGGCCGTCGAGGATCGTGCGCATACCTCAGTCGTACGCCTGACGGCCGTGCCTGTCCAGCAAGGAAAGGCTGCCCTAAACCGCGGAATCGCGGTGAAAAGTGGGTGTCGAGGTCTCAGTCCGGCTTGCGCGCACGGGAGGGCTGGACCCGTGCCGGCTCGCCCGGCATCTTCGGGTACTCCGGCGGGTAGGGCAGGTCGCTGTGGCCCTCGGCCTCCTGCTTCGCGTAGAGCTCGAGGAGCGGGGTGAGGTCGTGGGCGACGTCGTCGATCTCGGCGTGGAGGTCCCCCAGCTCGGCGAAGCGCGCGGGCATGGTGCGCACGGTGAGGTCGCGCGGGTCGACGTCGGGCAGCTCGTCCCAGGTGAGCGGCGCAGAGACGGGGGCGTGGGCGAGGGGCCGGATGCTGTAGGCACTGGCGATCGTGCGGTCCCGGGCGTTCTGGTTGTAGTCGACGAAGATCGTCTCCCCGCGCTCCTCCTTCCACCAGTTCGTCGTCACCTTGCCCGGCATGCGCCGCTCGAGCTCACGGCCGAAGGCGATGGCCGCGTGGCGCACCTGGGTGAAGTCCCACTGCGGCTCGATGCGCACGTAGATGTGCACGCCCCGGTTGCCGGAGGTCTTGGGGAAGCCGCGCCAGCCGAGCTCGGCGAGGTACTCCCGCGCGACGGCGGCGACCTCGACGGCGTCGGCGAAGTCGGTGCCGGGCTGCGGGTCGAGGTCGATGCGCATCTCGTCGGGGTGGTCGACGTCGTCGCGCCGGACCGGCCACGGGTGGAAGGTGATCGTCCCGAGGTTCGCGGCCCAGGCGACGGCGGCGAGCTCGGTGGGGCACAGCTCGTCGGCGGTGCGGCCGCTGGGGAAGGCGATCTCGACCGTCTCGATCCAGTCCGGCACTCCCTTCGCCGGCACGCGCTTCTGGTAGAAGGCGTCCCCGTGCGGGTCTGAGCGGGTGGCCCGCTTCATCCCCTCGCGCACGCCCTTGGGCCAGCGCTCCAGGGTGACCGGCCGCTCGTGGAGGGCGCGCAGGATCCCGTCCCCGACGGCGAGGTAGTAGTCGACGAGCTCGCGCTTGGTGATCCCCGGCTCGGGGAAGATCACCCGGTCCGAGCTCGTGATCCGCACGGGCCGGCCGGCCACGTCGATCTCGACGGCGGGGCTCTTCGTCGGTGCCATGGCCAGACGCTACCGTCCCGGTCCCGCAGGGCCCACCGCTGGACCGACCGTCCTGCTGCCCAGCGACTTGTCAGGTCCTCGCGCCGGGGTGGTCGAGCCGCGCCGCCCGATGGCTCAGGCATGTGCCACAACCGCTTTCGACACGCCCAGGTGACGTGCCGGGCACTGGCGTGTCGGGCCGACAAGCGGGTCCTTGTGGCACATGGTGCTCCTGCTCACGCGTCAGCGGCCGTCAGCGGTCGTAGGTGGTCCCGGGGACGGACGGGACGGCGTGCCACGCGCCGTCGGCGGCCGAGGCGACGACTGCCTCCCCCACCGCCGCGGCGGCCCATCCGTCCGCCACGGACGGGGCGCGCTGCTCGCCGGTCAGCAGGGACTGGAGGAACAGGGACGCCTCGATCGTCTTGAGGTCGTCGAAACCCATGCTCGTCCCCGCCCCGGGTTGGAAGCGCGCGAACTCGCCATGCTCCGGGCCGGCCATGACGGTGCGGTAGCCACCCCGCTCGTCGGCGACCTGCAGCTCGTTGAGCCGCTCGAAGTTCCACCGCACCGAGCCGCGCGTGCCGTAGACCTCGACGACGTACTCCGAGCGCGGCCCGTGCGCGACGCGGCTCGCCTCGAGCGTCCCGGTCGCGCCGGACTCGAACCGCACCAGCGCGGCGGCGTGGTCCTCGTTCTCCACCGCGCCGAGCTCGTCGCCGACCTCGTGGCCACCGTGGCCCATCCCGAGCCGGGTCGGCACCGGGCGCTGGGCGATGACGGTGCTCGTCGTCGCCGTCACCTCGGTGATGCGGCCGACGAGCTGCTGGACGAGGTCCGCGCCGTGCGAGAGCAGGTCCCCGACGACCCCCGAGCCGGCGAGCGCGCGCTCGTAGCGCCAGGTGAGCGGGGCGTCCGACGAGGCGGCGTAGTCGGCGAGCAGCCAGGCCCGCACGGTGGTGATGCGGCCCAGCTCACCGGAGCGGACGAGCTCGCGGGCGTGGGCGATCGCCGGCGCGTGACGGTAGTTGAAGCCGACGGCGGTGACCAGGTGACGCTCCACTGCGGCCCGGGCGATGGCCTCGCTGTCCGCGACCCCGATGCCCATGGGCTTCTCGATCCAGAAGGGCTTGCCGGCGGCGGCCGCGGCGAGGGCGATCTCGCGGTGGAGGTGGTTGGGGGCGCAGATCGAGACGACGTCGACGTCCGGGCGGGCGAGCACCGCGCGCCAGTCCGCGCTCGCCTCGGCGAAGCCGAGGTGGTCGACGGCGGCCTGCCGGGTGTGCTCCTGCGGGTCCGCGGCGACGAGGAGGCGGGGGTCGACGCGCAGCTCGGGGTAGCGCTCGGGCACGCCCCGGTAGCTGCGGGCGTGCAGGCGTCCCATCCAGCCCAGGCCGATGACGCCGACGCCGATGCGTCGGCGGTCGCCCGGCCTCGCCTGATCGACGGTGCTCATCCGGGCCGCTCACCGTCGGAGGGCCGTAACAACTCAGCGCTCGGCGAATGGGGTGGTGGGGCTGCTGCGGGGACGGGGACGGCGACCCGGCGGCCGCTGGACAACGACTCGATGCCGGCGGCGGCGACGACGGTGGCGCGGTGGCCGTCCTCCGCGGAGGCGCCCGTCACTCCCCCGCGGGCGGCGGCGGCGACCCAGGCGGCGAGCTCGGCGCGGTAGGCCTCGGCGAAACGCTCCCGGAAGTCCGCCGCCACGACGACGCCGGCCCGGCCGTCGTGTGCCACGTCCAGCCGGGCCGGTGGGCGCAGGCTCACCGCGCCCTCGGTCCCGACGACCTCGCACCGTACGTCGTACCCGTACCGCACGCTGAGGGACACCTCGACCGTCGCAAGCACCCGTCCGAGCTCGACGACGGCGAGCTGCGGCTCGCGCAGCCCCTCCGTCCGCGGGGAGCGCACCTCGATGCCCGTCACCGGCAGGCCGGTGAGCCACGGGAGGATGTCGAGCTCGTGGACCATCGAGTTCCCCACGACGCCCTCGGTCGTCGCGTCCGGGTGCGGGGAGGCGTTGCGGTGGACGCAGTGGACGAGCACCGGCTCGCCGACCAGGCCACCGAGCACGGCCTCCCGCAGCTCGAGGTAGCCGGGGTCGAAGCGGCGCATGAAGCCCACGGTGACCAGCCGCCGCCCGGCCGCCTCCTCCGCGGCCACGACTTGCGCAGTCTCCGCCACGCTGACGCCCAGCGGCTTCTCGCACAGCACGGGCTTGCCGGCCGCGAGGCAGGCGAGGGTGAGCGGCGCGTGCGTGCGGTCCGGCGAGGCGACGACCACGGCGTCGACGTCCGCGTCGGCGACGAGCTGCTCGGCGCTGCCGGCCACCCGTGCCCCCACGGACGCCGCCACCTCCCTTGCCCGGTGCGCGTCGACGTCGTGCACCGCGACCACCTGCGCGCCGGGGACGTGCTCGCTCAGCGCGACCACGTGCTCGGCGCCCATGGCGCCGAGCCCCACGACCCCGACGCGCAGCGGCTCAGCCTGCGACATCCTCGTCGGCGGCCTGCTCCTCGAGCTGGCTGCCGTACTCCTCGGCGTTCTCCTGGGTGACGACGGTGACGCCAGTGTCGACGCGCTCCTCGATCGTGCCGCCCTCGAGCAGCTCGACCGCCAGCTCCACGCTCGTGCGGCCCATCTCGTAGGAGTTCTGCGCGATGCTCGCGTCCAGCTCCCCGGCCGTCATCGAGGCGACCGCGTCGCTCGTGCCGTCCACGCCGATGACGAGGATGTCCTCCATCGTGACGCCGGCGGACTTGATCGCCTCGAGCGCGCCGAGCGCCATGTCGTCGTTGGCCGCGAAGACGATGGAGACGTCGGGGTTGGACTGGAGGATGTCGGCCATGACCGAGCGGCCCTCGGCACGGTCGGAGTTGGCGGCGAGGTCGGCGACGACCTCGATGCCGCTGTCGGCGATCGTCTCCAGCGCGCCGTCGATGCGGGAGTCGGTCGACGGGTTGCCCGGCACGCCGCGGATGACGGCGATGGAACCGGTGTCCGTCTGCTCCAGGATGTACTCCCCCGCCGTGACACCCGCCTGGTAGTTGTCCGTGCCGACGAAGGTCTCCTTGCCGTCCCAGCCCTCGATGTCGGTGTCCACGAGCAGCACGGGGATGTCCGCAGCGACGGCCTCCTCGAGGATCGGCTGGAGCTGCTCGGCCTGGGTCGGGGCGACGACGAGCGCGTCGGCCTGCTGGGTGATCGCCGCGCGGACCTTGTCGATCTGCTCCTGGACCTGGGTCTCGGCCGTGGCGCCGGCGAGGGTGACCTCCACGCCCGCGGCCTCCCCGCCGTCCTCCACGCCGCCGGCCACCTGGAGCCAGAACGGCGAGGACAGCGTCTTGAGGACGACGGCGACGGTGTAGTCCCCCTCGCCGTCACCACCGTCACCGGTCCCGTCCCCGCCCCCGCCGTCGTCCCCGCCGCAGGCGGCGAGGACGAGAGCGCCGGTGAGTGCTGCCGCGCTCAGCGCGGTCGTGCGTCGGGTGAGCCTCATTGCTGGTGTCCCTTCGTGGCGGCGCCCTCGGTGGCGCCGACGATCATCGCGACCATCTCCTGCGCCGTCTCCGGGGAGGGGCGCGTGCTGCCGACGACGCGGCCCTGCCGCATGACGACGGCGTTGTCGCACACCTGGACGACGTGGTCCATGTTGTGCGAGATGAGGATGATGGAGATCCCGTGCTCCTCGGGCAGCCGCCGGATGACGTCGAGGACGTTGCGGGTCTCCCGCACCCCGAGCGCCGCCGTCGGCTCGTCGAGGATGAGCACCCGGCGGGCGAAGGCGACGGCCCGGGCGACGGCGATGGCCTGGCGCTGCCCGCCGGACATGAGCCCGACGTGGCCCTTGAGGTCCGGCAGGTGCACCTGGAGGGTCTTGAGCCGCTCCTCGACGTCCCGGCGCATCGCCTTGCGGTCGAGCCAGCCGAGGCCGCGCCAGCCGCGCGGCTTCGTCAGCTCCTGGCCGACGTAGAGGTTGGTGGCGACGTCGAGGTTGTCGAAGAGCGCGAGGTCCTGGTAGACCGCCTCGATGCCGTGGTTGCGAGCCCCGGTCGGGCTGGTGACCGCTACCCGCTCGCCGTCGAGGAGGATCTCGCCCTCGTCGAGCTGGTGGACGCCGGTGACGGCCTTGATGAGCGTCGACTTGCCGGCGCCGTTGTCGCCGAGCAGCCCGAGCACCTCCCCGCGGTGGACGGCGAGGTCCACGCCGGCCAGCGCGGTGACCGCGCCGAAGCGCTTGACGGCGCCGCGCACCTCGAGGACCGGCACGGTGCCGGGAGCCTGCTCCGCCGTCGTCGTCATGTGCCCGCCTCCGTCTCCTCGGTCCGGACCACCCGCAGCCGCGTCTCCAGCCGGGAGCGGACGACGTCGAGCTCGACGGCGATGACGACGGCGGTGCCCAGGGCGACGTACTGCCAGCTGCTCTGGACGTTCATGAGGTTGAGGCCGTTCTGGATGACCCCGAGGATGAGCGCACCGACGAGGGTGCCGACGACGGTGCCGCGGCCGCCGAAGAAGCTCGCCCCGCCGATGATGACGGCGGCGATCGCGGACAGCTCCATGAGGTTCCCGGCCGTGGGGTAGGCGGAGTTCGTCTGCCCGGAGACGACGATGGCGGCGGTCCCGGCGCTCATCCCGCTGAGGACGTAGACCGAGATGAGGACGCGGTCGACGGGCACGCCGACGCGGCGGGCGGCCTCCCGGTTGCCGCCGATGGCGTAGATCCACTGCCCCCACGTGATGCGGCGCAGCAGGACGTAGGTGAGCAGCGCGAGGACGGCGACGAGGACGACGGCGTAGGGCACGTAGCCGATCCGGCCCGAGCCGACGAGGGTGACCGACTCGGGCATCCCGGTGATCGGCTGCCCCTCGCTGACGATGAGCGCGACGCCGCGCGCGACCATGAGCATCGCGAGGGTCGGGAGGAAGGGGTGAGGCAGCTTGCCCTTGACGAAGAGCGTGCCGTTGACCCCGCCCGCCAGGCCTCCGGCGAGGATCATCGTCGGGATGACGAGCCAGCCGGAGACGAGGTCGAGCTCCCGGATCCACAGGGCACCGAAGATGCTCGACATCGCGATGACCGACCCCTGCGACAGGTCGATGCCCGCGGTGACGATGACGAGCAGCTGACCGAGCGCGAGAATCGCGACGACGGACGCCTCCAGGCCCACGTTGCCGAGGTTGACCGGCGAGAGGAACAGCGGGTTGAGCGCCGCGAGCACCGCCATGATGATGGCGAGCAGGAGCACCGGCCCGAGCCGCACCACGGTGAGGGCGGCGTGCAGGCCCCGGCTCTGCTGGCCCGGGCGCCCCGAGGCGGGGCCGCCCGGTGGTGCGGCTTCGCGGTCAGCAACGGCCGTCATCGGCAGTCCCCTCGTCGGTCCAGGGGCAGGTGACCGCCCCGTCGCGCCCAGTGTGGTGCCGGCCACACGCACTGTCAAGGATTGTCCGGACAATCCGACATCGCGGCGTGTCGCCGACGGCGGCAGCTACCCGGCGAGCGCCCGCAGGTGCTCGAGCGAGCGGCGCACGTCCTCGAGCGGGCCGGTGCCCTCCGGCGGCTCGCCCGTGAGGATGGTGTCCTGCTCGAGGACGTACCAGCCGTCGAAGCAGGCGGCGTCGAGGGCCGCGACGATGGCGGCGAAGTCGACGTCGCCCGTCCCGACCGGGGTGTAGATGCCCTGGCGGACGGCGTCGGTGTAGGTCGTCTCCCCGCGCTGGACGCGCAGGGCGAGGTCCAGGCGCACGTCCTTGACGTGGACGTGGTTGATGCGCGCGGCGTGCTCGGCCGCGAGCGCCACCGGGTCGGTGCCGCCGATGAGGAGGTGGCCGGTGTCGAGGCACAGCGGGACGACGGAGCCGTCGAGGACGCGGCGGACCTCCTCCTCGCGCTCGACCATCGTCCCCACGTGGGGGTGCAGGCTGGCGCGCACGCCCCGGGAGGCGGCGAGCTCGGTGAGACGGTCGAGGTTGCGCAGCAGGGTGGCCCAGCCGGCGTCGTCGAGCTCCGGGCGCTCGTCGTAACCCTCCTGGCCCGAGGCTGCGGACAGGACGAGGACGTCCCCGCCGGCGGCCTCGAAGCTGTCGAGCTCACGGTCCACCTCGGGGACCGGGTCGTGGTCGGGGTCGTGGAGGACCACGGGGACGAAGGCGCCGACGGCGGCGAGCCCGTAGGGCGTGAGCGCGTGCGCCCGCTCAGCCGGGGCCTCGGGCAGCCAGCCCTGGGGGCCGAACTCCGTCGCGGTGAGGCCGAGCCCGGCCATCTCGGTGAGCACGCGGTCCGGGCTCAGCTGGTGTCCCCAGCCGGGGACCTCGCACACGCCCCAGCTGATGGGCGCTCCGGCGATCCTCATGGGTGGCTCCTCGCGGTGGTCGGCAGCAGGACGCGCTCACCGGTGGTGGCGCTGCGGGTGGCGGCGTCGGCCAGGACGAGGGCGGCGCGGCCGTCCTCGATCGTCGGGGAGGGTGCGCGTCCGGTGCGCACGGCGTCCACGAAGTGGCTGAGCTCGTCGCGGTAGGCGGTCGCGTACCGGTCGAGGAAGAAGCCGAGGTAGGGCCCCGCCGCGCCCGCCTGGGTGGCCGAGGAGTGCCGCACCGAGCTGGCCGTCTGGTTGAGCGCCTCCAGCGACCCGAGCGGGCCGAAGGCCTCGAGGCGCTGGTCGTAGCCGGTGGCGCAGTGGCGGGAGTTGACGATCGTCGCCACGGCGCCGCTGGCCGCGACGAGCGTCGTGACGGCGCCGTCGAAGTCCTCGAGGTGCGCGTAGGCGGGGTCGAGGCGCTGGCCGACGGCGCTCACCTCGACGATGTCCCCGAGGAAGAAGCGCGCGGTGTCGAGGTCGTGGATCGTCATGTCGCGGAAGATGCCCCCGGAGACGGCGACGTACGCGGGCGCCGGCGGGGCGGGGTCCCGGCTGACGATCGTCAGCTGCTCGAGCGGCCCGATCTCCCCCTGCTGCACGCGGGCGTGGATCTCGGCGAAGCTCGGGTCGAAGCGGCGGTTGAAGCCCACCATGACGCGGTGCTCGTGACCGGCGATCGCGGCGATGCACTCCTCGACCCGGGCGAGGTCGAGGTCGACGGGCTTCTCGCAGAGCACCGCCTTGCCGGCGCGGACCGCGCCGACGAGGTGGTCCACGTGCAGCGGCGTGGGCGAGCCGATGATGACGGCGTCGACGTCGTCGGCGTCGTAGACCTCGGCGAGGTGGCGGGTGGCGCGCGCCCCGTGCGCGGCGGCGAGCTGCTCGGCGGCGTTGCCGACGGGGTCGTGGACGATTCGCAGCTCCGCGTCGGGGTGGCGCGCGACGGTCGCGGCGTGGACGGCGCCGATGCGGCCCGCGCCGATGACGGCGATCCTCACCATGGGGGTGGGTCCTCTCGAGGTCAGTCGGTGGTGGAGGGGAAGCTCATCGACGCCTGCACGGGGCGGTCCACGTGGGGCCAGCGGCTGGTGACGACCTTGTTCCGGGTGTAGAAGCGCACGCCCTCGGGGCCGTGGGCGTGGTGCTCCCCGAACAGCGAATCCTTCCACCCGCCGAAGGAGTAGTACGCCACCGGCGTGGGGATCGGGACGTTGACGCCGACCATCCCGGCCTGCACCTCGTGGGTGAAACGGCGGGCGTACTCCCCCGAGGCGGTGAAGATCGCGGCGCCGTTGCCGTACGGGGAGGAGTTGACGAGCTCGAGGGCCTCCTCGAAGGTGTCGGTGCGCACGACCGTGAGGAGCGGGCCGAAGACCTCCTCGCGGTAGGCCCCGGCGTCCAGGCTCACCCTGTCGAGGACCGTGGGGCCGACGAAGTAGCCCTGCTCGTGGCCCTCGACGGTGAGCCCTCGCCCGTCGACGACCGGCTCGGCGCCGGCCTCGATCGCCTCGGTGGCGTAGCGGATGACGCGCTCGCGCGCCTCGGCGGTGATGACCGGGCCCATCGCGACGCCGTTGCGGTCCCCGGGGCCGACGACGATCTGCTCCGCCTCCCGGCGCAGCGCCGCGACGAGGAGGTCCCCGGCCTCCCCGACGGCGACGGCCGCGGGCACCGCCATGCACCGCTCCCCCGCCGAGCCGAAGGCGCCGGCGGCGATCTGCGCGGCGGCGTACTCGATGTCGCCGTCGGGCATGACGATGGCGTGGTTGTTGGCCCCGCCCAGCGCCTGGACGCGCTTGCCGCGGGCGGCGCCGCGCTCGCGGACGTACCGGGCCACGGGGGTGGAGCCGACGAAGGAGACGGCGGCGATGCCGGGGTGGTCGAGGATCGCGTCGACGGCGGTCTTGTCTCCGTGGACGACGCTGAACACGCCGTCGGGCAGGCCCGCCTCGCGGTAGAGCTCGGCGACGAGGTTCGCGGCGGAGGGGTCCCGCTCTGAGGGCTTGAGGATGAAGGCGTTGCCGGTGGCGATCGCGATGGGGTGCATCCACATGGGGACCATGACGGGGAAGTTGAACGGCGTGATCCCCGCGACGACGCCGAGCGGCTGGCGCAGGGAGTGGACGTCCACGCCGGTGGAGGCGTCGGCGGTGTACTCCCCCTTGCTCGCCTGGTTGATCCCGCACGCGAAGTCGAGGGTCTCCCGGCCGCGGCCCACCTCCCCGCGGGCGTCGTCCAGCGTCTTGCCGTGCTCGGCCGTGATGAGCCGGGCGAGGTCGTCGGTGTGCCGGACGACGAGCTCGCGCATCCGGAACATGATCTCGGTGCGCCGCGCCAGCGAGGTGGCGCCCCACTCGCGCTGCGCCGCGGCGGCCGTCCGCACGGCCTCGTCGACGACGGCGGCGTCCGCGCGGGCGAGGTGGGCGCTCACCTCCCCGGTGGCCGGGTCGTGGACGGGGGTGGTCGCCGTGGTGCCGCCCTCGTAGGGCGCACCGGCGATCCAGTGGTGGATGGTCCTCATCGCTTCCTCTCCTCCCGGCGGGCGGTCACAGGTAGGGCCGCTGGTCGCGCCGGGCACGCTCGTACTCGAGGCGGGCTCGGCGGGTGCTGTCGAGGCGGGCGGTCTCGGCCACGGGCACGTCCCACCAGGCCGACGACGGCGGGCCCTGGCCCTCGAGGTCGGTCTCGATGACGATCGCCGTCGTCTCCGCCGCGGCCGCCGCGACGGCGTAGGCCTCGCGGAACTCGGCGACCGACCGCGGCTCGAGGACCTCGATGCCGTAGCTGCGGATGTTTGCGGCGAGGTCCACGGGCAGCGGCTCGCCGTCGAGCATGCCGGTGGCGGGGTCGCGGCGGCGGTAGGCGGTGGCGAAGCGCTGGGAGCCGTGGGACTCGGAGAGCGCGCCGATCGAGGCCCAGCCGTGGTTCTCGAGGACGACGACGACGATCTTCAGCCCCTCGGCGACGATCGTCGCGAGCTCCTGCGGGGCCATCTGGTAGCTGCCGTCCCCGACGAGGGCGACGACCTCGCTGTCGGGCCGCGCCAGCTTGACCCCCATGGCCGCCGGGATCTCGTAGCCCATGCAGGAGTAGCCGTACTCGAGGTGGTACTGGACGGGGGTGCGGGCCCGCCACAGGGCCTGGAGGTCACCGGGCATGGAGCCGGCGGCGTTGACGAGGACGTCCTCGTCCCCCATGAGCGCGTTGAGCGCGCCGAAGACCTCGGTCTGGGCGGGCAGTGGGCCGTGGCCGCGGTGGTAGCACTCCTCGGTGACGCGGGCCCAGTCGGCGACGAGCTCGGTGACCTCCCGGGAGTAGGCCTCCTCGACGCGGTGCCCCGCGAGTGCCTCGCGCAGCGCGTCCAGCCCGGCGCGCGCGTCGGTGACGACCATCTCGGCGGCATGCTTCGCGGCGTCGAAGGCCTTGACGTTGAGGTTGACGAAGCGCACGCCGGGGTGGCGGAAGGCGGTGCGCGACGCCGTCGTGAAGTCGGTGTAGCGGGTGCCGACGCCGATGACGACGTCGGCCTCCGCGGCGAGCGCGTTGGCGGCGGCGCTGCCGGTGGACCCCACCCCGCCCGCCGCGCAGGGGTGCTCCCAGCTGATCGCGCCCTTGCCGGCCTGGGTGTCGACGACGGGGATCCCGGTGGCGTCGGCCAGCGCGGCGAGCGCCGTGCTCGCCTCGGAGTAGACGACCCCGCCGCCGGCGACGAGGAGCGGCCGCCTGGCGCCGCGGACCACGGCGGCGGCGCGCTCGAGCGCCGCCTGCTCGGGGACCGGGCGGGGCACGTGCCACACGCGGCGGGCGAAGAGCTCGGCGGGCCAGTCGTGGGCCTCGGCCTGGACGTCCTGCGGGAGGCAGACGGTGACGGCGCCGGTCTCGGCGGGGTCGGTGAGCACCCGCATCGCGGCCAGCAGGCTGCCGGGCAGCTGCTCGGGGCGGTGGACGCGGTCGAAGAAGCGGGAGACCGGCCGGAAGGCGTCGTTGACCGAGACGTCGAGGTGCTGCTCGTTCTCCAGCTGCTGGAGGACCGGGTCGGGGCGGCGGGTGGCGAAGGTGTCGGAGGGTAGGAGGAGGACGGGGATGCGGTCGATCGTCGCGAGCGCCGCACCGGTGACCATGTTCGTCGAGCCGGGCCCGATGGAGGCGGCGCAGGCGAAGGTCTGCAGCCGGTTGGCCGTGCGGGCGTAGCCGACCGCCGTGTGAACCATGTTCTGCTCGTTGCGCGCCTGGTAGAGGCGCAGGTGCTCCTCGCCCGGGCCGCGGTCGAGCTCGTTCTCCAGGAGGGCCTGGCCCACCCCGGCGACGTTGCCGTGGCCGAAGATCCCCATCACCCCGGCGAACAGCCGGCGCTCCACGCCGTCGCGCTCGGTGTACTGCACCGACAGGAAGCGCACGAGTGCCTGGGCGACGGTGAGGCGCACGGTGGGCGGCGTCGTCGTCTCGGTCATGTCGGGCCCCCCTGCTCGACGGGACGGGTCATGGGCAGGCGCGGGTCGACGTCCTGGTCCTCCCAGGTGCCGCGGACCCAGGTGTGCGCCGGGTCGTCGGTCATCAGCCAGGTGCGGTCCTCCGCGGGGCCGGCCATGACGTTGAGGTAGTAGAGGTCGTAGCCCGGCGCGGCCATCGAGGGGCCGTGGTAGCCGTGCGGGACGAGGACGGCGTCCCCGGACCGCACCTCGGCGAGGATGTCGAGCGGCCGGCCGGTGGTGCCGTAGGTGCGGTGGTAGGCGACGCCCGGGCCGGCGGGCCCGGGGCGGACCGCGAAGTAGTAGATCTCCTCGAGCTCCCGCTCGACCCCGCTGTGCTCGTCGTGCTTGTGCGGCGGGTAGGAGGACCAGTTCCCGCCCGGGGTGAGGACCTCGCACACGAGGAGCCGGTCTGTCCCCAGCCCGCCGGCCATCGCGTAGTCGTTGACCTGGCGGGAGGCCTGCCCGGCCCCGCGCAGCTCGGTCCGCACGCCGTCGGCGCCCTGGTAGGCGACGGGCCGACGGCGGGTGGCGCGCGCCGTCGGGAGGGCGAGGGTCGCGCCGCCCGGGGAGGTGACGGTGAGGGTGGTGCCGACGGGCACGTAGAGGGAGTCGGTGACGGCGGTGAAGACGTCGGGGCGGCCGGCGAGCGGGTAGCTGACGCCCTCGACCTCGACGGCGCAGGAGCCGGACAGCGGCAGGACGACCATCTCGTCCGGCCCGGTGTGCAGCGTCTCGCCGGCGCCGGGGGCGAGCTCGAGGACCTTGAGGCCGCTGAAGCGCCACCCGGCGCGCTCGGGGGTGACGTCGAGGGCGTAGGCGCCGCGGGCGGTGTCGCCGGCGCGCAGGACGAGGTCGCTCACAGGAGTGCCACCGCCCGGTCGACGGCGCCCTCGACGTCGCCGTCGTGGGGGTAGAGGAGGGCGCGGCCGATGACGAGCCCCTCGATGCCGGGCAGCCGCAGCGCCTGCGCCCAGCCGGCGGCGGTGGCCTCGGCGTCCTCGCTCACCTCACCGCCGAGGATGAGCGCCGGGAGGGTCGAGGCGGCGGCGACGGCCGCCATGTCCGGGACGAGCGGGAGCTTGAGCCAGGTGCGCGCGGAGGTCCCGCCGAGGCCCGCGGCGATCGCGGCGGAGGTGACGACGGCCTCGGTGGTGAGGACGTTGACGGCCCGGCCGTCCTCGCGGCGGGAGAGGAAGGGCTCGACGATCGCGGTGAGGCCGGCGGCGGCGAGCTCGTCGACGGCGTGGGCGGTGCTCTCCACGGTGCGCAGCGAGCCGGGGTCCTCGAGGTCCACGCGCATGAGCACCTTCCCGCCGTCGAGGCCCGACGCCGCGACGGCGCGGGCGGTGTACCCGGTGAAGCGGTCGTCCATCTCGAAGCGCGAGCCGCGCAGGCCGCCGCGGTTCATCGAGCCGTAGACGAGCTTGCCGTCCAGGGCGCCCATGAGCGTGAGGTCCTCGACGACGTCGGCGGTGCCGAGGAAGCCGTGGACGCCCGGGCGGGCCAGGGCCGCGGCGCAGCGGCGGAGCAGCTCGCGCCGGTCCCCCATCGCCATGGCGGAGCTGCCCGCGGCGAGCGAGCCGCGGGCGGGGTGGTCCGCGGCGATGACCATGAGCTTGGTGCCCGGCTCGGGCAGGCGGCCGCGGGGACGCTCCGCCAGTACCCGGGCGATCCGCCCGGGCTCGTGCAGGCGCACGTGGCGGATCTCCTCAACGCTGAGCACGTGCCCGCCTCTCGACGTCCTGCGGGCGGGCGCCGTGGTCGAGGACCTCGAGCAGCTCCTCCTCGGTGGGCATCGCGGTGGAGCACTCGAGCCGCGCGGCGACGATGGCCCCGGCGGCGCTCGCGGAGGCGATGGTGCGGCCCAGGGACCAGCCGGCGAGCAGGCCGTGGCACAGGGAGCCGCCGAAGGCGTCCCCGGCGCCGAGGCCGTTGACCACCTCCGTGGGGGTGGGCGGGACCTCGACGCGCTCCTCGCGGGTCTTGGCCAGCGTCCCGAGCGGGCCCTGCTTGACGACGGCGAGCTCGACTCCCGCCTCGAGCAGCGCGTCCGCGGCGCGGTCCGGGTCACTCTCCCCGACCGCCACCTCGCACTCCTCGCGGTTCCCGACGGCGACGGTGACCCCCGGCAGGAACGCGCGGACCGCCGTCGTCGTCTCCTCGCGGGAGGACCAGAACATCGGCCGGTAGTCGAGGTCGAGGACGGTGAGCGGACGGCGGCCGCGGGCCTCCAGGGCGGTGTGGTGGGCGGCGCGGGAGGGCTCCTCGCACAGGCCGGTGACGGTGAACCACATGACCCCGGCGCCGCGGACGGCCTCGACGGGCACGTCCTGGGGGCGCACCTGGAGGTCCGGGGCGCTGGGCTCGCGGTAGAAGTAGAGCGGGAAGTGGTCCGGCGGGAAGATCTCGCACAGCGTGATCGGGGTGTGGAGGGTCGGGTCGGTGACGACGAACGCGTCGCTCACCCCGAGGCGGACCATCTCGCGGCGCACGTAGCGTCCGAAGGGGTCGTCGCCCACGCCCGTGATGGTGGCGGCGCTGCGCCCGAGGCGGGCGGCCGCGACGGCGACGTTGGTGGGGCTGCCCCCGAGGAACTTGCCGAAGGTCTCGACGTCCTCCAGGCCCACGCCCGTCGTCAGGGGGTAGATGTCGACGCCGCTGCGACCGAAGGTGAGGACCTCCGGTGGCGCCGAGCTCGTCATCGCACTCTCCTCATCTCGCGCCGCGCTCCTGTGCGCGGCCCGTGGACGCCTCGATTCTTCCCCAGCCCTCCCGTTCGGTCAACCATTTGTCGTGACAAACTGATGTCCCGTCCGAGAACCCTCCCGAGTGGCAAGATGGGTTGTCCCGACAACTCCCCGTCCCCTGCTCGCCGACAGCGGAGTTGTTCCCGAACAGCCCACCTCACGACCACCTCGTCGCCGATCCAAGGACGGACACATGACGCCGCCGGAGATGTACCGCCCGCAGGTGCACCTGGACCGCGCGAGCCCCGTGCCGCTCTACCACCAGATCTCCTCGGTGGTGCAGGAGGCGATCGTCTCGGGGGAGCTGCCGCCGCACACGCGGATCGAGAACGAGCTGGCGCTGGCCGACCGGCTCCAGGTCTCGCGGCCGACCGCGAGGCGGGCCCTCCAGGAGCTCGTCGACAAGGGGATGCTCGTGCGCAAGCGCGGGGTGGGCACGGAGGTCGCGCCCGAGCTCATCCGCCGCTCCGTGGAGCTCACCAGCCTCCACGACGACCTCGCGGTCGCCGGCCGTGAGCCGCGCACCGAGGTCCTCGAGCACGAGCTGTGCCCCGCCGACGAGGAGATCGCCGGGAGGTTGCAGCTCGAGGTGGGGACCGACGTCGTCGTCGTCCGTCGCCTGCGCTACGCCGACGGCGAGCCGCTCGCCCTCATGACCAACTACGTGCGGGCCGAGCTCGCGCCCTCCCGCGCGGACCTCGAGCGGGCCGGCATGTACGCGGCCCTGCGTGAGCGGGGGGTGCGGCTGCGGCTGGCCCACCAGACGATCGGCGCCCGGCAGGCCACGGCCGCGGAGGCCCGGACCCTCATGGAGCCGGCCCGTGCGGCGGTGCTCACGATGGAGCGGCTGGCGATCGCGGACAGCGACACGGTCGTCGAGTTCGGGCGTCACATCTACCGCGCCTCCCGCTACACCTTCCAGACCACCCTCCTCGCGAGGTAGCCCCACCCCTCCTCCCTACCGCCGACAGCTGACTTGTTACTCCCGCCGCCCGCCGAGAGCCGCGATCGTCAGGAACAACTCAGCTGTCAGCGACAACAAGGGGGGTCGCGAGGTAGCCCAGCCACCCCTTTACCGCCGACAGCTGACTTGTTACTGCCGCCGCCCGCTGGGAGCAGCGACCGTCAGGAACAACTCAGCTGTCGGCGACAAGAAGGAGCGTCGCGAGGCACCCCAGCCCCCTCCCTACCGCCGACAGCTGACTTGTTACTGCCGCCGCCCGCCGAGTGCAGCGACGGTCAGGAACAACTCAGCTGTCGGCGACACGGAAAGGGGCGGGCGCCGGGTGACGTCCCTACCGCCGACAGCCAGGAACAACTCAGCTGTCGGCGATGGGGGGGTCAGCGGGTGCGGCGGTGGCGGGCGACCAGGGCCACGGCGCCGCCGGCGACGGCGAGCAGTGCGGCGACCAGCACGACCGTCCCGACGTCGGCACCGGTGGACGGCAGCGGACCGCCGGCGGCCGGGGGCGTCGTCGGGTCACCCGGCGTCGTCGGCCCGTCGGTCGGGGCCGGCGACGTCGGCTCCTGCGTGGGCTCGTCGGTCGTCGGCTCCTCGGTGGGCTCCTCCGTGGGCTCCTCGGTGGGCACCTCCCCCTCGATCACGGGGAAGTACCACGCGTTGACCCCGCCGTCGGCGGACTGGAAGGACACGAGCACCGAGCCGTCGGCGCGCAGCGCGTCGAGCGCGTCGTCGCCGATCTCCACGGTGAGCGTGTCGGTGCCCGGCGCCACGTCCGTGGCCCCGGCCCCGAGGAGACGGCCGCCCATGTCGGGCGCCCACGGCGCCGCGGCACCGTCCTCCTCCGAGCAGGCGGAGAAGCCGAGCTCGTCACCCTCGCAGCTGGACACCCAGACGGGCACCATGCCGAGGTCGCCCTGCCACACGAAGGCCCGGACCGTCCCGGCCTCGGTCGCGTCGAGCGACAGCGTGACCGACGGGTCGCCGATCTCGACGTCGGAGACCGTGAGCCCGTGGCTCGCGGGCAGACCGGAGATCGTCACCCCGCGCACCGCGGACTGGTAGATCGTCTGCGGCGACTCCACGCCCATGAGCGCGGTGTCGGGGATGATCGGGTCGGCCGGCTCGATGGGCCGGTCCGCCGGCGGCTCGTAGCCGTCGAGGTAGGCGTGGCCCCACCGGTAGGGCTCGGACTGCTGGCTCCCGAAGGGCGACCACGCGGTGCGCGTCTCCCCGATGAAGTCCTGGTTGTCCGAGTCGTAGGGCGTGACGTTGAGACCGAGGAACTGCGGGTCGACGTCGTTCGTCGCCGCGTCACCGGTCGGCACCGCGCTCGTCGGGCCGACGGCGGCGGGCAGGTTCTCGAGCGGGATCTTCGTCTCCACGGTGTAGGAGCCACCCTCGTAGCTGCCGTCCGCGCCGCGGGTCACGGTCACCGCGACCTCCTGGCCCGGGGAGTTCGGCGCCTCCTCGACCGTGTCCGCGAGCGGACCGGAGGAGAAGCCCTGGTGGGCGTCGGCGTCACGGCTCCAGCACGGCCCGTCCGGGCCGTTCCCGGCCTCACCGGAGGGGTCGTCGGTGAAGGGCATGATGCCGCTCTTGAAGGTCGTCGAGGTGTCCCGCGACGTCGCCTGCGGGTCGAGGAGCACCTCGACGGAGTCGACGAGCCAGTGCCCGAAGCAGCGCTCGGGGGTGGCCGCCGCGCTCGCGACGTCGTCGACGACGTGGGCGAGGACGTAGAGGTCGTCACCGGACCACGCGAGGCGCGCGTAGCTGCCGGCGCCGCAGTCGGTCCCGTCGGGCGCGCACTCTGCGCCCTCCCAGCGGCGGCCGATGTCGATGGGCGCGCCGTACGCGTCGTCCTCCTCGCCGTCGACGGCGGGTGCGTCGTCGGCCTCGGGGATGACGGTGGTCGGCACGACGTACATCTGCAGGGTCTCGCTGCTCGTCGAGCCGGCCGGGTCGGCCGTCGTCGTGATGGTGAGGTCGGCCGTCACTCCCCCGGCAGCCGCCGGGTCGGTGTGGGTGACGGTGAGCTCGACCGTCGTCTGCTCCCCGGGGGCGAGGTCGGTGTAGGCCACCGAGGCGGGCTCGACGACGAAGGGGGCGGGCGCCGTGAGCGTCACCTCACCGTCCTGCGCCGTCGTCGTGCGGTTCGTGACGACGACGGGCACGGTCACCGACTCCCCGGCGCCGATGCGGCTCACCGCGGAGGACCGGCCCGCGACGTGGGTGAAGCTCTCGGCCCAGTCCTCGTACTCGGCGAAGTTGCCCCACCGCTCGAAGCGGCCCTCGACGCCCGGGACGATGTCGACGCGGGTGTCGTTGTAGGCGGTGACGCTGCCGTTGGCGAAGCGTGCGGCGAGACGGTAGCGCCCGGTGGCGGCGTCCTCGGACGGCGTCACCTCGAAGGTCACGCTCGACTCGGCCGCGCTGCCGATCGGTCCGAGCCGCTGCGGCTCGCTGACCTCCCAGCCGGTGGGGACCTCGAGCGTGACGTCGCCGGCGGCGATGGTGCCGGCCCCCGCCTGGCTCTCGACCGTGACGTCGAAGGGGACGCCCGGTGCCTGGAAGTTGTCGGCGACGTCGAAGGAGAAGGTCGAGCCGAGGGGCATGCCGCCCGGGTCGGCGATGACGGAGCCGAAGAGGATGGCGTCGTCGCGGGCGTTCTCGGGCGAGCCGTTCGGCTGGAAGGGCACCTGCGACTCGGCGATGCCGTAGCGCAGGCACTGCGGGTCCCAGATCCCGGTGTGCTTGACGCGCGCCTGGGTCGGGTGGGCGCGGTTGCCCTCGCGGCCGACCTGGGCCCAGGTCTGCGCGGTCCCCGGCTCCTGGCCCTGGACGTTGCCGGGCAGCCAGGTGTACGGGGAGAGGTAGCCGCTCCACGTCCCGACGACGGTGAAGGGGTTGGTCGGCGCGGGCACGAAGCCGGCGTTGCAGCTCGGCCCGTTCGTGCCGCCCTCGCCCTGGGTGCCGGCGCCGGAGGTGATCATCTTGACCTGCCAGACGTCGACGGCGTCCGGTCCGGTGAGCTGCTCGGGGAAGGCGGTGGGGTCGGCGGCCATCTGCGCGGCCTCCCACACCACCCGGCCGGCGTACTGGTGGTTGCCGTGCCCGACGGCGAGGGAGGGCGAGAAGCCGGTGAGGATCTCGGGCTGGGTCTGGCGGATGACGTGGACGACCTGCCGCTGGACCCGCTCGGAGCCCCACACCTCCTCGGTGAGCGCGGCACTGGTGTTGTAGAAGAAGTCGACGGCGTCGATGTTGTAGATGTCGACGGTGCCGGAGCGGTAGTGGGAGGCGCGGTCCTCGTTCTCGCGCCGCAGGCCGAGCGCGGGGCCGGCCTCGTCGCCGACGGAGTTGGACCCGCCCTCGCCGCGGGTGAGCATGATGATCCCGCACTGGACGTCGTACTTGTCGTTCCAGACGCCGCAGGGCGTGGTGAAGCCGGCGTCGTCGTCGGGGTGGGCCCAGATGCCCATGACGTCGATCTTGTTGGGCTCGACCTCGGTGGTGATCGAGGGCTCGTCCACGGTGAGCGGTGGCAGGTCGTCGCCCGCCGCCGTGGGGACGAAGGCCCCCAGTGTCAACGCCGCGAGTGCTGCTGCGGCTATGCCTCTCTTCACGTCTACCTCCCGGTCGGGCAGACAACGTCGTCTGCGCGTGACGCCCATCACTGGACTTTGTGCGGACAACCTAACGAGCCCGTGCTCACTTGTGCAAGCACCTGCTCAGTCCTTGACCGCTCCCTCGAGCATGCCGCGGATGAAGTGGCGCTGGAGGAAGAGGTAGAGGATCACCATGGGCAGCGCCACGAGGACGGCGCCGGCCGCGAGGAGCACGGTGCCCTGCGTGTACTGGCCCTGGAAGAGCGCCAGGCCGAGGGGCGAGGTGCGCAGCTGGGCGTTGGGCGACATGACGAGCGGGATGAGGAACTCGTTCCACGTCCACATGAAGGTGAGCAGGACGAGGGTGACGACGGCGGGCCGCGCCACCGGCAGCAGGACCTGCCACAGGACGCGGTGGTGCCCCGCGCCGTCGAGCCGGGCCGCCTCGATGATCGAGCGGTTGGCCCCGCGGAAGTAGGCCCGCATCCAGAAGGTGCCGAAGGCGACGGACTGGGCGATCTGCGGCAGGGCGATGCCCCAGAGGGTGTTCGTCAGCCCCAGGGCCTGGAAGTCGAAGAAGAGCGGGACGATGATCGCCTCGGCCGGGACCATGATGCCGAGGAGGAAGACGTAGAAGAGCACCTGGGAGCCGGGGAAGACGAAGGCGCCCAGCGCGTAGCCGGCCATGATCGACAGCAGCGCCGCGCTCGTGACGACGATCGCCGCGACGAGGACCGAGTTCGTCATGTACTCGCCGAACTTGCCCTGCTCCCACGCCCTGGCGAAGTTCTCCCAGTGGACCGGGCCGCCGGTGGCGGCGTCCTGCGGCGTCTCCGGCCCGAGGGCCGTGGTGAGGATGGTGGCGATCGGCGCCAGCGCGAAGAGCGCGAAGCCGATGAGGATGACGTAGTTGCCGAGGCGCTCCCCGGTGGAGACCCTCATCGCTCCCGCTCCCCGATGCGGTTGACGATGAGGTTGATGCCGAAGATGAGGATCGTGAGGACGACGGCGACGGCGGCTGCCGAGCCCACCCGGCCCTCCATGAAGGCGCGCCGGTAGACCTCGTAGCTCGGCACCGTCGTCGACGTCCCGGGGCCGCCGCGGGTGGTGACGTAGACGAGGTCGAAGGTCTTGAGCGCCGCGATGATCGTCAGGGTGAGCGCGACGACGATCTCCGCCCGCACCGACGGCACGGAGATGGCGAAGAAGGTGCGGACCGCTCCCGCGCCGTCGAGGGTCGCGGCCTCGTAGAGGTCCTGCGGGACGCGGGCCATGCCGGCCATGAGGAGCACGGTGACCAGGCCGGTGGAGACCCAGGTGCCGACGAAGCCGACGGCGGGCAGCGTCCACGTGAAGTCCCCGAGCCAGGCCCGGGTGAGGGAGCCGAGCCCGACGGCGTCGAGCAGGCCGTTGAGCGGGCCGTCGGGTGCGTAGATCTGCCGCCACGCGACGGCGACGACGACCATGGCGATGACCTGCGGCAGGAAGACGACGGTGCGGAAGAACGGCAGGCCCCGCACCTGGGCGCGCACGAGGAGCGCCGCGAGGACGAGGCCGATGCACAGCGGCAGGACCGAGAAGAAGAAGATGAGGACGAGGGCGTGCCAGAACGACTCGCGCAGCCGCTCGTCGGCGAGGACGTCGACGTAGTTGTCCAGGCCCACGAACGTGGCCAGGCTCAGCCCGTCCCAGTCGTAGAGGGAGATCTGCACGGCCCGGCCGAGGGGGTAGAGGAGGAAGGCCGCGTAGACGAGAAAGGCCGGGGCGAGGAAGAGGTAGGGGGTCAGACCGAAACGGCCCAGCCCCCGCGGGCGACCCTTGCGGGCCGCCCGCGGGACGGGCGCGACGATGCCCCTGGGCTGGGCCGTCATGTCACTCCACCGAGGAGACGAACTCGCTGTAGTCGGCCTCGAGCGCGGCGAGCAGCCCGTCGACGTCGAGCTGTCCGCCCATGAAGGACTGGAGGGACTGGCCCAGGGTGTCGCTCATCGTGGGCGTGCCCCAGTCGAGGTAGGGGACGAGCGCCCCGTCCTCGGTGACCTCGCCGTAGGCGGCGTAGATGTCGGCCTGCAGGCCGGCCTCGGGCATGTGCTCGGCGGTCTCGACGACGGGCATGTTGCCGGTCTCGGCGAGCACGGCCATGGCGTCCTCGCTCGTGATGAAGTCGATGTACGCGGCGCCGACGTCGGCGTTCTCGGAGTTCGCGGTCACCGCGAAGGGGATGCCGGTGCCACCGGTCGTCACCTTGCCGGCGCCGGCCTCGGCGGGCGGCGGGGCGATGAAGCCGGCGTCCCCACCCATGGCGGCCTCGACGTCCGGGCCGATCCACGAGCCGGCCATGAGGTAGACCCCGGCGCCCTCGGTGAAGGACTGCCACACGGCGTCGTAGTCGGCGCCGTTGAAGCCCTCGTTGAAGTAGCCGGCCTCGATCCACGACTGCAGCTCCTCGGCGGCGGCGCGGTTCTCGTCGGTCTCCCAGCTCGCGCCCTCGTTGCCGAAGCCGAGCGCCCGGATCTCCTCGGGGTCCACGTGCGCGCCCTGGATGGGGCCGAAGACGTGGGCGGCAGGCCACTGGTCGAGGTTGCCGAGCAGCATGGGCGTCTCGCCGGCCTCGGCGATGGTGCCGAGCTGCTCGCCGAAGTCGGCCCACGTCTCGGGCAGCTCGAGCCCGAGCTCCTCGAGCTTGGACTTGGAGTAGTAGATGCCGACGACCTCGCCCACCTGCGGCAGGCCCCAGACGGAGCCCTCGCCGAAGGTGACGCCGTCCTCGGAGTACCGGGTGTTCTGCAGCACCGAGTCCGGGAAGCGGTCCTCCCAGCCGTAGGCCTCGGCGTAGGGGTCCAGGTTGAGCAGCTGGCCCGCGGCGACGTACTGGCTCATCTGCGAGCGCGAGTTGTTCACCTGGGTGACGTCGGGGGCGTCCTCGCCCGTGAGCGCCAGGCGCAGGGTGGTGGTGAGGTCGTCGTTCGACTGGGTGACCCGGTCGATGGTGACGTTGTCGTACTCCTCCATGAAGGCCGCGTTGAGCTGCTCGATCTGCTCGTTCTGGCCGCCGCGGACCTCCTGGTCCCACACGACGAGCGTCACGTCGCCGAGGCTGGAGATGTCGGTGACGACCTCCTCGCTGGTCGTGGCGCCGTCGGTGCCGGGCTCGGTCTCGTCGGTGTCGCCACCGCTCCCGGGGGTGCAGGCCGCGAGCGCGAGAGTCGCCACGACAGCCGTGACGGCGCCGGTGGAGCGGCGGGTTCGTTGAGGGCTCATGGTGCTGATTCTCCTTCGTCGTGGACGGTGGTGGGTACCGCCCGGTGATCCCCGTTGATACTCGCTCAGAGGTCGGACTCGAGCGCGAAGGTCGCTTCCGCCCGGCGGGTCACGCGTCCGGGCCGGGCCGGCAGCACATCCGGGAGGAAACGGTAGTGGTCGTGCAGGGCGGCGGCGTCCGGGTCGCCCGCGGTGCGGGCGCGGTCCAGGCGTTGCCACCAGTCGTGGAGGTCACCGATGCCGGGGGCCGCGAGCGACCCGCCGAACTCCTGGACGGCGAGCCCCGAGCACAGGGACGCGAAACGCAGCCGCTGCTCGAGCGGCCAGTCCGCGAGCGAGCCGCGGGCGAAGGCGGCGACGAAGACGTCGCCCGCCCCGGTGGGGTCGATGGCCGCGACGTCCAGGGCCGGCACGTGGCACTCCTCCCCCGTCTCGGAGTCGATGGCGACGGCGCCGTCCGCGCCCATCGTCACGACGACGAGCGGCACGAGGTCCGCCAGGGCGCGCGCGGCCGCGTGGGGGCTGTCCGTGCGCGTGTAGGCCATCGCCTCGGCGGCGTTGGGGAGGAAGGCGTAGCAGTCCTCGAGGGCGGCGAGCCGGCTCGCGTCCCACTGCTCCGAGGGGTCCCAGCCGAGGTCGGCGAAGACGCGTGCCCCCGCGGCACGGGCCCGGCGCCACCAGCGTTCCTGGGCTCGCTCGTCGTCGAGGTCGATGATGACGGCGCGGGTCGAGGGCGGGTCGCCGATGAGGTCGTCGTAGCTCATGGGGAGCTCGTGGCCGTGGGTGATCATCGACCGGTCGCCGTCGTAGGCGAGGGACACGGTCACCGAGGTGTGCTGGGAGGCGATCCGGGTGGAGCGGGAGAGGTCGATCGCCTCGTCGGCGAGGATGTCCCAGCACCACCGCCCGTAGACGTCGCCACCGAAGCCCGTGGCCAGGCCGGTGGACAGGCCGAGGCGGCTGGCGGCGACGGCGAGGTTGGCGATGCCGCCGGGCAGGGAGCCCATGCCGCTGGCCCACACCTCGGTGCCGGGGCGCGGTGGGGTGGGCAGTCCGGAGAAGACGACGTCGAGGAAGAGCGGTCCGGACAGGAACACGTCCAGGACGCTGCCTTCCGGCGCCTCCGCGGTCTCGTCGGTCACGCCTGCTCCTCCCGGCTGCGGACCCCCTCGTCCGTCGGCCTCTCGTCCGATTCCATGTTCGGACATTCTATGCACACTCCTGCCCGGTTCTGCATGATCCTGCTAATGTCATTTCCGTGCTGACCACGACCCGCCGGGACGCGATCCTGGCCGAGCTGCACGACCACGGCGAGGTCGCCGTCGGGCACCTCGCCGCACGCTTCGGGGTGAGCACGTCGACGATCCGTCGGGACCTCAACCTACTGAGCAAGCAGGGCCGCCTCCAACGTGTCCGCGGTGGCGGCGCCGTCGAGCCCGACGTCCGACCCTTCGAGGCGGTCGCCGGGGACCGTGCCGCCAGTCGGCAGCGCATCGGGGCCCGGGCGGCCGCTCTCGTGCGGGAGGACGACGTCGTCGTCCTCGACATCGGCACGACCGTCGCCCAGGTCGCCCGGCACCTGCGCGGGCGCCGCGTCACCGTCGTCACCGCCTCCCTCGCCGTCGTCGACGAGCTGCGGGAGGACCCGGTCGTCGAGCTGGTCGTCCTCGGCGGGGTGCTGCGCCGCTCCTACCACTCCCTCGTCGGCTCCCTCCCCGAGCAGGCGCTGGGCCAGATCACCGCAGACATCGGCTTCCTCGGCACGAGCGGCGTGCGCGACGACGGCAGCGTGCTCGACTCCACGAGCATCGAGGTGCCGGTCAAGCGCGCCATCCTCGCGGCGTCCGAGCGGCGCGTCCTCGTCGCCGACGACGACAAGTTCCCCGGCTCCGGCGTGCTCGCCGTCTGCGGGCCCGAGGGCATCGACACCCTCGTCACCAGTCCCACGTCGAGCTCGCCCGGGCTCGACGTCCTCAGCTCCAGCGGCACGGAGGTCATCACAGCGTGAAGCTCACGGTCATCGGCGGCGGCGGTTTCCGCGTCCCACAGATCTTCCAGGCCCTCTCGGCGGGGGACGCGCGGCTGCGCGTGGACGAGCTGTGGCTCTACGACGTCTCCGCCGAGCGCCTCGACGTCGTCGGCAGCGTCCTCGCCCAGCTCGCCCCGTCCCTCGCACGCCCCCCGCGGGTGCACACGACGACGACGCTCGCCGACGCGCTGGCCGGAGCCGACTTCGTCTTCTCCGCGATCCGCATCGGCGGGACGGCGGGGCGGATCACCGACGAGCACACCGCGCTGCGGCTCGGCGTCCTCGGGCAGGAGACCGTGGGCCCCGGTGGGCTCGCCTACGCGCTGCGCACCGTGCCGCACGCGCTGCAGCTCGCCGAGGAGATCGCCACCCACGCCCCGGGCGCGTGGACGATCAACTTCACCAACCCGGCCGGGATCCTCACCGAGGCGATGCGCCGGGTGCTGGACGATCGCGTCGTGAGCATCTGCGACACCCCGATCGGCCTCATGCGGCGTGCCGCGCGCGTGTTCGGGCAGGACCCGCGGCGCGTGGACTTCGACTACGTGGGCCTCAACCACCTCGGCTGGCTGCGCACGCTCATGGTCGACGGGCGTGACGTCCTGCCCGAGCTGCTCGCCTCCGACGAGCAGCTCGACCACATGGAGGAGGCGCGCCTCTTCGGCTTCGACTGGGTGCGCGCGATCGGCGCGATCCCCAACGAGTACCTCTTCTACTACTACCGCCACCGCGAGGCGATGGAGCGGATCACCGGTGGGGAGCCGACCCGCGGGGAGTACCTCGACGCCCAGCAGAGCGCCTTCTACCGTGAGGCGGCCGCCGCGCCGGACCGTGCCCTGGAGATCTGGGACGCGACCCGGCACGACCGCGAGTCGAGCTACATGAACGAGTCGCGCCCCGAGGAGGAGCGTCACGGCCGCCGCGCCGAGGACGTCGAGGGCGGCGGCTACCAGGAGGTCGCACTCGACCTCATGACCGGCCTGGCCACCGGGGAGGCCGCGACGATGATCCTCGGGGTCGGCAACGACTCCCTCGGCGGGGGGCAGCTGCTCGTGCCCCAGCTCAACGCCGCCGCGGTCATCGAGGTGCCGTGCACGGTCGAGCGCGGCGCCGTCCGCCCCCACGCCGTCGCGCCGCTCGACGGCGAGATGGCCGGGCTCATCACCACCGTCAAGGCGAGCGAGCAGCTCGTCCTGCGGGCGCTGGACGAGGGCTCGCGCGAGCTGGCCTGGCGTGCCTTCGCCAACCACCCCCTCGTCGACTCCACCGAGGTGGCCCGGCAGCTGGTCGAGGACTACTGCGCCGCCATGCCCGACGTCGCCGCCCGCCTGCGCTGAGCCGTTCCGCGGCCCGGCCGGGTGAGCCACAACGCGTGGCCGACCATCGCCGCACGGTCGTACTCGGCGGGGTCACGCGTGGCGAGGACGACGTTGCTCACGACGACGTTGACCCCTCCGTAGACGAGGAGCCCGGCACCGCCGGCCCAGCTCAACGCGCGCCAGAACCGCCGGCCGGACAGCCGACCCTGGTACACCGCGACGGGTACGAGCGCTGCAAAGCTCTTGACGAGTGCGATGCCGGCCAGCCCCCAGGCGGCGGCGACGGGCGACGACCGGCGCAGGTCCACCGCCCACTGCCCCACGGTCTCGAGCAGCCACTCCCCTCCGAACGCCCAGTAGGCGCTGAACGCGGCGTGGACCAGCCCGGCGACGCACGCCACCCACAGCCACGAGCGCGCGGCCCGGCCAGCGGCGGGAGGAACGGTCACCCTTCGAGCGTGCCGTCCCCGGTGCCTGGTGGCAATGGCCTCCCGTCGCGGCGCGCGGCGACACCCGGTCCGCCGGCACCGCTCACGGCGCCCGGGGCAGGACGTCCTGTCACCGCTCTGCGCGCTGAGCCACCTGTCCGGCAGATCCGACCCTTTGGGCGTCAGATGTCGTGGAAGTCCTCGGGCTCCGGTGCGATGCGGTTGGCCATGAGACAGAACATGTTGCCCTCCGGGTCCGCGAGAACGTGCCAGCTGCCCGATGGGACCACATCGGTCGGCGTCGCCCCCAGCAAGAGGAGCCGTTCCAGCTCTTCCTCCTGGCCGCGATCTGTCGGACACAGATCGAAGTGCAGCGTTCCCGCACCGGGCACGTCGTCGTCCGTACGCAGGAACAGCATGGTCGGGACGTTCGGGGCCCCGGAGATCGCGACCCCGGTGTCGTCCGACGCCGTGATCCTGTAACCGAGTGCCGCGCACCAGAAGCGACTCAAGCTCTCCGGGTCTCGGGCTTTGACCACGATGTCACCGATTCGACTCGTCACGGACTCCACCCGCCTCCTGCTCGCCGACCCCAGCCGCGGACAACGTCCCGGCGGCCTCACGGGCCAGGATCTCGCAGCGACGACCGGCCTGGCCACCGGGGAGGCCGCGACGGTGATCCTCGGGGTCGGTAACGACTCCGTGGGCGGCGGGCGTTCGACCGCATGCTGGTCGCGGAGGCCCGGCAGAGCAGCTCACCTTGCTCACCCGCGATCCCGACATGCAGCGGTAGGAGGTGGACCTGCTCGTCGTCTGACGACGGCGATGGGCGCCCGCCGCCGAGTGACGAGCCCCCCGCGGCGCTGAGGGCTCCCATGACCTTGGCGAGGGAGCCCCCACGACCGTGGTTATCGGTCGACCGCGAGGCGCGCTCCGTCGATGAGGAACTCCGCGCCCTGGTAGAACTCGGCGTCGTCGTCGAGCAGGAACGAGACGGTGGCCGCCACACCGTTCGGGTTACCGAAGTGGCCCACCGGGTGCCGCGCCAGCTCTGCCTCCTTGAACCCCTCGGGAAGGTGGGGCAGCGCATCGAGGAGGATCGGCGTCTCGTGCGTGCCGGGGTGGATGGTGTTGATCCGGATGTTCATCCGGTGCGCGCTGACGTACGCCACGGCGGACTTCGTCAGGCCGATCACCCCGGCCTTCGCGGCGCTGTAGGCAGGCGTCGTGGCCTGGCCCACGTAGGCCATCGCCGACGACATGTTGATGATCGCGCCGCGGACGTCCTGCTCGGCCATCACGGCCACTGCCTTCTGGGTACCGAGGAACACGCCGTCGAGGTCCACGGCCATGACCTTGCGCCACTCCGCCAGGGGGATCATGAGGTCCTGCGCGGGGGCGATGCCGGCGTTGTTCACCAGGCCGTGGATGACGCCGCGCTCCTGACGGACCTGGGTGATGACCTTGTTCCAGTCCTCTTCGGAGGTCACGTCGTGCCGGATGGGCGTCGCCCGCTCGCCGAGCTCGCTGGCCAACCGCTCGGCGGCGGCGAGGTCGATGTCCGTGATGACGACATGCGCGCCCTCCTCGGCCAAGCGGCGGCTCATCGCCTCCCCGAGTCCGCTCGCGCCGCCGGTGATGATGACAGTCTTTCCGGAATGCCTGCTCATCCTTGGACCTCTCTGTTGAAGTGGTTCGGGGCCCCTGCCGATTGACACGGCTCGCTACTTGCTCGCCTGGCGCCCTCGCCGCACACGATTAGTACGACCAGTCTCCGCCCCTCCTTGCCGATCGGCAAGGAGGGGCGGGCCCAGAATGGGACACGGAGGTGTACACGATGCCCAGAGGTGACTCGTCAGCGGACCGGATCCGCTCCTGTGCGCTGGACCTGTTCGCCCGACACGGGGTGGCCGGCACGTCGCTGCGGATGATCGCAGAGGAGCTCGGCGTCTCCAAGGCGGCCGTGTACTACCACTTCAAGAGCAAGGACGACATCGTGCAGGTCGTCCTCCGCCCCGCCTTCGCGACCTTCGAGGAGCTGCTCGCGCGGGTTGAGGACCTGGATGTCGAACGGCGAGCCGCTGCTCTCGTCGCCGGGCTCGCCCGGCAGGCGGTGACCCACCGTCAGTTGTACGCCGTCGTCCTTCAGGACGTCTCCACCGCCGAGATCCAAGGCGGGACACCGGGCATGGCCGCCACCTTCCAGGAGCTGCGAGAGACGCTTGCCGGGCCCGACGCTGACCGCGAGGCACGGGTGCGGGTGAGCATCTTTCTCGCCGGGCTCGCTGGTCCCGCCGTCGACCCGACTCTCACCGACGTGGACGACGCCACGCTCGAGCGTGCCATCACCGACGCCGGGCGCCGGCTGCTCGGCACCGGCTTCATGGACTGAGAGCGCCATACCAAAGGCAGACCACGGCGCAAGACTTACGCTGCCCGGTCACCGCGTGCCCCCGTAGCGGATAGGCATCCGGCGACGGGCAGGAACAGGATGACGAGCCAAACGGCGACGGTGATCGCGCGTACCAGGAGCACGGGTGCGTGGACGGCGATCATGGCGTACCGACGGAGCTGTGGTGATTTGCAGGCACTGTGGGCAGAGGTGGGTGCGGTTCATCGCTGGTTCGACGACGCGCCGGTGCTGCCGGCGGGGGAGCGTCCTGCCATCGACATCACGGTGGGCGGTGGGACGTTCGGCCCGCATGTGAGCTGCATGTTGGGAGGAGGGTGGCTTTAACGGATCTCGGAGAAGGCGCCGACCGGCCGGGGCGAAGGAGCCCGGCGCTGTCGAGGCGACGGTGGCGCGAGTGCATAGGAACACCCGCTGCACGGGTGTCGCCGATCCGGGGGGCGACGGCGCCGGGCTACCTCTGGCGGTTCCCGCAACATCGTCCGAAGAGGCGTTGAACATGATCAGCATCGAAGTCACCGAACCGGTCCGGCGGGTCGCGACGAGCGCGGCACGGGTCCAGGACGCTCGTAGGACCTATGTCATGGGCGAAACCACCGTGATTGCCCTCGACGGTGTCAGCGTCGCCTTCGCTGCCGGTGCCTTCACAGCGATCATGGGTCCGTCAGGGTCGGGGAAGTCCACCCTGATGCACTGCATGGCCGGGCTCGACACGCTGACCTCGGGGCAGGCCTTCATCGGCGACACGGACCTGGCGTCGTTGACCGATACCCAACGCACGGTCCTTCGCCGGGATCGGTTGGGCTTCGTGTTCCAGGCGTTCAACCTCATCGCGACGCTGACAGCGCGGGAGAACATCACCCTGCCCGCCGACCTGGCGGGACGGCAGGTCGATCAGGAGTGGCTGGCGACCATCGTCGCCACGCTCGACGTGGCTGACCGAGTGGGTCACCGCCCCGCGCAGCTTTCCGGTGGCCAGCAGCAGCGGGTGGCAATCGCCCGCGCCTTGGCCGGCCGGCCGGAGGTCGTCTTTGCCGACGAGCCCACGGGGGCGCTGGACTCCAAGGCGAGTGCCGAGCTGCTGGCATTCCTCCGTTCTGCTGTGGATGACTTGGGTCAGACGGTCGTCATGGTGACCCACGACCCGGTCGCGGCCGCCTACGCCGACCGGGTGATCTTCCTGGTCGACGGAGGAATCGTCGAGGACGTCGATGGTCCGACCCACGACGGTGTGCTCGAGACGATGAAGCGGTTGGGGCGTTGACCATGCTGCGGGTCTCGCTGCGCAACTTGCTCAGCCACAAGCTGCGCCTGCTTCTTACCGTCGCCGCTGTGACCATCGGGGTCGCCTTCGTCTCTGGCACCTTCGTGCTGTCCGACACCATGAACAAGGCTTTCGACGAGTTGTACAGCGGCATCACCGGCAACACCGATGTGGTGGTCCGCTCCGAGGCCGCGTACACCGCGCCCGAGTTCCAGGGCGAGGCTCGTCCACTTGCCGAGAGCCTCGTGGACACGGTCGCAGCCGTGCGCGGTGTTGCCGTGGCCGAGGGGTCGGTGACCGGCTTCGCGCTCATCCTCGACAAGGACGGCGCACCGATCCAGCCCGCTGGCGCCCCCACACTGGGAACGAGTGTGGGCGGCAGCCCGGAGCTCACCGGCAGCTTCACTTACCGGGAGGGCCGCGCACCGGCCGCCCCGGACGAGGTCACGATCGATGTGCGCTCGGCGGAGGGCGCCGGGTACGTGCTCGGCGACCAGGTCACTATCGTCCTGGCGGACGGTCCCCACGCCTTCACCATCGTCGCCGTGACCGGCTTCGGAGACTCCGACAGCCTGGCCGGTGCCACGTTGGCCGGGTTCGATCTGGCCACCGCCCAGCAGGTGCTGGGCAAGACCGGCCAGGTGGACCAGATCATGGTTCTCGCCGAGCCGGACGTCGATGCCGAGGAGCTGCGGCCTGCCATCGCCGACGTCCTACCTGTCGGCGCTGAGGCGCTGAGCGGGGAGACGGTCGCTGGGGAGGGTGCCGCCGCCATGGCGGACGGGCTGGCGATCTTCAGCCAGATCCTGCTGGTCTTCGCGGCAGTGTCCTTGCTCGTCGGCTCGTTCGTCATCTGGAACACCTTCAACGTGCTGCTCGCTCAGCGGCGCCGCGAGGTCGGGCTGCTGCGTGCCGTGGGAGCGACACGTCGTCAGGTTCTCTCCGGGATTCTGCTTGAATCCGGTGCCATCGGCGTGCTCGCCTCGGGTCTCGGGCTCCTCCTGGGCGTCGGCCTGGCCGGCGCCATCCGGCAGATGGTCATCCTGGTGGGCATCGAAATCCCCACCACCGCCCTCGCGTTCGAACCACGCACCGTCGCCGCTGCCCTGGTCGTCGGGCTGGGGATCACCATGGTCGCCGCCGCGATCCCGGCGTGGGCCGCGACCCGCGTCGACCCGATCGAGGCGCTCCGCGCCTCGACGCCGAACGTCGACGGCATCAGCCTGCGCCGGCGGATCGCCGGCTGGGTCGTGCTGGGCACCGGAGTCCTCGGGCTGATCGTCTGCGCCGTCGTCGGGGACCAGATGGTGCCGACCGCGCTGGCAACCCTGACGGCATTCGTCGGGCTCATCATCGCCGGACCCTCCCTGGCCCACGCGACGGCGAAGCTCGCCGACCACGGGCGCCGCGGTGGAGGTTGGCGACTCGCCGCCCGCAACCTCGGCCGGGCGCCCCGGCGAGCGGCGGCCACCGCCCTGGCGCTGACGATCGGCGTTGCCGTTGTCGCCGCGGTCGCGGTCACCGCGACGTCCATGCGGGAGTCGGTGGCCCAGACCGTGGCCGGCAGCAACCGGGCCGATTTCTTCCTTCGCCCGACCGGGGCCGGCGCCGGGATCAGTCCGGCCGCCCCGGCCCTGCTGCGCGACCTGGAGGAGCTGGACGCCGTCGTGGAGCTGAAGATCTCCGGGGCGCAGATCGAGGGGACCCGGTCCGCCGTCGTCGCGCTGGACCCCACAGACCTGGCGCTCGTGATGGACCTGGGCGACCCGGTCGGCTCCGTCGACCTGGCCCCGGGCACCATGGTGATGGGCGCCGCGGAAGCCGCGGCCCTGGGCGTGGACGTCGGCGACATGGTCACGGTCACCTTCCCCGAGACCGGGGAGCAGCCGCTGGAGCTCACCGCCACCGTGGACGAGGGCCCCATCACCCTGATGGGCTCGCCCTACTGGATCTCGGTCGAGGACTTCACCGCCAGTGTGACGTCGACCCTCGACGGCATCGTCCTGGTTTCCGCCGTGCCCGGCGCGGACCTGGCCGCCACCGAACAGCTGATCACCGAGGCACTCGCCGGTCACCCGAACGTCATGATCAGCGACCCAGCCGAGCTCACCGCAAACGCTCAGGCCTCGATGGACCAGATGCTCGGCCTGGTGACCGCGCTCCTGCTGCTGGCGGTGGTCGTCGCGATCCTCGGCATCATCAACACCCTGGTCCTCTCGGTGCTGGAACGCACCCGTGAGCTGGGGCTGATGCGCGCCGTCGGTGCCACCCGCAGCCAGATCCGCACGATCGTGCGCCGAGAGTCGGTCCTCATGGCGATGCTCGGCGCCGTCACCGGAATCGCCCTGGGCACGCTCGCCGGGGTGGCCCTGAGCCGGGCGCTCGGTCAGCAGGGGATCACCCTGGTTTCGGTCCCGGCGACTCAGCTCGCGGTGTACCTGGTGGGGGCCGCGGCGGTGGGCGTCGTCGCCGCGATCGGACCGGCCCGCCGCGCCAGCAACGTGGACGTGCTGCGGGCGGTGGTCCTGGAGTAGCCGGCCTGCCAGCGCCACGCCAGTCCCCCGCTCGACCGACTCCCGGAGAATGGAGAACCGCCGTGTACGCCCGCATGATCGCCCGGGACTTCACCCGCAACCGCAGTGTCACCGTGATCCTGGTCGTACTGATGATGCTCTCGGTGGTGCTGGCCACCGCCAGCGTCGGGACGCTGACCCGCCTGATCGGCGCGTCGGGCAGCCTGATGACCCGCGCCGACGCGCCGCACGTAGTCCAGCTCCACACCGGCGCATTCGATCAGCAGGAGGTGGACCGCTGGGTCGCGCAACGTCCCGACGTCGCCCACCAGCAGACGATGCTCATGCTCGGCATCGACGGGGCGAACCTGTTCTTCGACGGCCAGGCCCAGACCACGAACATCCAGCAGAACTCCCTCGTGGTGCCAAGCGGTGAACGAGACCTGCTGCTGGACCTGGACAACGAGCCGATCATCGACGTCACGCCCGGCACCATCGTGCTTCCGGTGTACTACCAGGTAGAGGCGGGGCTCGACGTCGGTGACCCGGTCCGGATCGCCGCGGCCGACGGCTTTGCCAAGGAGTTCACGATCGCCAGCTTCGCCCGCGACTCGATCATGAACCCGGCCCTGACCAGCTCCAAGCGGCTCGCCGTGGCCCCATCGGACCTCGAAGAGGTGGGTGGGCACACCGGTGAGGTGGAGTACCTGATCGAGTTCTGGCTGCACGACCCCGGCGCCCAGACGGCCACATTTGACAAGGACTACCTCGACTCCGAGATGCCCAAGGCCGGTCAGCTGGTCGACTCGGCGGCCTTTGCGATGTTCACCATGATCGGTGACGGGATGGTCGCCGCGGTGGTCATCCTGGTCTCCCTGCTGCTGCTGGTGGTGGGGCTGCTGTGCCTGCGGTTCTCCTTCCTCACCGCAGCCGAGCAGGACTACCGCGAGATCGGCGTGCTCAAGGCCATTGGCGCCCCGCCACGGGGCGTGAAGCGGATCTACCTGACGAAGTACGCCCTGCTCGCCGCGATCGCGTCTGTGCTGGGGCTTGCCGGCGGGATGGCGCTGACCCCGCTGCTGACCAGGAACATCTCCCGGTACATGGGTTCGGCGCCGAGCGCCTGGAACTGGGTCGTCCCGGTGCTCGCCGCCGTGTCAGTGTTCGCGGTGCTGATGCTGTCCGTCCTGGTGCTGCTGCGCCGGTTCGACAAGGTCAGCGCGGTCACCGCGCTCAGCGCCGGCGCCACCGGCCCGCGCGGCAAGACGGCGCGCCTGCGGTTGCACCGGTCGGTGCTGCCCGTCCACATCCGGCTCGGGTTCATGGACGTGGCTGGCCGCTGGCCGACCTACCTGCTGCTGTTCTTCGTCTTCGCGGTCAGTGCGTTCATCATGATCGTGCCGATCAACTCCGCCACCACCGCCAACGCCCCCGGCTTCATCAACTACATGGGCACCGGCACGGTCGACCTGCGCATCGACCTGCGCCACACCGACGCCACCTCCACCGCGCAGTTCGCGGCGACCGCCGACCAGCTCGCCGCGGACCCCGACGCGACCGCGATCGCGCCGATGGTGACCACCCGCAACGACACCGTCGACAAGGACGACAATGCCGTGAGCCTCTACATCGAGAACGGTGACCACACCCTGCTGCCGCTGACGTATGCCGACGGCCGTGCCCCGACCGACCCGTCGGAGATTGCGTTGTCGTTGCTGGCGCTGAACCAGGCCGGCCGCCAGGTGGGCGACACCCTTCCCGTCGTCGTCGGCGGAAACGAGCGGGAGCTGACCATCGTCGGCAGCTACCAGGACATCACCAACGGTGGAAAGACCGCCAAGTCATCCCTGCCCACCGAGGGCGAGGAGGTGATGTGGTACACGATCGGCGTCAAGCTCGCACCGGGGACCGACGCGACCGAGAAGGCCGCGGCGTATGCCGACCAGCTCGCCCCCGCCAAGGTCGCCGACATCGAGCAGTGGCGGATCCAAACACTGGGGCCGATCGCGCAGCAGATCATGATCGCCGCCGTCGTCTCGGCAGCCGTGGCGGTCGCCCTCGCGGCGCTCATGACAGCACTGTTCAACCGGATGCTCATCGCGCGCGACCAAGGTCAGATCGCCATCCAGCGAGCCATCGGCGCCGACAACACCGGGCTGCGCAGCCAGTACCTCACCCGGATGCTGCTCGTGCTACTCCTCGGTGCGGTCGCCGGCACCCTGGCCGCGACCACCATCGGGGAACGGTTGTTCAACCTCATGTTCGAGGGAATGTTCGGCGGTTTCGAGACCCTCGGCCAAGGCACCAGCCGGATCGACTTCGCCACCAACCCGCTTCTCGCCTACGGGCTCCTGCCCGCGGTTCTCCTGGGCGCCGTCGCGCTGGCGACCGTGGCCAGCTCCCGCTCCATCTCTACCGCCACCATCTCCACCCTCACCACCGAGTGAAAGAGGCCGTGATGACCACCGTCAGCAGCGTTCGTGAGGCACCTCGAACAAGCACCACCATCCTCGATGCCCAAGGACTGACCAAGGCCTTCGGCAGCCACACCGTGCTGCACCAGGTGAACGTCCAGATCCACGACGGCGAATTCGTCTCGGTGATGGGACCCTCCGGGTCGGGCAAGTCCACCCTGCTCTACAACATCAGCGGCATGGACACCATGACCTCCGGCAATGTTCGCTACGCCGGACAGGACCTGGCCGCGCTGAGCCAGAAGCAGCTGGCCCGGCTGCGGCTGACCACCATGGGATTCGTCTTCCAGCACGTCCACCTCCTGAAGAACCTGTGCCTGCTCGACAACGTGGTCCTGCCCGCCTACCTCGCCGGTCTGGCCCCGCGCGAGGAACTCAACGACCGGGCGATGACGCTGATGGAACGCACCGGGGTAGCCGAGCTGGCGCACCGGGACATCTCCGAAGCCTCCGGCGGCCAGCTCCAACGAGTGGGCATCTGCCGGGCCCTGATCAACGGGCCGACCATCTTGCTCGGCGACGAACCAACCGGCGCCCTGGACTCCACTGCGGCCGCCGAGATCATGGACATCCTCAGCGAGCTCAACGCCGAGGGGACCACGATCATGATCGTCACCCATGACGCCAAGGTCGCCGCCCGCACGAACCGGGTGCTGTACATGGTCGACGGCCGCATCGTCGCCGACCGCGACCAGGGCACCTACACCGGCACCGACCTCGGCCAGCGCACCGCCAACCTGACGCAGTGGCTGCTCGACCACGGACTATGAACAGCCGACGCCACCTGGGACGAGGGCACTCATGGGCGTGATAGCCAACGTCATCTACGTCGACGGCCTACCGGCCGCGACGCCGGACAGCCTGGAGCAGACCCTCGAGCTGCTTCATCAACATGGTGGCATGGCCTGGATGGGCCTCTACCGGCCCACCGCCGAGGAGGTCAGCGTCATCGCGGGCGAACTCGGCCTGCATGGGTTGGTCGCGGAGGACACCGACAAGGCGCATCAGCGGCCGAAGCTGGAACGATACGGCCACACCCTGTTCACGGTGCTGCACCCTGCTCGATACCTCGAGGATGTCGAACAGGTCGAGTTCAGTGAGCTGCACGTGTTTACCGGTCCTGGTCTTGCCGTCACCACCGTCAGACAACAGGCGGCACCCGACCTCGGCCGGGTCAGGCACCGGCTCGAGAACGCCCCCGACATTCTGCGTCTCGGTCCCGAGGCGGTGCTCTACGCGATCCTGGACGAGGTCGTGGACCAGTACGGCCCGGTGATTGTGGGTGAGAAGGGCCGGATCGTGATCCCAAAGGGAGCCCGCGACATCTTCGGCATCAACCCGGGCGACACGCTCCTGCTTCTGGCGGACGTCGACCGCGGCATCGCCATCGTCCGGCAGGACCTCTTTCAAGGCTTCATTGCTCAAGCACTGGACGCCACTGTGCCGCCGCGCACATCTGGAGAAGGGCAGGGGCGGTGAGCGCCGTCTCCTGCCGCGACGTCACCCGACGTTTCGGCGATCTCACCGCCGTCGACGGGGTGAGCCTCAACGTCGAGCAGAACGAGGTCTTCGGCATCATCGGCCCCAACGGCGCGGGGAAGACGACCCTCCTCAACTGCATGGAAGGCCTGGACACACCCACTGCCGGCTCAATCGACGTGCTTGGGCTGCACCCGATCAAGGACGCCCAGCAGCTCGTGCAACGCACTGGCGTCCAGCTGCAGCAAGCGGCCCTCCTGCCCAGGCTCAAGGTGGGCGAGGCGCTGGAGCTCTTCTCCTCGTTCTACGCGCAGCCGGTGGCCTGGCGTCCCCTCCTGGAGACACTTGGGATCGCGGCGAAGGAGAAGTCCTACGTGACCAAGCTGTCCGGCGGCGAGCGGCAGCGCGTATTCATCGCACTTGCCCTCATCCACGACCCGGAGCTGCTCTTCCTCGACGAACTGACCACCTCTCTCGACCCACAAGCTCGCCTGGCGATGTGGGAGGTGGTCCGCGACATTCGCGAGCGCGGTAAGACGGTCGTCCTCACCACGCACTACATGGAAGAGGCCGAGGCGCTCTGCGACCGGGTCGCCATCATCGATCACGGCAGAATCGTCGTTCTCGACACCGTCGCGGGACTTATTTCCGCACACGCCGGGGGTTCGACGTTGCGACTCACGCTCGACCGGCCCGCGCCGGCCACGTTGGCTTCCATCGAGGGAGTCTCCTCGGTGAACGCGGACGCTGGAGCGACGGTCGTCCGCGGACGCGGGGCGTTCGCACAGAACGTGCTCGCCCACCTGACCCAGACAGGGGTCGCTGTGAGCGACATGACCACAACGTCACCCGGACTGGAAGACGTCTTCCTCAACCTCACCGGGCGCACCATGCGAGAAGCACACTGATGCGCACGTACAAGACACTCGTCCGCACCCTCGCCCGCTCGACACTGCGCGAGCCAGTGGGACTGTTCTTCACGTTAATCTTCGCACCCATGCTCGTGGTGATCCTCGGGCTGATCTTCGGCAACGACCCCAAACCCGAGTTCGGCGGTCGAGGCTATGTAGACGCCACCCTTCCTGCCTACGCGTCGCTGGTGATGGCGATCATGGGCGTCCTGTTGCTGCCGGTGAACCAGCTACAACTCCGGGAGAGCGGTGCCCTGATGCGGCTGCGGGCGACGCCGCTTCGTCCGCGGACCTACGTTGCCGCCGACCTCACAGTCAACTTCCTGATCGGTCTGACGGGGATCGTCCTGGCCCTGTTCGTGGGGATCGTGGCCTTTGGGGTACGACCGCAGGGCAATCTGCTGTTAGTCCTCGCGGCCGCGGCGCTCGGACTGCTCGCCTTCCTAGCGCTCGGCTACACGCTGGCGGCGATCTACCCGTCTGCAGCCGCGGCAACGGGCATCGGGAACGGCCTGATGATTCTGCTCATGCTGACGTCCGGGGCATTCGTCCCGCTAGCCGTGCTTCCGGCGGGAGTCCAGCGCGTCATGAACTTCTCACCCATCCATCACCTGGTCGAGCTGATGCAGGGACTGTGGAGCGGTCACGCCTGGTCCGGCTATGGCCTCGCCACCACAGTGCTCGTGGGCATGATCGTCGTCTTCGGCGCCCTGGGCGCCCGGCTGTTCAAGTGGAAGACTGCCTGAAACGCGCTCGTCCGCCGCGCCACCGGTCCTGCCGACACGAGGTAAGCCAACCCGCGGTCAAAGCCATCGAGCCCGACGGCGTACCGATCATGGCACCACCTCGCCACGCTCGGGGACGGTGGCGACGTCTCGCGACGGCCCACGCAGTGGGCGATAGGCAAGTGTTCCCCGCGTTGCCAACGCCACGACGAGGCCGACGACGCCGAACGACGCGAAGACGGCCATCGACGCGGCGCGGCCTGCCGGGACAAAACCAGAGCCCGCGTTGAGGGACGCATGCGCCAACACGGCGAAGAACACGCTGCCGCCGGTGTGGTTGAACAACCACGTCAACAACAGCGACTGCCCGACCGCACCGACCGCCGTGAAAACAAGCACGGTCGCGGCCACGCTGGCCACACCCGTCCCGGCGGAGTGGTAGCCCGGGACGAAGACGAACACCGGAAGGTGCCACAACCCCCACAACACCCCCAGCACAAGCGACGCGCGCAGGGCACCCATGCGCTCTTGCATCCGAGGCAGCGCGAACCCCCGCCAGCCGGGTTCTTCCTGACCCCCGCCCAGAACCATGAGGAACGACAAGCTCGCCAGATACGTCACGAGCAGGGCTGCGCCGGACCCGGCGAACCTCTCGGTCCCGTCCCGGAAGGGCAGCCCGACAGCGACCCCCAGCGCCGGAAGACCGACGATGGCCACCACGTACCACCGGGGCGCGACCCGCCACTGGACCAAGCGCCGCAAGAACGTGCGGACGCCGGCGCGCCCGTCGACCAGCCCGGTGACGAACAGAGCGGCCACCGGCGGCCCGAACGCACCAGGAACGAACCAGGCGAGCGTGCTATGTCCCATGCTCCCGAGAACGACCAGCCAGTACGCCCAGCTCAGCAGGTAGGCCGTCACGAAGAAGGTCGACACCGGGAAGGCCCGTGCCAGACCGCCGATCGTCGTACCCCGCCATCGAGCTCCCCGGTGCAGGGCCGCGGTTGTTGGCACGGGTCTACCGCTCACGCTGGACAGCTGGCGCCGTCACGGGCGAAGTTTCCGCCGGGAGGAACACGGACGTCTCTTCTCCGTCGTCACGGATGAGTGCCGCCGGCGGGAGCCGGAGGAAGGCCCGCGCCTGCAGCACGTCCCCCGCAGATCCGGCGACATTGAGGACCAGGACGACGTAGACCGTGAGGAAGAACTCCGGCGGCAGGGACCGGAGCAGGTCGAGCAAGACGAGCGTGTAGAGCACAAGGGGCGTCAGGGCGACGACGACGGCCCCGCCCCGGGTGAGGAACGCCTGGCTCCCGGTGATGAGGTAGGGAAACCGCACGCCGACTGTCGGGCGTTCCCGTGTCAGCCACCAGAGCAGGGCGGCGTGGGTGAGTTCGTGCACGACCATGTAGGCAAGGCAGGCGACCACGGTGATCGAGACGCTCGCGCCGGTACTCAAGGTGCTCTGGAACGGGAGGTCGAGAACAAGGGCCAGGGTGATCATGGCAGCGACAGTCAAGGCGAACGCGACCTTAATAGTGGTCGCTGCCCGCTTGTCATCCTTGAGATCGAGCGTCGAGTGGAGCCGATAGCTGTCGGGAAGGTCGATCCGTCGCGGTCTCACGCTGCGGTGAGCCATGGTGTCCGCCTCATTCGGTTGCCTTCATCCTCCCACTTCAGGGTTACACCAGGCGGGGCGAAGGTCCCTCGGTCCTGGCGCGGCGTCCGATGCCCGGCCATCGCAACCCTCGGGGACTTGGACTCCCTATAACGGAACCGCCACCGGTGCGGAGTCCGGCACCGCCCGGCATCTGAATCACGGCCCCCACCCCCGTGCCCGCAAGACCTGTCCGGCGCTATACCCCCTGGGGGCCCGCCACCCGGCACACGGAAAAGGCCCGGCACGCCGTAGCGTGCCGGGCCCTGGGCGCGGGCGGTCATGCGCGTGGCAGTGATGCGTTGCGCACGACCGCGCGCGGCCCGATACCCGCCCAGCGTCCCCGGCGGGCCCGCAGGACGCGGGTGGCCGGACGGCGCTGGAGGTGGACGTAGTCCGCGAGCGGCATTCCCATGGCGCTGGCGGACATGTCGCCGAGCATGAGGGAGGACATGACAAACCCCTGACTCTTCTTGTGGGTGGAGTCCCCGGACGAGGGGACGACGGCATGGCCCGGTGCCCGGGCAGGGATCGCGCGACCTCGTCGTCGGGATCCCTTCGGCGACGAGGCCTGCTACGCGAGCAGATGCTTGGCCATGACGAGAACCCTGCCAGGGGCGGTGTCAGGGGCGCCACTCATTTATCGGCGGCGGTCTCCCGGCCCGGTGCGCGGCGTCCTCGCGGCGCGGCGCCGGCGGCGCAGCCGGCGCGGGAGCAGCGGGACCGGCCGCTGCTGGAGGTAGACGATGTCTGCCAGTGGGATGTTCATGCTGCGAGCGAAGTCGTCGCCCAGCATCCTCTGCATGGTGGTACCACGTCCCTTCATCAGGCCCACCGGGTAGGCGGGCGCACCTGAGCACGGCCTCGTGGGCCGGGCTGCCCGTGTGGGGCGAGACGTCCTGCTGAGGACGCCCTCGCCACCAGCTTCACCGCTATTGTCTCACATCGTGGTCACTCGGGCGGGGGCGTCGTCGCCTCGGTGAGGCGCCTGCCGAAGTGGGCCAGCGCGCTCACCGCCTCCTCTCCCCCGCTTACCGTCCACGTCACCTCGGGCGGGATCCACGCGGGCCCGTAGACGAGGTCGGCGAGCGATCCGCCGGCCACCGGCCAGTCGGTGCCGCCTGACTCGTTGGGCGTCGCGCCGGTCGACCACACGCCGAAGTGCTTGCGCATCTCCTCCAGGTCCATGTCGAGGTGGACCACCGCCTCCAGCGGGTAGCTGCGGCTGTCCGTGTCGGTCGTGAGGATCAGCTCGGAGGGGTCGTCCACCGGCAGCTCGCGCGGGGCCGTCCGCACCCCGGTGCGCAACAGCCCCGACAGGCGGTCGAGACGGAAGGTGCGCCAGTCCTCCCGGTCCAGGTCCCAGCACACGAGGTACCAGCGCGGCCCGTTGGACACGAGCGTGTGCGGCTCGACGTGACGGGAAGCCTCGACGTCGAGGGCGGTGACGTAGCGGAAGCGGACGCGCTCGTGGTCGCGGCACGCGAGCGCCAGCTCGGCGACGACGTCGGGGTCCACGGCCCGGCCGCGCCCGCCCGCCGGCACGGCGTACTCCTGGAGAGCCGACACCCGCCGGCGCAGGTGCGGCGCGAGCATCTGCTCGAGCTTGACGAGGGCACTCAGCGCGGTGTGCTCCCCCAGTCCCTGGACGGCCGCCACGCGCAGCCCGACGGCGATCGCCACGGCCTCGTCGTCGTCGAGGAGGAGCGGCGGGAGGCGAGCGCCCGCCTCGAGCCGGTACCCGCCGTCGAGGCCGGGACGGGCGCTGACCTCGTAGCCGAGCTCGCGCAGCCGATCGACGTCGCGGCGCAGGGTGCGGGCGCTGACGCCGAGGCGGTCGCGCAGCTCCCGGCCGGACCACGAGCGGTGGGTCTGGAGCAGGGAGAGCAGGCGCAGGGCACGGGCGGTGGGATCGGCCATGCCGGAAATCTACCGATCGATGCGGCCAGGATCTGGCCGCATCGGCTCGTAGCGTCCTCGTTATGACTCCGATCATCAGCACCAAGGGGCTCACCAAGACCTTCCACCGCAAGGGCGGTGAGGAGGTCGTCGCGGTCAGCGACCTCACGATGGACATCGAGCCCGGCACCCTCACGGCCTTCCTCGGGCCCAACGGGGCCGGCAAGTCCACCTCCCTGCGCATGCTCACCACGCTCCTGCCGCCCACGAGCGGCCACGCCACGGTCTGCGGCTTCGACATCGCCCGCCAGCAGGCCGACGTGCGCCGGTCGATCGGCTACATCGGCCAGAAGAACGGCGCGGCCCAGTACTACCGGGTGCGCGACGAGCTGGTCTCCCAGGGCGCCTTCTACGGCCTGGGCCGCGTCGAGCGACGTCGTCGCGCGGACGAGCTCATGGAGATCCTCGGCCTCACCGAGCTCGCCACCCGCACGACGATGACCCTCTCCGGCGGCCAGCGCCGGCGCGTGGACATCGCCCTCGGCCTCGTCCCCGCCCCGCAGCTCCTCTTCCTCGACGAGCCGTCCACCGGCCTGGACCCGCAGTCCCGCTCCCACCTGTGGGACCACATCCTCACCCTGCGCGAGCGCTACGGGATGACCCTGCTCCTCACCACCCACTACCTCGACGAGGCGGACCGCTTCGCCGAGCGGGTGATGATCGTCGACCAGGGCCGGCTCATCGCCGACGACACCTCCGCCCGGCTCAAGGCGAACCTCGCCGGGGACCGCATCCTCCTCACCCTGCAGGGAACCGGCCCCGACGACGGCGCCCTCGCCACGCTGCGGCGCGTCGCCGCCCGCGGTGACGACGTCGAGCAGACCGCCGTCACGGTGCCGGAGGGGCCGGCGGTGCGGTACGCCGTCGTCGTCGACCACGGCGACCGCGTGCTCCCCGGGCTGCTCGCCGACCTCGCGGCCGGCGGCCACCGGGTCATCGCCGCGGAGCTCCACCAGCCCACCCTCGACGACGTCTTCCTCCGCCTCACCGGCCGCAGCCTGCGCGAGGAGCAGGCCCCCGCCGGCGCCGACACCCCCGCCCAGCCTGCCCTCACCCCCGGAGGCCCCCAGTGAGCTCCGTCGTCACCGACGCCCGCAACGTCCTCGTCCGCGAGCTGTGGCCGGTCCTGCGCGACCCGTTCAGCATCATCTTCTCCCTGCTCCAGCCCCTCGTCTTCCTCGCCTTCTTCGGCCCCCTGCTCAGCGGCATGACCGGCCTGCCGCTGGCCGAGTCCTTCCAGTGGTTCGTCCCGGGCATCATCGTCATGAGCACCCTCTTCGGCACCGCGATGGCCGGCTCCAACCTCCTCTTCGAGCTCCAGTCCGGCTCCCACGAGCGGATGCTCGTCACGCCCGTGGCGCGCTCGGCCCTCATGGTGGGGCGCGCGCTGAAGGAGATGGTGCCGCTCGCCGTCCAGGCGGTCGTCATCACGCTCGTGGCCGCGATCTTCGGCTTCCGGCCGCACCTGCCCGGCATGGCGCTGGGGCTCGTCGTCCTCGCGGCCTTCGGGATCGGGCTCGGCGCGCTCAGCTACTCCCTGGGGATCGCCGCGCGTGAACGGGACTGGATGTTCTGGGCGGTGCAGCAGGCGCTCATCTTCCCGCTCATGATCCTGTCCGGGATGCTGCTGCCGCTCGAGGCGGCGCCGCGCTGGATGCAGGTGCTGTCCCAGCTCAACCCGCTCACCTACCTCGTCGAGGCGGAGCGGGCGCTGTTCAACGGGCAGCTCACCGAGCCCGCGGTGTGGCAGGGCGCCCTGGCCGCCATCGTGCTCGCGGCGGTCGGGCTCACGGTGGGGATCAGGATGATGCGGCGCAGCATCTGAGTGTCACAGGCCGCGGTTACCGTAGGCGGGTGGACCTGACCGAGAGCGACGTGCGGGCGCTGCAGAACCTCACGCTCCCGGACGACGCCACCCTCGCGCGATGGTTCGACCGCGGCACGGTGGAGCGCGGCACCGACTACGCGCGGCGCGGGATGGTCCAGCGGCTCCACGTCGACCCCGACGAGCGGGCCCTGTTCGCCACCGTCCGCGGCAGCGGGGCCGCCTCCTACCAGTGCTTCGTCGTCCTCTACCCCGGCGCGCAGGTCTCGGTCCACTGCACCTGCCCGGTGAAGCTGGGCTGCAAGCACGGCGTGGCAGTGGTCGTCGCGGCCCGGGAGGCGAGCATCACCGGCGTCCGTCCCGCCTGGGAGCGCGCCCTGGACGACGCCGTCACCGACGCCGCCTCCGGCAGCGGGGACCCGCTCGGGCTCCAGCTCGAGCGGGTCGTCGCGCGAGGGGCGGCCGCGGCGTCGGCCGGGCGCAGCGCCGCCCGGATCCGCATGGCGCCGGTGACGCCCGGCGCCAAGGGCCAGTGGGTGCGCACCGGCGTGAGCTGGCAGACCGTGCGGTGGACGTGGAGCCGCTACGTCCCCGCCCACGCCGAGGCGCTGCGCGCGCTCATCGCCTCCCACCCGCACGCCTACGGCACCCACGTCTTCCTCGACGAGCTCGGCCCGGCCGTGTGGCCGCTCCTGCAGCAGGTGGTGGACGCCGGCGTCGCGCTCGTGCCCCACCGCAGCGTCAAGGGCGAGGTCACGCTCAGCAGCACACCCGCCGACGTCACCCTCGACGTCACCACCCACCCCATCCACGACGGCGTGCGCGTCGCCCCGTCGGTGCGCGTCGCCGGCCGCACGGCGGGGGCCCACGCCGTCGCCTTCGTCGGCCACCCGGTCCACGGCGTGGCCGTGAGCGACGACGGCCTCGTCCTCGCGCCGCTGGCCCGCCCGCTGCCGCTCGGCGCCTCCGAGCTCGTCCCCGGCGAGCCCCTCCACATCCCGCCCGACGGCGTCGTCCGCTTCCGCCGCGACTTCTACCCCCGCCTGCGCCTGCTCCTGCCCGTGCGGTCCTCCGACGACGCCGTCGACCTCCCCGAGGTCCTCGCCCCCGTCCTCGTCCTCGCGGTCGAGCACCTGCCCGAGTTCGTCGTCCGCCTCGCCTGGTCCTTCCGCTACCAGTCCGGCGAGACGGTCGCCGACCTGCCCGTGGGCAGCGACGACGACGTCGCACCGGCAGCCGACTGGGTGCGCGACCACGCGGCCGAGCGGCGCCTGCTCGACGCCCTCGACCTGCCGGCCGAGCTCCCCCGCCACGCCTCCGGGCGCGGGCCCGCGCCCGTCGCCGAGCTGCGCCGGCTCGACGCCGCCCGCTTCACCGAGGACGGCCTGGACCGGCTGCGCCGGGCCAACCCCGCCGTCGTCGTCGAGGTGAGCGGCGAGGTGCCTGACTACAAGCACGTCGACGTCGCCCCCACCATCTCGCTCACCGCCACCGACACCCCGCAGGGCGACTGGTTCGACCTCGAGGTGGCCGTCGAGCTCGAGGGCGAGCCGGTGCCCTTCGGCCACCTCTTCCGTGCGCTGGCCACGGGCGAGCCGCACCTGTTCCTCCCCTCCGGCACCTACGTCACCCTCGACCGTCCCGAGCTCGACCAGCTGCGCCAGCTCATCGCCGAGGCCGGCGGGCTCCATGACGAGGAGTCCGGCACGCTGCGGGTCACCGCCTACCAGGCCGACCTGTGGCAGGAGCTCGTCGCCCTCGGCGTCGTCGCCGAGCAGAGCGAGCGGTGGCGGCGCACCGTCGACGCGCTCGTCTCCGGCCCGCCGCCCGGGCAGGTCGACGTGCCCGCCGGCCTGCGCGCCGAGCTGCGCTCCTACCAGCGCGAGGGCTTCGAGTGGATCTCCACGCTGTGGGAGGCCGGGCTCGGCGGGATCCTCGCCGACGACATGGGCCTGGGCAAGACCCTCCAGACCCTCGCCGCCGTCCTGCGCGCCAAGGAGACCGGCCGGCTCACCGCGCCGGTGCTCGTCGTCGCGCCCACCTCCGTCGTGGGCGGCTGGGCGAGCGAGGCGGCCCGCTTCACCCCCGACCTCACGGTGCAGACGGTCGAGCAGACCGCCGCCAAGGCGCGGCTGCCGCTCGCGGACCACGTGGCGGGGGCCGACGTCGTCGTCACGTCCTACGCGCTGCTGCGCCTGGACTTCGCGTCCTACGACGCGCTGGACTGGTCGGTGCTCGTCCTCGACGAGGCGCAGATGGTGAAGAACCACCAGGCCAAGACGCACGTGTGCGCGCGGAAGATCGCCGCCCCGGTCAAGCTCGCGATCTCCGGCACGCCGCTGGAGAACAGCCTCATGGACCTGTGGGCGCTGCTGTCCATCACCGCACCCGGCCTCTTCCCCGACCCCCGCGACTTCACCGTCGCCTACCGCAACCCGATCGAGCGGGAGCACGACTCCGCGGCGCTGGACCGGCTGCGCCGCCGCACCCGGCCCTTCATCCGCCGCCGCACCAAGGAGGAGGTCGCCCAGGAGCTGCCGCCCAAGCAGGAGCAGGTGCTCACCGTCCCGCTCACGGCGCGCCACCGGAAGATCTACGACACCCACCTGGCGCGGGAGCGTCGCAAGATCCTCGGTCTCGTCGACGACATGGACAAGAACCGCTTCACGATCTTCCGCTCCCTCACCCTCCTGCGGCAGCTGGCCCTGGCGCCCGCGCTCGTCGACCCGGAGTACGAGGGCGTGGGCTCGAGCAAGGCCGAGGCCTTCCTCGAGCAGCTCGCCGAGCTCGTCTCCGAGGGCCACCGGGCGCTGGTGTTCAGCCAGTTCACCGGCTACCTCGGGCTGGTGCGGGAGCGGCTCGAGCAGCAGGGCATCGACTACTGCTACCTCGACGGCAGCACGCGGGGCCGCGCGGCCCGCATCCGGGAGTTCAAGGAGGGGCAGGCGCCCGTCTTCCTCATCAGCCTCAAGGCCGGCGGCGTGGGGCTCAACCTCACCGAGGCGGACTACTGCTTCATGCTCGACCCCTGGTGGAACCCCGCCGTGGAGGAGCAGGCGATCGACCGCACGCACCGCATCGGGCAGGACCGCACCGTCATGGTCTACCGGATGGTCGCCGAGGGGACGATCGAGGAGAAGGTCATGGCGCTGGCCGACCGCAAGCGTGAGCTCGCCGGCCGCGTGCTCGCCGGTGGGACCACGGCCGCCTCGGCCCCGCTGTCCGCGGACGACATCCGCGAGCTGCTGGGCTGAGCCGGCTCAGAGCCGGGCGGAGCTCAACGCGCGGGGCACGTGGGCGCCGTGGCCGGCCTCGCGCAGCGCCTCACGCAGGCGCTCCGCGGCGGCGTCGAGCTCCGCGGGCGGGACGTCGTCGCGGGCACGGTCCAAGCGCAGGGCGGCCTCGTCCCAGGCCGGCAGGACGTGGACGTGCAGGTGCGGGACCTCGAAGCCGGCCACCATGACGGCGGCGCGTGGCGCGTCCCACGCCGCACGCTGCGCGCGCCCGATCGTGGCCGCGACGACCGCCAGGTGGGCGACGAGACCGTCGGGCGCGTCGGTCAGCTGGTCGACCTCGATCCGCGGAACGACAAGGACATGGCCGTCCGTGACGGGGGCGATGGTCGCGAAGGCGACGCACTCGTCGTCGGCCCAGACGAAGCGTCCCGGGATCTCCCCGGCGATGATCCTGCTGAAGACGGTGCTCATGGCGCCAGGGTATCGACGACTACGATCGGTGGGACGAAAGGGACGAGGTGCCAGGACAGGACGAGCGTGCAGTGTCCACCCGGACGGCCGCCGAAGCGTGGGAGGAGCTCTTCCGGGCACAGGTGACCCTTATGCGGCGCTTCGAGGCCGGTGACGACTTCGCCCCGCTCACCTCGCGCGAGTACGACGTCCTGTTCCAGCTGAGCCTCGGGGAGGGCCGGGCGATGCGCATGCGCGACCTCACCGCGCTCATCCTCCTGTCCCAGCCAAGCCTCAGCCGCATGGTCGACCGTCTCAGTGCCCGCGGGCTCCTCGAGCGGCGCGCCGCCCCGGGCGACGCGCGCGGCGTCGTCGTCGCGCTCACCGACGAGGGGCTGCGCCTGCAGCGCGAGATCGGCCGCCACCACGTGCGCTCGATCCGCCGCTACGTCGGCGGGGCGCTCGACGAGGACGAGCTGCGCACCCTGCAGCACCTGGCGCACAAGCTGCGCACCGCCCAGCGCCACCTCTGAGGCGTCAGGCGGTGACCCACACCGCCGCGACGGCGGGGTCCCCGAGCTCGACGGGCTCCCCCGCCGACTCCCCGGGCGGGGTGACGGTGAAGAGGGTGGTGCCGACGTAGGGCCGGGCCTCGACGACGGCGACGTGCGCGTCCAGCCGCACCCCGACGTCGGCGAGGTGGCGCAGCACCTGCGGCTCGGCGTCGGAGATCCGCACGACCCTGCCCCCCTCCCCCGCGGGGGTCTGCGCCAGCGGACGGGTGGGCGGCACGGTGACCTCCCCGCCGACCGTGGGGATGGGGTCCCCGTGCGGGTCGCGGACGGGGTGGCCGAGGAGCCGGTCGATGCGCTCGACGAGCAGGTCGGAGACGGCGTGCTCGAGGACCTCGGCCTCGTCGTGGACCTCGTCCCACTCGTAGCCCAGGTGCTCGACGAGGAGGGTCTCGATGAGCCGGTGGCGGCGCACCATCGCCAGCGCCGCCTGCCGGCCGCGGCCGGTGAGGGAGATACCCCCGTAGCGCTCGTGGTGGACCAGGCCCTCGTCCGCCAGGCGCCGGACGGTCTCCGAGGCGGTCGACGCCGAGACCCCCATCCGCGCCGCGAGGGCGCTGACGCTCGTCGCCGGCCCGCCCCACTCCACCGCGGCGTAGATCGCCTTGAGGTAGTCCTGGGTGACGTTCGAGGTGGGCAGCTGGGTCACAGGATCAGCATCCACTGGTCCCAGAAGACGACACCGATGAGGACGAGGACGACGGCGTACCAGACCGTGATGACCAGGGCGCGGTCCTGGACGAGGAAGCGCCGCAAACCCTCGGGGGCCGGCAGGTGGCGGGCCTGGAAGCCGCGGGCGAGGACGTTGACGACGATCGGGATCGTCACCGCCCACACGACGAGGCAGTAGGGGCACAGGCCGCGGAGGTTGGCGAAGGCCTGGTACTGGAACCACGTGATCCACACGGCCGCGAGGACGGATCCCGCCATGAGCAGCACCCAGTACACGCGCGGGAGCCGCCCGCCGCCGAGGAGCGCGACGCCGGTGGCGGTGACGATGGCGAAGCCGATCGTGCCGAGGACGGCGTTGGGCGGGCCGAGCACCGAGGCCTGCCACGAGAGGACGAACTTGCCGCAGCCGATGAGCGGGTTGATGTCGCAGCCGAGGGCGGCGTTCGGGTCACGGAGCAGCTTCAGAGTGGAGAGGACGAGCATGACCGAGGCCCAGGTGCCGAGCGCGCCACCGATGGTGAGGAGCCAGCCCAGGCCGCGGGTGGCGCCGCCGGCGAGCTGGTGCTCGGTGGGGCGGGCGGGGTCGAGGGCCGCGAGGGCCTCCTCCTCGGCGAGCAGCTCCTCGTCGGTGAGGGCGTCCTCGTCCGCGGTGACGTCCTCGGCCCGCTGCTGCTGGCTCATCTGCGCTCCGTTTCCGCGGACGACTCCGCGTCGCTCGGGTCCCCGCTGGGCCCGTCGGTCCCAGTATCACCGCTCGTCGACGCCGAGTCAGCAGGGTCCGGGAACCGGTACCAGCGCCCCAGATCGACGGTCGTGTCGGTGCCCACGGTCACCACCCGGTAGTCGAGCGGGCGGCCGCTGGCGGCGTCGACACGCAGCACCGTCATCTCCGCGGGCCCGTTGAGCGGGCCGACCGTCGCACCGCCCGACGCGCCGGCGGTGCTCGCGCTGACGTACCGGGTGCCGGCGCCGTGGACCTCCGGCCCCTCGCGACGGTGCCAGTGCCCCGACAGCGCGAGCGGCACGCACCCCTGCTCGAGTGCCGGGAGCGCGGCGCGGGGGTTGTGGATGAGCATGATGTCGGCCCGGTCGGCGGAGCACGCCGCCTCGGCGAGCCGCTCCCCCATCTCCGGCACGGTCTCCTCGCGCTCGGGCCGGGTGCCCTCGCCGACGGCGGTCAGCGTGGGGTCGGTGTCGCCGAGGATCCGCACGCCGTCGACCTCGACGACGTCCCCGCCCAGGACGACGTACCCGGCGTCGCGCATCTGCTCGGCGGTGGTGACGGAGTCGTGGTTGCCGGTGGACACGATCATCGGGAGGTCGTCGGGGATCTCCCCGGCGAAGGCGTTGACGCAGTAGGACTCCACGGCCGTCCCGCTCATCACGGTGTCGCCCGCGTCGAGGACGGCGCTCGCCCCGCTCAGGCGCGCGGCGCCGGCGATGACGGACGCCATCCCGACGTTGCAGTGGAGGTCGCTGACGAGGAGGAACGTCACCGGCTCCACCCGCGCGGGCGCCTCGGTGGCCGCCTCCGACGCGGGTGCGACGCCGTCGTCCGGTGAGGCGGCTGCCTCGGGCGAGGCGGCGTCGTCGTCGGCCGGGGCGGTGGCGTCATCGGCCGGCGCCGTGACGTCGTCGGCGGGGGTCGTGACGTCGTCGGCCGGCGCCGTGACGTCGTCGGCCGGCGGGACGGGGCGCGGTCCTGGGCGTAGGCGGCCTCGAGGTTCTCGTTGACCGAGGCGTAGAAGGCCTCGTTCTCCTCGTAGGCCTCCACGAGGTAGCCCCCGTAGGTGTCGATGAGCTGGGCCATCCGGCCGGTCATCCGCAGGTCCTCCATCGGCGTGCCGGCCAGCGCGCTGATGGTCCGGCCGGGCGTGGGCCGGTCGCGCACGGTGAGGGCCGTGGGCACCGCCACGACCGTGACGACGACGACGGCAACAAGCGGCACGACGCCGGGGCGCCGTGCCGCGTGGGCCACCTCGCGGCGCAGCAGCCCGCGGGAGGCGAGCCGCGCGCCGGCGACGACGAGGAGGACGGACCCGGCGACGATCGCTGCGCGGCCCAGGGCGTCGCGGACCAGCGCGCTCACGGCGTCGGCGACGACGGCGTCGGGGTGGGACACGACCTGCGCGTACGCGGCGAGGTCACCGGCCAGGCCGGTGGCCGGGCTGGCCTGCACGGCCGTCAGCTCGGCCGGAATCTCCTGGACGACGACCTCCACGCCCAGTGGCCAGGGCATCGGGGAGTCGAGCAGGACCGTGCCCAGGGGACCGAGGTCGACGACGATCTCGTGCTGCGCCGTCACCTCGTAGTGGGCGACGTGCGGGCCCAGGGAGGAGTCGGTCGACGCGGTGAGCACCCCGACGACGCCGGAGACCAGCACCGTGACGAGGAGCAGGAGGCCCGTGCGGAGGAGACGTCGCGTCGCCGTCGTCTGCCGGTGCCACCACGGCCAGCGCCGTCGCGGCGCGTCGCTCTGCTCGTCGTCGTCCACCATCGTCACCATTGTCGCCCAGCCGGGCGCACGTGCCGAGCGGCGCGTCATGTGGTTCGCTCACCAGCGAGTCGAGAGAAGGAGCAGGGCGTGGGTGAGGAGATCTCCGGGACGACGTTCACGCGCGCGGACCACGCGAAGTACCGCGCGAAGATCCGCCGGTGCCTGGACACGCTCGAGGCGATGCTCGACGCGGGCGTGTTCGTCGAGGACGAGTGGCGCACCGGGCTGGAGATCGAGCTCGGTCTCGCCGGCCCGGACATGCGTCCGTTCCACCGCAACGCCGAGGTGCTCGAGCGCATCGCCGACCCGCTCTACCAGACCGAGCTGGGCAAGTTCACCATCGAGCTCAACGTCGAGCCGCGGCGCATCGACGGCCAGTCCCTCGAGCAGCTCGAGGCGGCGCTGCGCCGCAACCTCAACCGGGCGCGGGACCGCGCCGGGGACGCCGGCGCCGAGCTCGTCATGGTGGGGATCCTGCCGACCCTGCCGGCGCCGCCCGCCGGGCGCAGCTGGTTCACCGAGAGCGACCGCTACGTCGCGCTGGACGAGGCCATCATGAACTCGCGGCGCGAGGACATCACGCTGCGCATCGGCGGTCCCGAGCCGCTGTCGCTGACGATGGACTCGATCATCGCCGAGGCCGCGTGCACCTCCACCCAGCTCCACCTCCAGGTCACGCCCCGGCGGTACGCCGACTACTGGAACGCCTCGCAGCTGCTCGCCGGGCCCCAGCTCGTCATGGGCGCCAACTCCCCCTACCTCTTCGGCCACCACCTCCAGGCCGAGACGCGCGTGGAGACCTTCCTCCAGGCGACCGACACCCGGTCGGTCGAGCTGCGCAACCAGGGCGTGCGGCCGCGGGTGTTCTTCGGGGACCGGTGGATCACCTCGATCTTCGACCTCTTCGAGGAGAACGTCCGCTACTTCCCCGCACTGCTGCCGGTGAGCAGCGACGAGGACCCGGCCGCGGTGCTCGCGGCCGGTGGCACGCCGTCGCTGGCCGAGCTGCGGCTCCACAACGGCACCGTCTACCGGTGGAACCGCCCCATCTACGACGTCCAGGACGGTCGCCCCCACCTGCGGGTGGAGAACCGGGTGCTGCCCGCCGGGCCGAGCGTCATCGACACGCTCGCCAACGCGGCCTTCTTCTACGGGATGGTCGTCGAGCTCGTCACCGACGAGCGGCCGCTGTGGTCCCGGATGTCCTTCGACGCGGCGCGGGAGAACTTCCACGCCGCCGCGCGGTACGGGATCGACGCGCGGCTGTACTGGCCCGGCCTCGGTGAGGTGTCGGGCACCGGGCTCGTCCTCGACACGCTGCTGCCGATGGCGGCGCGCGGCCTGGAGCGCCTGGGTGTGGATGCCCCGGTCGCGGGGAAGTACCTCGACATCATCGAGGCCCGTGCCCGGCTGCGCCGCAACGGCGCCACGTGGCAGGTGGCCGCCGTCGAGGCCTACGAGGAGCGCGGCAAGGACCGCCGCGACGCCCTCCACCTCATGCTCGCGGACTACGTGAGGAACATGAACGGCGGGGAGCCGGTCCACACCTGGGACGTCCCACCTGACCACCACCGCATATGCGGGGAATCTGCGGCTCTCCGTGCGGATCGGCTGCAGGTTTCCCGCATATGCGGGGTGGGGGAAGTTACAGGCGGGGCTGGGTCTCTAGGGTTTCCAGGTAGGACTGGAGCTCGTCGTAGGCGCCCAGGAGGTGGGCGGCCCGGGCTCGCAGGCCGGAGTACGTGAGGCGGTCGGCCTCGGAGACGCCGATCGGGTCGGCGACGTCACCGGCGGGGCTGAGCAGCTCGAGGCCGGCGGCCAGCGAGTCGACCTGCCGGGGGGCGTACAGCGCGAGGATCGCCGAGCCGAGCGCGGAGCCCTCGGCGTCGTCGGTCGGGACGAGCGGGCGGCCGATCGTCGCCGCCATGACCTGGCGCCACAGGTCCGCGCGGAAGACCCCGCCGGTGCAGCGCACCTCGGTGACGGGCGTGACCGTGTCGAGGACGTCGACGAGGCTGGACATCTGCAGCGCCACCCCCTCGATCGCCGCGCGGATGAAGTGTCCGCGGCCGTGGGCGTGGCGCACCCCGAGGTAGGACCCGGTGAGCTCGGGGTCCCACAGCGGGGCCCGCTCACCGAGCAGGTAGGGCAGCATGATGAGGCCGTCGCTGCCCGCGGGCACGGCGCCGGCCATCGCCATGACCTGGACGTCGCGCAGCGGCCCGGCGGGCACGTCGGGCGCGTAGACCTCACCGGCCCAGCGGGCGACGACTCCCCCGTTGCTGATCGCCGCGCCCACCACCCAGGCGTCGTCGGTGAGGGCGTAGCAGAACAGGCGCCCGTCGGCGTCGAGCTTGGGCGCGTCGACGACCGTCCGGACCGCGCCGCTCGTGCCCATCGACAGCCCCGCGATCCCGGGCTCGATCGCCCCGGTGCCGAGGTTGCCGAGCGGCCCGTCAGTGGCGCCCGTGTTGACGGGGATGCCCCCCGGCAGCCCGACGCGCAGGCCCGCCTCGCGGGAGAGGTCGAGGAGCGCCGTCGTCGGGAGCACCTCGGGCAGCTGCTCACGCCGCACCCCGGCCAGCGTCAGGGAGGAGTCGGCCCACGTGCGGGTGGACAGGTCGAGCAGCCCCGAGGCCGAGGCCGTGGACAGCTCGGTGACGAGCCGCCCGGTGAGGTGGAGCAGGACGAGGTCCTTGAGCCCGATCCAGCGGTGCGCACGGGCCGCCGTCGCGGTGTCGTGGCGGGCGAACCACATGAGCTTGACGAGCGGGCTCATCGGGTGGACCGGCGTGCCGGACAGGTGGAGCAGCTCACGTGCCCGCCCGGCGGCCCGCAGCTCGGCGGCCTCGGCGTGGGCACGCGTGTCCGCCCACGTGATGATGTCGGTGATCGGGTGCAGGTCCTCGTCGAGGCCGACGAGCCCGTGCATCGCGGAGCCGACGCCGATGACGTCGATCGCGCGGCCGGCGCAGGCCGCGACGACCTCCGCCAGGGCGCCGTCGACGGCGTCGAGCACCATCCGCGGGCTCTGCACCTGCCAGCGGGGCTGCGGCTCCGCGAGCCGGTACTCGCGGAAGGCCGCCATTCGCCAGCCGGACGCCGCGTCGACGGCGATGACCTTCGTGGTCGTCGTGCCGACGTCGATACCGAGGACGACGCCCATGCTCAGCGCCCCGTGCCCGACTCGAAGGACCGGAGCTGGTCGACGACGGCGGAGCTCAGCTCGGCGTCGTCGGCGAGGTCGGGGGCGAGCTCGCCGAGCACGGTGCGCACGGCATGCTCGTCGTCCCCGGCCGCCAGCTGCTGCCAGCGCTCGGCCGCGACGTCCTTGACCGGCACGCCCGCCCCGCGCAGGTGGGCGACCCAGGCGGCGACGGCGACGACGGCGCCCTGGGGCAGCCGTCCGGCACCGCGCTCGGTGCGCAGCACCGGGACGTGGCGCACGGGCAGCTTCTGCGAGCCGTCGGCGGCGATGCGGCCGAGAATGTCGCGCATGCGGGGGTTGGCGAAGCGCTCACGCAGCGCCGCGCGGTAGGCGGCGATGTCCTCCACGGGGACGTCGAGGCTGGCCTCGGCGTCGTCCCACAGGCGCTCGACCCACGCGCGCAGCCGCGGGTCGGCGAAGGCCTCGTCCACGGTCTCGTGGCCGAGGATCGGGCCGGCGTAGGCCATGAGGGAGTGCGCACCGTTGAGGAGGAGGAGCTTGCGGCGCTCGTAGGGCTCGACGTCCTCGACGAGCGTGACGCCGGCGGCCTCCCACTGCGGGCGGCCGGCCGGGAAGCGCCCGGCGATGACCCACTCGGTGAAGGGCTCGGTCGCGACGGGCGCGGCGTCGACGACGCCGAGCTCACGCTCGACGAGCTCGGCGGTCTCCGGGCCGACGGCCGGGGTGATGCGGTCGACCATCGAGCTGGCGAAGTCGACGTTCTCGTCGATCCACGGCAGCAGGTCCGGGTCGATGAGTGCACCGAGGTCGCGCACGACGCGGCCCACGACCTCGCCGTTGCCGGGCAGGTTGTCGCACGGCAGGACCGTGATGGCACCGCCGTCGGCCGCCTGGCGGGCGATGAGCCCGGCGACGAGCTTGCCGGGCACGGTGGTGACGGGCGCGACGGGGTCACGGCGCAGGGTCTCGACGTCGGCGAGGACGTCGGGGCTCTCCCGGTCCAGCCCGCCGTCGGGGCCGCGCAGGTAGCCGGCCTCGGTCACGGTGGTCGTGACGACGGCGACGGCGGGGTCGCGCAGGTACTCGAGCCACGCCGCGTGGTCGGCGGCCGCGTGGACGGCGCTCACCGAGGTGACGACCTCGAGCTCGTCGCCCTCCGCGCCGCGCACGACGAGCGTGTAGAGCCCGTCCTGCGGGGCGAGGGCGCGAGCGGCGTCCGGGCGGCGGCCGGTGAAGGCCGCGATCCCCCACTCGGCGCCGTCGGCGGCGTGCATCGTGTACCAGGCCTGGTGGGCGCGGAAGAAGTTGCCAAGGCCGAGGTGGGCGACGCGGACGGGCGGCGCCACCTGGTCGGGGCGGCGGCTGAGTCGCTCGCTCACAGCTTGAACACCTTCTTCGGGATGGTCGTGACGAGGTCGAGGGCGGTGGCCAGGGCCTCGTCCTCGGTGAGACGGTGCTGCGCGACCAACTCTGCCAGGTACGCGGCGTCGAGACGGCGCGACATGTCGTGGCGCGTCGGGATGGACAGGAACGCGCGCGTGTCGTCGATGAAGCCCGAGGTCCGGTAGAAGCCGGCGGTCTCCGTCACGGCGCCGCGGAAGCGGCGGATCGCCTCGGGGGCGTCGATGAACCACCACGGCACGCCCACGTGCATCGAGCGGTAGAAGCCCGCCATAGGTGCCAGCTCACGGGAGTAGACGGTCTCATCGATGGTGAAGACGACGAGGGTGAGGTTCGAGTGGTTGCCGTAGCGGGCGAGCAGCGGCTGCAGCGCCTTCGTGAACTCGACCTTGATCGGGATGTCCGAGCCGGCGTCGGCGCCGTAGCGCTCGAAGTTGTCCGTGTCGTGGTTGCGGTAGACGGCCGGGTGCAGCGTCATGACCAGACCGTCCTCGGTCGCCATGCGCGCGGTCTCGCTCATCATGTGACGGTGGAAGGCGCGTCCCTCCTCGGCGGTGGCCTCCCCGCGGAGCGCGGCGGCGTAGATCCGCTCGGCCTCCGCGAGCTCGAGCGGCTCGGTGCCGGCGTCGGCGTGCGAGTGATCGGAGGAGACGGCGCCGTGCTCCTTGAAGTAGCGGCGGCGGTTCTCGAGGGCCGCGATGTAGCCGGCGTAGTCACCGGTGTCGACGCCGGACACCTCGCCGAGCTGACGGGCGAGGTCGGCCCAGCCCGGGCGGGCGAGCTCGAGGAAGCGGTCCGGGCGGAAGGTCGGGATGACGCGGCCGGTAAAGGTGGGGTCCTCGGCGAGCGCGCGGTGCGGGGCGAGGTCGTCCAGGGGGTCGTCGGTGGTGGCGAGCACCGAGATGCCGAAGCGCTCGAAGAGCGCGCGCGGGAGGAACTCGGGCCGGGTGAGCGCCTCGGCGATCTGGTCGTAGATCGCATCCGCGGTCTCCGCGCTGGGCACCTCGGTGATGCCGAAGACCTCGACGAAGGTCGTGTCGAACCAGTACTTCACGGGCGTGCCGCGGAAGAGGTAGTAGTTCTCGCACAGGATCCGCCACGCCTTGCGGGCGCCGGCCTCGTCCAGCTCGACCGGGCCGTTCGGGCCGCGCCCGAGGTCGCTGAGCTCGGCGCCGTTGGCGTGGAGCATGCGCAGCACGTAGTGGTCGGGCGACAGGAGCAGCGACACCGGGTCCGCGAAGGGCTTGTTGTCCACGAGCCACTGCGGGGGCACGTGGCTGTGCGGGGAGATGATCGGGAGGTCCTTGGTCGCGGCGTAGAGCCGGCGAGCCACGTCCCGCACCTCCGGCTCCGTCGGGAGGAGGCGGTCGGGATGGACGTCGAGGGACGCCTTCGTGTCAGCGCTCATGGCGCCATCGTCCCGACACCCTCCGCCGTCGGCAATGAAGTTGCCAGTCCTTGCCACCCGGTTGCCAGCGGTTGCCACCACACCGCCGGTTTCTGCGGCCCCCCACCTGACGGCGCGCCGCGGCAGGGCTACGGTCGAGCCATGACGTGGTTCAAGGAGGAGGCCCGGTTCATCTCGCGGCCCCAGATCGAGGCGATGTGCGACCGGCTGCTCGACGAGGCGAAGGAGCGGCTCGGCATCGCCGAGTACCGGCGCGTGCTCCTCCTGCCCCCGGACCTCACCCGGGCGCACTCGGGCACCGGCTGGATGACCGAGTACCTCTACCACCGGCTCGACGCCGCCGGCACCGAGGTGCACGTCATCCCCACGCTCGGGCAGCACGTCCCGCACACCCGCGAGGACAACGAGTGGATGTTCGGCTCGATCCCCGAGGATCGCATCCACGCCCACGACTGGAAGAACGGCGTGACGAACGTCGGCACCGTCCCCGCGGAGTTCGTCCGCGAGCAGACCGGCGGCGCCGTCGACTGGGAGATGCCGGTCGACCTCAACACGATGCTCGTCACCGAGCAGTGGGACCTCATTATCAACGTCGGGCACGTCGTGCCCCACGAGGTGCTCGGCTTCGCCAACCACAACAAGAACTACTTCATCGGGCTCGGCGGCAAGCGCCTGCTCGGCGCCTCGCACATGGCCTCGGCCGTGTACGGCATCGAGAACAACCTCGGCAACCTCCTCACGCCCGTGCGGGCCTGCTTCAACTACGCCGAGGAGCACTTCCTCGGCCACCTCCCCGACGTCTACCTCCAGGTCGTCATGGACTACGACGACGACGGCAAGCTGGCCCACACCGGCGTGTACGTCGGTGACGACCTCGAGACGTACTACGACGCCGCCCGCGCCTCCCGCGAGCAGAACTTCACCCTCTTCGACGAGCCAGCCGACAAGATCGTCGCCGTCATGCAGGCCGACGAGTTCCGCGCGACGTGGGTGGCCAACAAGGCCGTCTACCGCACCCGCATGGCGCTCGCCGACGGCGGTGAGCTGCTCGTCATCGCCCCGGGCGTCGAGCGCTTCGGGGAGCAGCCGGAGGTCGACGAGCTCATCCGCACGTACGGCTACCTGTCCCAGGCCGAGGTCATCGACCTCTACAAGACCCAGGCCGACATGCAGGACATCCCGCACGGCACCGCGCACCTCGTCCACGGCTCCAGCGAGGGCCGCTTCACGATCACCTACGCGCCCGGGCACCTGGGCAAGGAGGAGATCGAGTCCGTGGGCTACCAGTACATGGACGTCGAGGAGGCCCTGCGCCGCTACGACGCGGCCGTCATGAAGGACGGCTGGAACACCATGCCCGACGGCGAGCGGGTCTTCTACATCTCCACGCCGTCCGCGGGCCTGTGGTCCACGCGCGAGAAGCTCGAGAACCGCGACACCGAGCTCCACGACGCCTGACCGGTAACAACTCAGCGCTCGGCGAGAGGGGTCGGGGGACGTCCGACGCCCCCTCTCGCCGAGCGCTGAGTTGTTACTGCAAATCACCCGCGCGCGGCTGAGACGAGCCTTGACACGAATCGGCTGGTCTGTGACGCTGAGCCCGTTCCGTAAGGGTCTTGACGCGTTCGGCAACGCTGCCTGCAAAAGTGTCACCGTCCCTTCCTCAGCAACGAAGCCGTGGAGCAACCATGAGAACACCCAGCCTGTGGGCGATCGTCGTCCTCGTCGTCGTCGTCCTCCTCCTCTTCGGGGCCCGGCGGCTGCCCGACGTCGCCGCGAGCGTGGGCAAGTCGCTCAAGATCTTCAAGAAAGAGGTCAAGGAGCTCACCGAGGACGAGCCCGCTCCGCGCCCGGTCCCCGTCGACCCGTCGGTCGCCTACGTGCCGCCCGCCCAGCCCGCTGCCGCGCGGGACGAGCACCTGCGGACCTAGCGACCGGAAGAGGCCGAGGGAGCAGCCATGGTGGCGACACCCGTCAGTCCGCGCGCCCAGAAACGACGGCGCCCGGCGGAGGAACGCATGCCGCTCGCCGAGCACCTGCGCGAGCTGCGCCGCCGGTTCCTCCTCGCGGCGCTCGGCATCGTCGTCGGCGCGGTCGCGGGCTGGTTCCTCTACCCCTGGTTCTTCGCGGCGATCAACGCCCCGATGGAGGCGATCGCGGACCGCGGCCAGGGCGCAGCGATCAACTTCGGCACGGTCGGTGGCGCCTTCGACATGCGCATCCGGCTCTCCCTGTTCATCGGCCTGTTCATCTCGAGCCCCTGGTGGATCTGGCAGATCTTCGCCTTCGTCTCCCCCGGGCTGACCCGCCGCGAGCGGCGCTCGACGGTGGGCTTCGGGGTGGCGGGCGCCGTCCTCTTCCTGGCCGGCGGCGCGCTCGGCTGGCTCGTGCTGCCCAACGCCGTCACCGTGCTCACTGCCTTCACCCCTGACGACGCCGTCAACCTCATCGACGCCCGCACCTACCTCAGCTTCTTCACCCGAATCATGCTCGTCTTCGGGATCGCCTTCCTCGTCCCGGTCGTCATGGTCGCGCTCAACTCCGCTGGCGTGGTCTCGGGCCGGGCGATGCTCAAGGCGTGGCGCTGGATGGTGCTGGGCGCCTTCGCGTTCGCCGCTGTCGCCAACCCGCTGCCCGACGCGTGGACGATGATCGCCCTGGCGCTGCCGATCTGCGCGCTGTTCTTCGGCGCGATCGGCATCGCCATGCTCACCGACCGTCGTCGCGCCCGACGACGCGCCTCCTGAGGTCCTCCATGCCTGTCAACGGTGCCGAGCTGCTCGTCCTCGTCGTCCTCGCCGTCGTCCTCGTCGGCCCCGAGCGTCTGCCGGAGTACGCCCGGAAGCTGGCGACGCTCGTCGTCACGCTGCGGCGCCTCGCCTCCCAGGGCGGTGAGCGGCTGCGCGAGGAGCTGGGGCCGGAGTTCGACGACCTCGACCTCACGGCGCTCGACCCCCGCCAGTACGACCCCGGCGCATCGTGCGCGAGGCCCTGGCAGACACGCCGCCCGAGCGGCCGCGCGCCGCGGCCGAGGTGCGGCCGGCCGAGCGGGCGGCGTTCGACGCCGAGGCCACCTGACCCCCGAGCAGTCCCCGCTCCCCTCACGCGCCGAGCGCCGGATTCCTCCGTCCGCAAGCCCCCTTCATGCACCGAGAGCCGGATTCCTCCAGCGAGGAATCCGGCTCTCGGCGTGTGCTCGAGCGGGTCAGGCTCGGCGCGTGGCTGGGGTCAGCCCCGGGCGCCACCGAAGCGGCGCTGGAGGACCAGGGCCGTGCCGAGCAGCAGGACGGTCACCGCGACGAGCGCGAGGGCAGTGACCGGCGCACCGGTCCGGGCGAGGTCGCCGTCGGCCGTGTCGTCCGCACCGGCGGCGGGCGGGGTGACGTCGTCACCGTCGTCGCCGGCGGGCGCGGTCGTGCCGTCGCCGTCGTCGTCCGGCGTCGTCGGCTCGGGGGCCGTCGTCGTCGGCTCGGGCTCGGGCTCGGGCGTCGTCGGCTCCTCGACGTCCTCGGCGTAGGTGAGGCCGTAGCCGAACGGGTAGAGCGCGCCGTCCTCGGTCTCGTCGTAGCCGGGGGTGTCGCTCTGCTGCTCGATGACCGCCTCGCGGGTACCGGCGAGGGCGAAGGGCATCTTGCCCTGCGGCGCGTAGTCACCCGTGAGGACGTCCATGAGGGCGGTGTCGCTCATGCCGAAGCCGGCCAGGATGGCGCCGGCGTCGCGCAGGCCGCTCTCCTCGTCCAGCACGTAGGGCTGACGGAAGTAGACGTGGAGGATGACCTTGCTCGGGTCGTCGACCTCGTCCATGACCTGCTGGATGGTGTCGAGCGAGGGCACGACCTCCCACGACTCGGCCTCCTCCATGCCGGAGAAGTCGAGGATGCTCGACTCCCACGGGTAGGAGCCGCCGAAGCGCAGGCTGCTGTCCGTGCAGCTCTCGGTCCCCTGCGTGACGCAGGCGTCCGCCGCGCCCCACAGGCTGTTGCCGTCGAGGCCGGGGATGCCCTCGATGACGCTCGGGTTGACGCCGTTCTCGGGGTCGAGCCCGAACTTGGGGCTGTTGCTCACGTAGTCGCCGGCGTTGGTGCGCGCCGTCATCGAGATGAGGACGTAGTCGCTGTCCTCGGCGCTCGGGCGCTCCTCGCCCTCCTCGACGTTGCCGTCGGTGACGTCGAAGCCGTACCCGGCCACGGTCTCCTCGGTGAAGTCACCGAGGATGTAGACGTCAGAGTCCTCCTGGAGCGGCAGCACCGGACCGTCCTCGGTCTCCTCGTTCTCGAGGAGGACGAGGGACTTGCGCTGCAGGTCCAGGCCCACCTCGCGGTTGGCCTCCGCCCCGATCGTCGCGTCGGCGACGGCCGGGTCGACGTAGGGGTTCTCGAAGAGGCCCATCATGAACATCGGCTCGAGCAGGCGCTCGGCGGCGAGGTCCACGCGCTCCTCGCTCAGCAGGCCGTCGTCGACGAGGTCGGTGATCGTCTTGACGTCGTTGAAGCCGGACAGCGTGTCGGTCCCACCGTTGATCGCGGCCGCGACGCGCTGCGGCACGGTGCTGTCCTCCAGGCCCCAGGCACGGTCGTTGATGATGCCGGTGTCGGAGTTGACGTAACCGGTGAAGCCGAGCTGCTCGCGCAGCAGGCCGTTGACGATCGAGTCGGAGAAGGCGAAGCCGGTGAGCGGGTAGTCGCCCTCGCCACCGATCTCCGGGACGTCCACGGGCACGCCGTAGTACGGCATGATCGAGGAGACGCCGGCGTCGATCGCGGCCTCGAAGGGCAGCATGTGCTCCTCGAAGAAGCCGCCGGGGTAGACCTGCGCCTTCCCGAAGGAGTAGTGCGGGTCCAGCCCCAGCTCCTGCGGGCCACCGCCCGGGAAGTGCTTGAGGGTGAGGGCCACCCGGGTCTCCGGCGTGAGGGCGAGCCCGTGGGTGCTGCCGTCCTCCGGCACCGGCCCCTGGAGGGTCTGGACGAGCGTCTCCATGATGGCCGCGGCGTGCTCGGCGTCCTCGGTGAAGGTCTCGTGCGTTCGGTACCAGCGCGGCTCGGTCGACAGGTCGGCCATGTAGCCGTACATGCCGCGCAGGCCGATGGAGGCCCACTCCTCGCCCATGACGCCGGCGAAGTCCTCGACGACGGACATGTCACCCGTCGTCGGCACCTCGCCCGTCGCGAGCGACTCCTCGCCCAGTGCCGCGGCCGCGATCCCGGCCTCCTTGGGGAAGGCGCTGAAGGCGCCGGCCGACTCGTTGATACCGGCGCGGGCGTCGGGGTCGATGTGGTTGCGGGCGTTCGACTTGAACAGCGCCGGGATGCCGAGACGCGTGGCCTCGCTCATCTCCTGCACCGCGTTGGTGAAGGTCGCCGCCTCGCCCGGTGTCACGGAGGTCGAGGCGCGGAAGCCACCACCGGCCTCACCGCACTCCGCGTCGTCCGGGCCGGTCACCGTGTTGCGGAAGACGAAGCGGTGCATGTGCTGGGAGGTGATGAAGTTGTCCGCGGACTCCGGCACGGCGCCGCGCACGCCGTCGACGCACGCCGCGTTGAGCGTGTCGATGAGCATGAGCCCGGCCTTCTCCTCGAGCTCCATCCGGCCAATCAGGTCCGCGACCCGGTCGTCGACGGGCAGGCGCCAGTCCTCGTAGGCGTCGAGCTCACCGTTGTCGTTGAGGTCGCGGAACTCGTAGCCCTCGACCTCGATGAGCTCCTTCGTGGAGCGCATCTCCAGCACCGGCTGCTCGAGCTCGGGCGCCGGGACGGTCGCCGCACCGGCGCCGACCGTGAGCGTCAGAGCCAGTGGTGCCGCCGCGGCGACGGCCACAGCGGTCCGCAGCCCCACACGTGGGCTTCGAGACATTCTTCCTCCTCATGTTCACGTCGTCGTTGACGATGTCGTCATCGACAGGACGTCGCGCACGCTGCGCGACCCGGCCGACGGCGGCGCGTCCCCGCGCCCCCTCGGCCATCGCCCGATCGTCGCTGTGGCTCACGCCACCCGCCGAGGAGTTGCCGGATGTTGCCGCCTGTCCAGACCAGCGGGGCGCCGGGACGCCGACGGCCCCGCCGAGCCGGGGCTCGACGGGGCCGTGAGGAGGGCCTGGGAGGGCGCGGGGCTAGGCCTGCGCGGTCTCGCTGCGGTCCCCGGACCACTCCGTGTGGAACGTCCCGGGACGGTCGACGCGGTTGTAGGTGTGCGCGCCGAAGAAGTCGCGCAGCCCCTGGACGAGGGACGCCGGCAGGCGCTCGGCCCGCACGGTGTCGTAGTACGCAAGCGCGGCGGAGAAGCCGGGCACCGGCACGCCGTCGGCGATGGCGTGGCTGACGGCAGCGCGCCACCCGGCCTGGCTCGACTCGAGCCCGGCGGCCACCGACGGCGCCTCGAGCAGCGTGGTGAGGTTCCCCGCGGCGTACTCGGAGCGGATGCGCTCGAGGAGGCGGGCGCGGATGATGCAGCCGCCGCGCCAGATCTTGGCGACCTCGGCGATGTCGATGTCCCAGCCGAACTCCTCGGAGGCGGTCCGGATCTGGTCCAGGCCCTGGGCGTAGGCGACGACCTTCGAGGCCCACAGGGCCTGGCGGACGTTCTCCACGAGCTCGGCGCGGGCGCCGGTGTCGACGGCGGCGCGGGCGGGGCCCTGGAGGGCGGCGCGGGAGGCCTCGCGCAGCGCGGTGTGGCCGGAGGTGGACCGGGCGAAGACGGACTCGGCGATCGTGTTGACCGGCACCCCGAGCTGGAGCGCGATCTGGACGGTCCACTGCCCCGTGCCCTTCTGGGCGGCGGCGTCGGCGACGACGTCCACGAACGGGCGGCCGGTCTCGGCGTCGACGTGACGGAGCACCTCGGCGGTGATCTCGATGAGGTAGGAGTCGAGGTCACCGGTGTTCCACTCGTTGAAGACCTCGGCGAGCTCCCCGGCCTCGAGGCCGGCGGAGCGCAGGACGTCGTAGGCCTCGGCGATGAACTGCATGTCGGCGTACTCGATGCCGTTGTGCACCATCTTGACGAAGTGGCCGGCGCCGTCGGGGCCGATGTGGACGCAGCAGGGCTCGCCGTCGACCTTCGCGGAGATGTCCTCGAGGATCGGGCCGAGGGTCACGTAGGACTCCGCGGGGCCGCCGGGCATGATGCTCGGGCCGTTGAGCGCGCCCTCCTCGCCACCGGAGATGCCGGCGCCGACGAAGTGCAGGCCCTGGTCGCGGAGGTAGGACTCGCGGCGGCGGGTGTCCTCGTAGTGGGCGTTGCCGCCGTCCACGATGATGTCCCCCTCCTCGAGGAGCGGGATGAGGGACTCGATGACGGCGTCGGTCGGGCCGCCGGCCTTGACCATGATGATCATCTTGCGGGGGCGCTCGAGGCTGGCCACGAAGTCCGCCAGCTCCTCCGACGCGACGAAGGTGCCCTCGTCGCCGTAGGCCGAGACGAGCTCCTCGGTCTTGGCGAAGGTGCGGTTGTACAGCGCCACGGTGTAGCCGTGACGTGCCAGGTTGCGGGCGAGGTTGCTGCCCATGACGGCGAGTCCGATGACTCCGATCTGCGCGGAGGCAGTCGCCTTGTTGTCAGTCACGTGCTGGGTCCTTTCATCGGCGGCTTTGTGACGCTACGGCCCCCAGTATGGCGGCAGGCCCGCGCGCGGCCGCAGTGGTGTCCATCAGTTGCCACGGCCCTCAGGACCGCATGAGCCGGCCCCTGCCGGCGCGGGCGGTGGAGTCCCGCGCGACGAGCTTGACCGGCAGCACGACGGGCTGCTCGCTCGAGCGCGCTCCGCCGATGATCGCGATGAGGTTGCGCACGGCCGTGGCGCCCTGGAGCGACAGCGGCGAGGCGACCGAGGTGAGGGCGGGGACGGTGAGCGCGCCGGTGCGGCTGTTGTCGAAGCCGACGACGCTCACGTCGCCGGGCACCGACACGCCCAGGGCGCGCAGGCCGCGGACGAAGCCGACGGCCATGACGTCGTTGAAGGCGACGACGGCGGTGCTCGGGTTCTGCGCCCACCGGCGGGCGGCCTTGGCGCCGCCCTCGACCGTCGGGGAGTTGGGGCCGATCCGGCGCACCCGCAGCTCCAGCTCCAGGCCCGCCTCCTCCAGGCCGCGCCACCGCACGCCGTCGGCCCACGAGGCCTCGGGCCCGGCGACGTAGGTGATCTCCCGGTGCCCGAGCTGCCCGAGGTGCTCGGCCGCGCGCCGCACCCCGCGCGCGCCGTCGGTGAGCACGCTGGGCAGGCCGCTGACGACGCGGTTGAGGACGATGACCGGCCGCTGCTTGGCGATGGCCCGGATGCCGGAGTCCGAGAGCCGCGGGCTGGTGAGGACGAGCCCGTCGACGGCGCCGAGGAACGTCGAGGCGGCCTCCCGCTCGCGCAGGTAGGACTCCTGGGCGTCGAAGAGCAGCATCGTGTAGCCGGCCGCCTCCGCGGCGGCGGACGCGCCCCGGATGACGTCGACGAAGAGCGGGTTGCCGATGTCCGCGACGACCATGGCGAGCATCCGCGTGTTGACCGCGCTGAGCACGGGAGCCACCGAGGAGCGCCGGTAGCCCAGCGTGGCGGCCGCGGCGCGGACCTTCTCCGCCGTCGCCGCGCTCACGCGCCCGGGACGGGCCAGGGCCCGCGACACCGTGGACGGCGCGACCCCCGCGGCCTTCGCGACGTCGTAGATCGTCGGCGCCCTGCCGGGGTCGGTCCCTCCCTCGCTGTCCATACCGGCCAACGGTAAGGTCACAGGGCAACCGGTGGCAACGAGTTGCCACGCCGCCTCCCGGCTCGCACACACTGGAAGCTCACGTGCACGAAGGAGCAGATCCATGACGACGACGACGGCGGTACCCGGCCTGAGCGGACCGGCGGCACAGGCCGCGACGGCGGTCGGGGAGATGCTCGCCGGCCACGCGCCCCTGGGCGTGGCCTACTCCGGCGGCGTGGACTCCGCGACGCTCCTCGCCCTGGCGGTGCGGACCCTCGGGCCGGCGAACGTCGTCGCCGTGCTCGGCGTCTCCCCCAGCCTCGCCACCGACGAGCGCGCCCGGGCCCACGAGACCGCCGCGGTCATCGGCGCGCGCGTCGTCGAGATCAAGACCCACGAGGGCGAGTCGGAGGCCTACCGCGCCAACGGGCCCGACCGCTGCTTCCACTGCAAGGACGAGCTCTTCGCCCGCATCGACGACGAGCTCGTCGCCGAGCTCGGTCTCGCCGCCGTCGCCTACGGCGAGAACGCCGACGACGCCAAGCGGCCCGACCGGCCCGGTGCCCAGGCCGCGACGAACCACAGCGTGCTGCGCCCGATGGCCGAGGCGGGGATGACCAAGGCGATGGTGCGGGAGGTCGCGCGGGCCCTCGCGGTGCCGGTCGCCGACAAGCCCGCCGCACCGTGCCTCGCCTCGCGGATCCCGCACTTCGAGGAGGTCACCCCGGAGAAGCTGCGGCAGGTGGACCGCGCCGAGGGCGCGCTGCGCCGTCTCGGCTTCACCGACTGCCGCGTGCGCCACCACGGTGACGTCGCCCGGATCGAGCTGCTTCCCGAGGAGCTTCTCACCGCCGTCCAGCGCCGCGAGGAGGTGGACCGGGCCGTGCGCGACGCCGGCTTCCGCTTCGCCGCCCTCGACCTGCGCGGCATCCAGTCGGGGGCCTTCACCCTGCCCCTGGTGTCCGTCCGTGGCTGAGGCCTGGGAGCCGGGCCCCGAGCTCGCGCGCGTCGCCCACCTCGACCACGACCGCGCCGCCCGGCGCGGGTACCCCGAGGCCGTGCTCTGCGAGCCGAAGACCGTCGAGCAGGTCGCGCTCATCGCGGCCGAGGTCGCGACGGCCGGCACACCCACCCTCTTCACCCGCGCGACGCCCGAGCAGGCCGCTGCCGTCCTCGCGGCGCTGCCCGACGCGCACCACGACCCGGTCGCCCGGGTGGTGGCCTGGCCCGCCGCGGCGCCCGAACCCACCGGGGGCCTCGTCGTCGTCGTCAGTGCCGGCACCTCCGACCTGCCCGTCGCCCGCGAGGCCGAGCTCACCGCCCGCTACCTGGGCCGGCGGACCGAGCTCGTCGTCGACGTCGGCGTCGCGGGCCTGCACCGCGTGCTCGGGCACCTCGACCTCCTCCGCTCGGCGCGCGTCGTCGTCGTCGCCGCGGGGATGGACGGCGCTCTGCCGAGCGTCGTCGCCGGACTGGTGAGCGCGCCGGTCGTGGCCGTGCCGACGTCCGTCGGCTATGGCGCCGCCTTCGGAGGCGTCGCACCGCTGCTGTCGATGCTCAACGCCTGCGCCCCCGGGGTCGCCGTCGTCAACATCGACAACGGCTACGGCGGTGGCCACCTGGCCGCCCAGATCGCCTCCTCCTGAAGAGGCCCGCGGACCACGCCGATAGGCGAGAATCAACCATGAGACGGGCCGTGTGCCCGGGGGGAGGCACCCATGTCCCGACGACTCACCACCGCCGCTGCTGCAGGCCTGACGCTGGGCGCGCTGGCCGCGTGCAGCGCCTCGCTCGAGCCGGGCAGCAACGGGGGCGACGTGCTCCACCTCGCCCTCAACCAGACCGAGTCCCACCCCTCCTACATCGCGCTCAACGCCTGGGGCGAGTACATGGAGGAGCACACCGACGGCCGCTGGACCATCGACGTCTACCCCAACGAGACCCTCGGTGCCCAGGCCGAGGCGATGCAGCTCGTCTCCGACGGCTCGGTCGAGATGGCGATCGTCTCCGGCCCGCAGCTGGAGAACCTCAACCGCGACTTCATCGCCCTCAACCTGCCGACGACCTTCGACGACATCGACCACCAGATGCGCGTCGTCCACGACCCCGCCATCGTCGGGGACCTGTACGCCTCCCTGGAGGAGACCAACAACTTCACCGTGCTCGGCGGCTTCACCCAGGGCTCGCGCAGCGTCTACACGACCTTCGGGCCCGTCGAGACACCCGAGGACCTCGCCGGCCAGAAGCTGCGCGTGCAGGAGTCCGAGCTCAACGTCGCGATGGCGCAGGCGCTGGGCGCCTCGGCCACGCCAATGGCCTACGGCGAGCTGTACACGGGGCTGCAGTCCGGCGTCGTCGACGCCGCGGAGAACAACGAGGTCTCCTACGCCTCGCAGCGGCACTTCGAGGTGGCGCCGTACTGGAGCTACACCAACCACCTCGTGGGCCTGGACTACATGATCATCAACACCGACATGCTCGCCTCGATGACCGCGGAGGACCGTACAGTCTTCGACGAGGGCTGGGAGCTCGCCCGCGCCGAGCACGTCGAGCTGTGGCTCCAGGCCACGGAGGACGCCGTCGCCACCGCGGAGGCCGGCGGTGCCACCTTCCACGAGGTCGACGACCAGGTCTTCTTCGACGCGCTCGAGCCCCTGGCCGACCGCTTCCTCACCACCGATGACCAGTGGGCGATCTACGACGCGGCACGGGCCGCCTCGACGGGGTCCGCGGGCTGAGAGGGGCGGTCCCTTCACGGCGAGGTCACGGACGGCAACTGGTGGCAACCGTTGCGGCCCTGGCGACCGGACCTGAGTGAATGAGGCCACCCGAACGGGACCCCCGTCGGACGGCACGCCTCATGACGAGGCACGGCACCGCCGCCCAGCCAAGGCTGGACCGCTCCTCCACACTGCACGGCGCAGCGCCGCACGACCGGACGACGAGGTCACTCACGACCGAAGGACGGAACACACCATGAGGCACCGGAAGAACACCGTGGTCATCGCCGGAGCGACCGCTGCGACCCTGCTCCTCGCCGCCTGCGGCGGCGGCGACGAGGGCGGCGAGTCCGCCGGTGGCGGCGAGGGCAAGACCATGCGCCTGGCCCTGAACCAGACCGAGGAGCACCCCTCCCACATCGCGCTGGACAACCTCGGCACCTACCTCGAGGAGAACACGAGCGGCTGGGACGTCGACGTCTTCCCGAACGAGACCCTCGGCGCCCAGGCCGAGGCCCTCCAGCTCGTCTCCGACGGCTCGGTCGACATGGCCATCGTCTCCGGCACCCAGCTCGAGAACCTCAACGAGGACTTCGTCGTCTTCAACCTGCCCCGCGTCTTCGACGACGTCGAGCACCAGATGGACGTCATCCACGACCCCGAGATCACCGGCGACCTCTACGCCTCCCTCGAGGAGTCGAACAACATCACCGTCCTCGGCGGCTTCACGCAGGGTGCGCGCTCGGTCTACAGCAGCGCCCCGATCGAGACGCCTGCCGACCTCGCCGGTCAGAAGATCCGCGTCCAGGAGTCCGAGCTGCACATCGCGATGGCCGAGGCCCTCGGCGGCGCCGGCACCCCGATGGCGTACGGCGAGCTCTACACGGGCCTGCAGTCCGGCGTCGTCGACGCGGCCGAGAACAACGAGGTCTCCTACTTCACCCAGCGCCACTACGAGGTCGCTCCGTACTGGAGCTACACCAACCACCTCGTGGGCCTGGACTACATGATCATCAACACCGACCTCCTCGAGAGCATGTCCGAGGAGGACCGCGCGGCCTTCGACGCCGGCTGGACCGCCGCCCACGAGGAGCACACGCAGCTCTGGGCGGAGGCCACCCAGGAGGCCATCGACGGCGCCACGGCCGGTGGCGCCACGTTCTCCGAGGTCGACGACGCCGCCTTCGCCGAGCCCCTCGAGGCCCTGGCCGCGGAGTTCATCACCACGGAGTCCCAGCAGGCACTCTTCGACGCGGCGCGCGCCGCAGCCCGCTGATGATCCGGCCGAGCCACACACAACTGGAGGTGAATCGTGGATAGCGCCAAGAAGGTCCTGGACAGGATCCTGTACTGGATCACCGTCGTCCTCTTCGCGCTGCTCGTCGTCATCGTGGTCTGGCAGGTCTTCAGCCGCCAGGTCCTGGGTGACCCGAGCACGTGGACCGAGGAGGGGGCCCGCCTCACCTTCGTGTGGCTCGGCCTGTTCGCCGCTGCGTTCGTCTTCGGCGAGCGCGGCCACATCGCGGTCGAGTTCGTCGCCCGCAAGCTGCCCGTCAAGGGCGAGCAGGTCCTCGCGGTCCTCGTCCAGCTCGTCGTCCTCGCCTTCGCCGTCATCGTCCTCGTGTGGGGCGGCTGGCGCGCGGCGGACAACGCGTGGCTGCAGAACCTGTCCGCCCTGCCGTTCACGCTCGGCCAGATGTACCTGGCCCTGCCGATCTCGGGCGTCCTCATCGCGTTCTACTCCCTGTACTACATCCAGGGCCTGGTCCGCGGCACACACAGCCCGTACCTCGAGCTCGAGGGCGAGGAGGCGCTGGCCGCCAACCCGCAGATCCAGACCGACCGGCTCGACGCCGAGCCCCTGCTCGTCAGGTCGGCCGACACCCCCGACAGCCCCGGGAGCTCCCCGGCCGGCCCGAAGACGGAGGCATGATGGACCCCGCAACCCTCGCCGGACTCATCCTGCTCTTCGGCGTCCTCATCGGCATCGTCTTCTCCGTGCCGATCGCGATCGTCATCGGCAGCGCGACCTTCCTCGCGGCGATCCCGCTCCTCGGCATGGAGCAGGCCGTGCTCGTCACGGCCCAGCGGATGTTCACCGGGATCAACTCCTTCCCGCTGCTCGCCATCCCGCTCTTCGTGCTCGCCGGCGTCATCATGAACAACGGCGGCATCGCGGCCCGGCTCGTCGACGCCGCCAAGGTGCTGACCGGGCGCATGCCCGCCTCCCTCGCGCAGACGAACATTGTCGCGAACTCGCTGTTCGGTGCCGTGTCCGGCGCCGCGGTGGCCGCCGCCGCCGCCGTCGGCAACGTGATGAACTCCCGGATGGTCAACGAGGGCTACGACCGTCGCTTCGCGGCCGCGGTCAACGTCGCCTCCGCCCCGTCCGGGATGCTCATCCCACCGTCCAACACCTTCATCGTCTACTCGCTCGTGTCGAGCACGTCGATCGCGGCGCTGTTCATGGCCGGTGCGGTGCCCGGCATCCTGTGGGCGCTCGCCTGCATGGTCGTCGTCTACCTCTACGCCCGCAAGCAGCCGGGCAAGCTGAAGTCGGAGGACCGCGTCTCCTTCAAGCAGGGCCTGCTCGTCATCTGGCGCGCGGTGCCCTCGCTCCTCATGATCGTCATCGTCGTCGGCGGCATCCTCGTCGGGTACTTCACCGCCACCGAGTCCGCCGCCATCGCCGTCGTCTACTGCCTCGTGCTCTCGGCGGCCTATCGGACGATCAAGGTGCGACAGCTGCCCGACATCCTCGTCGACGCCGGCCGCACGACGGCCATCGTCATGCTCCTCGTCGCGGTGTCGACGTCGCTGTCCTTCGTCATGAGCTTCGCGCGGATCCCGGACATCATCTCCGACGCTGTCCTGGGCTTCACCGACTCGAGCGTCGTCGTCCTCATCCTCATGATGGTCATCCTCATCATCGTGGGGACGTTCATGGACCCGACGCCGGCGATCCTCATCTTCGTCCCGATCTTCCTGCCGATCGTCACGGAGTTCGGGATCGACCCGGTCCACTTCGGCGCGATGGTCGTGATGAACCTGTCCCTCGGAGTCATCACCCCACCGGTGGGCAACGTCCTGTTCGTCGGGGCACGCCTTGCGAACCTCCGCATCGAGCCGGTCATCGCCAAGCTGTGGCCCTTCCTCATCGCGATCCTCGCGGCGCTGTTCCTCGTCGTGTTCATCCCGCAGCTGTCGCTGTGGCTGCCCACGGCGATGGGCCTCATGTAGCACCGACCGGTTCGACCGGACACCCCGCTGTGGCCGGGAGGGCGCCCGCCCTCCCGGCCACAGCGCCGTCCGGGCACCGGCCGTAGACTTCCCGCCAGCGCCGCGTCCAGCCCGAGAGAGGCTCCTGCCCATGCCCAGCCCGTCCACCACCCGCCTCGGTCCCCTCGGCACGTACCGCGAGAAGCTGGGCAACGAGACGTTCGCGGGGATGGTGCTGCTCGTCGGCGCTCTCCTCGCGCTCGTGTGGGCCAACTCCCCGTGGCGTGAGGCCTACGCCTCGCTGTCGGAGATCACCGTGGGCCCGGCGGCGCTGCACCTCGACCTCACCCTCGCCGCCTGGGCCTCCGACGGCCTGCTCGCCATCTTCTTCTTCGCCGTCGGTCTCGAGCTCAAGCAGGAGTTCGTCACCGGCTCGCTGCGCGACGCGCGCACGGCGGCCGTGCCCGTCATCGCCGCCTTCTTCGGGGTGCTGGGGCCCGTCGCCGTCTACCTCCTGGTCCAGGCGGTCACCGGCTCGGGGGTCTGGGACGGCTGGCCGGTGCCCGTCGCGACGGACATCGCCTTCGCCGTCGCCCTCCTGGGCATCTTCGGCCGGGGGTTCCCTCCTGCGCTGCGGCTCTTCCTCCTCACCCTCGCCGTCGTCGACGACCTCATCGGCATCGTCATCATCGCCGTCGTCTTCGCCGACGGTCTCAACTACCTCCTCCTCGCCGCCGCGTTCCTCGCCGTCGCCGTCTTCGCGGTGCTCGTCCGCCGCCGCATCACCGCCTGGTGGGTGCTCATCCCCGTGGGCGTCGTCGCCTGGGCGCTCATGCACGCCTCCGGGGTCCACGCGACGATCGCCGGCGTGCTCCTCGGCATGGTGGTCCCCGCCGTCGCACGTCCCGGTGAGGACGAGGACCTGTCCCACCAGTTCGAGCACAGGGTCAGCTGGATCTCCTCCGGCTTCGTCCTGCCGGTCTTCGCCTTCTTCGCGGCCGGCGTCAACGTCGTCGACTCCGGTGGCCTGCTCGGCGTCATCACCGACCCGGTCTCCGTCGGGATCTCCCTCGGCCTGCCGCTCGGCAAGCTCATCGGCATCTGGGGCGGTACCGCCCTCCTCGTCACGCTCACCCCGCTCGCCCTCGGCAAGGGCCTCAACCTCAAGGACATGGTGGGGATGAGCCTGCTCGCGGGCGTGGGCTTCACCGTGTCCCTGCTCATCGCGCAGCTCGCCTTCGAGCCGGGCTCCGTCGAGAGCAGCCACGCCCGTGTCGGTGTCCTCCTCGGCTCGCTGCTCTCGGCGGTGCTGGGCGGGATCGCGCTGCGGGTCCGCGCACGCACCCGCGACGACATCGACACCTGAGCCGGCCGGCTCAGTACATGAGCCGCCCGATCCAGCCGGCGATCGCGACGATGAACGCGTAGACCCCGACGGCGAGGGCGGCGACGGCCGGCCAGCGCGGCAGGACGCGCTGGGCGAGTGCGACGATCCCGAGCACGAGGGAACCCACCGCGAGCACGAGCACGAGCATGAGCCCGATGGACTCGTAGGTGTCCCTGTTCGCGACGCTCTCCACGGTGATCGCGTAGACGATCTGCCAGGCCGTGAGCAGCCCCGCGACCGTGATGGCGATCCACCCCAGCCTGCTGCGGTCCCCTCGCTGTGGCTTGCGCGCCTCCCGGCCCGTCGACGAGCTCCCCTGCGGGCCACCCGGTGTGGTGCCCTGTGGCGTCGTGCTTCCCGGCTCACGTGCGGCCATGTCGCGTCTCCTCCCGAGACGGCACCACGCCGTCTCGCTGCCAAGCCTGCCATTCCCGGCGGGTGATACCACTGGAACATGACGACCACTCCTCAGCCCCGCCACACCCGCACCGCCTCCGTCGCCGTCACCGGCGGCTACGTCGTCCCCGTGGACGGTGAGCCGATCGAGAACGGCACCGTCCTCGTTCTCGACGGCGTCATCGCGGCCATCGGTGCCGACGTCGAGGTCCCCGAGGGCGTGCGCGTCGTCGACGCGACCGGCTCGTGGGTGCTGCCCGGCTTCGTCGAGTCGCACGCCCACATGGGCGTGAGCGAGGAGGGCGAGGGCTGGGCCGGGGCGGACGTCAACGAGATGACCGACCCCGTGGGCGCCGGGCTGCGCGCCCTGGACGCGATCAACATCGAGGAGGAGGGGTTCCGGGACTCGCTCGTCGGCGGCGTGACCTCCGCCGTCGTCAAGCCCGGCTCGGGCAACCCCATCGGCGGCCAGACCGTGGCGATCAAGACCTGGGGCGGACGCACCGTCGACGAGCAGGTCATCCGCGAGCGGGTGTCGGTGAAGTCCGCGCTCGGGGAGAACCCCAAGCGGGTCTACGGGGACAAGAAGGCGCTGCCCTCCACGCGGCTGGGCGTGGCCAAGGTGATCCGCGACGCCTTCGTCAAGGCGCAGAACTACGCCGCCAAGCGCGACCACGCACTGGCCGAGGGCAAGCCGGTGGAGCGCGACCTCACCCTCGAGACGCTGGCCGCGGTGCTCGACGGCGAGCTCATCTGGGACCAGCACACCCACCGCCACGACGACATCGCCACCGCGATCCGGCTCGCCGAGGAGTTCGGCTACCGGCTCGTCGTCAACCACGGCACCGACGGCGCACGCGTGGCCGACGTGCTCGCCGAGAAGGGCGTGCCGGTGATCTTCGGGCCGCTGTTCACCAGCCGCTCCAAGGTCGAGCTGCGCGACCGCGACATCGCCAACCTCGCCCGCCTCGCCGAGGCCGGGGTCAAGGTCGCCATCACCACCGACCACCCGGTGGTCCCCATCAACTTCCTCGTCCACCAGGCGTCCCTCGCCGTCAAGGAGGGGCTGGACCGGGAGGTCGCGCTGCGGGCGCTGACGATCAACCCGGCCGAGATCCTCGGGCTCGACGACCGCGTCGGAGCGCTGCGGCCGGGACTCGACGGCGACGTCGTCGTCTGGTCCGGCGACCCGCTCGACGTCTTCTCCCGCGTCCAGCGCGTCCTCATCACCGGCGCCGAGGTGTACTCGAGCGAGCACGGCGTCCACGAGCGCAGCGAGCGCTTCTGAGGCCGGCCGGCGTCGCGGACCTGCGGCGCCGGCCGGACTACGCTGCCGGGCATGACAGGCGGGGAGGACCAGTCGCGGACTCTCGGGGGGTTCGACGCCGCCGGACGGCGCTGGGTCCTCGGGGTCTTCGGTGCCGGCGGCGCCCTGGCCGGCGTCGCCCTGCCCTACCTCGCGCGCCTCGCCGCCGACCTACCCTGGTTCCCCTTCGAGGGCCCCCTCCGGCTGCTCGGCTCCTTCGACCAGGCCTGGCTGGTGTGGCTGCGGCCCACGGTGGGCCTCGTCCTGGGGCTGGCCTTCGCGATCTGGGTCATCCACGAGAGCCCGGTCCTCCACCTCACGTCGCGCGAGATCCGGGTGGAGCGCCGCGGCGGTGTGCAGCGGGTCATCGCCCGGGAGAAGGTGGATGCCGTGTTCCGGCGCAGGTCCAACGTGGTCATCCAGACGGCGTCCGGCCGCGAGCTCTTCGACGACGACGTCGAGGGCGACCGGGACGCCGTCCGGGACGCCTTCGTCTCCCTCGGCTACCCGTGGGAGGGTCCGCCCGGCTGAGCCGGTCCGCCCGTGGAACCCCATGCGTCGTACCTTCCACTCATCCCCGGGTGACGGAATGGGCGCCGCACGATCGAGAAGGGCGACGCATCGTGGAGGGGGTTACGGTCGTGGGCATGGACGACGCGCACTCGACGGCCGGCAGCTACGTGACCTCCGGGCAGGAGTTCACCCGGGACACGAACTACATCACCACCCGCATCACCCGCGACGGCGCGGACGGCTACCCGGTGGAGCCCGGTCGCTACCGGCTCGTCGCGGCGCGCGCCTGCCCGTGGGCGAACCGGACGATCATCGTGCGCCGCCTGCTCGGCCTGGAGGACGCGATCTCCCTCGGCCTGCCCGGGCCGACGCACGACGCCCGCTCGTGGACCTTCGACCTCGACCCCGGCGGTCGTGACCCGGTGCTCGGCATCGAGCGGATCCAGGAGGCCTACTTCGCGCGCTTCCCGGACTACCCCCGCGGGATCACCGTTCCGGCGATCGTCGACGTCCCCACCGGGCAGGTGGTGACCAACGACTACGCCCAGATCACCCTCGACCTCTCCTCGGAGTGGCGCGAGCACCACCGCGAGGGGGCGCCGGACCTCTACCCCGAGCACCTGCGCGAGGAGATCGACGCCGTCAACCGCCGCGTCTTCACCGAGGTGAACAACGGCGTGTACCGCTGCGGCTTCGCCGGCTCGCAGGAGGCCTACGACAGGGCGTACGACCGGCTCTGGACGGCGCTGGACTGGCTAGAGGAGCGGCTCACGCACCAGCGCTACCTCGTGGGCGACACGATCACCGAGGCGGACGTCCGCCTGTTCACCACGCTCGTGCGCTTCGACCCCGTCTACCACGGGCACTTCAAGTGCAACCGCAACAAGCTGAGCGAGATGCCGGCGCTGTGGGGCTACGTCCGCGACCTCTTCCAGACACCGGGGTTCGGCGACACGATCGACTTCGAGCAGATCAAGCAGCACTACTACGTCGTCCACACCGACCTCAACCCCACGCAGATCGTGCCCGTCGGCCCGGACCTGTCCGGCTGGACCACCCCGCACGGCCGCGAGGCGCTCGGCGGGCGGCCCTTCGGTGACGGCACCCCGCCCGGCCCGGTGCGCGAGGGCGAGAGGGTCGACCCCGCACACACGCCCCTGCGCTGAGGTAGCACCCGCCAGCCGCGTCCCCTCCCGAAGGCCTCCCCCGACCGCCTCCCCCGCCGTCTGACCCCGGCTCGCCTTCCTTCCTACCCGCGGCACACCACACCTCCCGCCGGGCTACCGACGCGCGAGCGCGTATTCAGACTGTCTACCTAGACAACCTGACTAGTTAGTGGCACCATCTAGTCATGAGCGCCACACTCCAACGCAGCGAGTGGCTCCGTGGAGCCCTCGAGCTCTGCGTGCTCCGCACGCTCGCCACCGGACCTACCTACGGGTACGCCATCGCCGCCGACCTCGCCGAGGCCGGCTTCGGTGACATCAAGGGCGGCACCCTCTACCCCCTGCTCGGGCGGTTGGAGAAGAACGCGCTCGTCACCGTCGAGTGGCGCGCGGGTGAGGGCGGCCCCGGGCGCAAGTACTTCGCCCTCACCGATGCTGGGCGCACCGCGCTCGAGCAGGGCACCGCCCAGTGGCACGCCTTCGCGGCAACCGTGGCCGCGCACCTGTCGGGCGCCACCGTCCCGACCCCCTGACCCACGACTACACAGGAGACGACATGAGCAGCACGCCGAGCAGCGCCGCCGCCCCGCACGAGGTGTGGCAGCGGCCCTTCGTCCGCGCCCACCAGCGCTGGTGCGACGACTTCGTCCTCGAGCTTCGGATGCGGGACGTCCCCGGCCCGGTCATCGGCGACCGGCTCGCCGAGGTCGAGGCGCACTGCACCGACAGCGGGGACAGCCCCGAGGAGGCCTTCGGCGACCCCACCGAGTACGCCCGCCGGCTCGACCAGGACCGCTCACCGGAACTCGTGGCCGGCGTGTGGCGGGTGGCGCTCATCGCCGCGGCGCAGGTCGTCGCCCTCCTCGTCGGCACCTCCGCCGCGTTCGCGTGGGCGCGGGGCGAGGCACTGTCCTACAACGCCGTCCAGCTCGGCGCCGTGGTCCTCCTCGGGGCCGTCCTGCTCGCGCTGCCCGTCCTCCTGCGCCCGCTCGTCGCGCGGCCGTGGGCGGTGGGGGTGCCGCTGGCCCTCCTCACGACGACGGCGGGCGTCGGCGCGGCCGTCGCCGGGCGGCTGGACCTGCCGGCGCTCGTCACGCTGCCTCCCGCGGCGGTCGCCGTCGCGCTCTTCGTCGTCGTCGTGGTCCTCGCCGTCCTCGAGCACCGCGAGCTCACGAGCGACGACGACAGCGTCACCTCACCGCTCCCGCCGGCGGACGCGCCGGCCGCGCCGCCTCGTGGCCGCTTCGCGGCGCTCCTGCCCCCCGTGCTCGTCCCGCTCGCCTACGTGGTCCTCGCGGCCCTCCCCTTCGTGCTGCCCTGACCTACTGGTAGGTGATGAAGTGCGGGACGGGGTCGACCTGGGAGATGGTCTGCTCCGGGGTGAGCATCGGGGAGTCCTCGTCGTAGAAGTTCTTCCAGCCCCACCACTCGATGTCCGGCCCGTGCTCGTGGAGCGTGCGCCACGTGTCCTGCTTGGCGCCCTGGCCACCCTGACCGTCGGCGTGGACGAGGACCGCGAGCTCGCTGCGTGAGAGGTCCACCTCGGGCACGGTCTCGATCATCCGCACCTGGAACTGGTGGAGGACGAGCATCTTCTGCGGCAGGTCCCGCTCGCGGGTGAAGTCGGCGAGCCAGTCGACCACCTCGTTGACCTCCTCGGCGGTCACGGAGCCGATGCGGACCATGTGCTGCTCGTCGGGCCCGAGGTTCCACTCCGGGTCCAGCGCCAGGCCGACGTGGGGCAGCTCGAGGAGCTCGGCGTAGAGCTGGGCCTGCTCGAGGAAGGAGGAGCGGCCCGGCTGGAGGTCGAGGACGACGTACTGGCCGGCCTCCCCCGCCGCCTCGACGAGCGGGCGCAGGTCCTCCGCGGGCCACTCGTTGGAGTAGTTGCCGTCGTCGCCCGCACCGGAGGAGGCGACGGTCGCGATGATCTCGAGGGCCGGGACGACGGTGTCGTCCACGAGCTCCTCGTAGGGCTGCGCGTGCTCCTGCGCACGGGCGATCGTCTCCTCGGTGCCCTGCTCGCCCAGCACCCCGAGGGCGGGGGTCACCGGGCTGCCGTACAGCGCGACGTAGCGCTTGCCGGGGAAGACGAGCTGCCCGCCGCCGGGCAGCTCGACGCCGGTCTCCGCGGTCGCGGCGCGCCAGGCGAGGGTCTCGTCGTCACCGAAGGCGTCCCCCAGCCCGACGACGTGCTCGGGCGCCGCCTCGCTCAGCGCGGTCACCGACTCGCTCGTGGCCCGCGGGTCCCCGCCGGGCACGACGGCGACGTCCGCACCGGCGGCGCGTGCGGTTGCCGTGGCCAGCAGCTCCTCGGGCGCGCCGGTCGTGAGCGCGAGGGTGCCGGTCACGGGCTCGGGCAGCTCGGTCGCGGGCATCTCCTCGCCGTCGGCGGCCGGCTCGGACGTCGCCTCGGGGGCGGTGGTCTGCTCGGCGGTCTCGTCCGTTGTCTCCTCGTCGTCCGCCGCACCCGCCGCGGGGGCGAGCGGGGTGAGCGTCCCGCGCTCGAGCCCGACGACGGCGGCCACCTCCTCGCCGTCGGCCACCTCGACCGGCTCCCCCGCGGGGAGGTCGAGGTGCTCGGCGAGCGTGGCGTCGTCGGCGGGGACGGCGACGACGTCGCCCAGCTCCTCGGGCAGGGCGGCGTCACCGACGGTGAGCACCCAGCCCGCCTCGAGGCGGTCGAGCTCCTCGGTGAGGGCGGCGGCGTCGTCGTCGAGGAGGACGGGGGCGCCGAGGGCGAGGCTCGCGCTGCTCGCCCGCAGCCGGGAGGCCGGGTCGGCGTCGTCGGCGAGGACGACGACGGGCGCCTGCGCGAAGAAGGTGTGGCTCGCGGCAAGGGCGAGCTCGCCGTCGGTGCCGGGGAGGACGGCGGTGGCGGCCGGCTGCTGGACGGACCCGCGCTCGGGGGCCGGCTCGGCGGTCGGGGTCTCGGCGTCGTCGGGCCCGTCCTCGCTCGAGCAGGCGGCAAGGACGAGGCACACGCTCACGGCGAGGGCCGCGGCGCGGGTCGGACGTCGGCTCACGGGGAGGCCTCCAGGGGTCGGGTGCCCGACCACCCTACGTGGGGCACCCGGCCGCGGCGCGGGGCGGCCGGGGGCTCCGTAGAATCGGGCAGGTGACCTCCTCCTCCCTCACCGCCGACGCGCTCGGACTGTCCGGGCCGCTCGGTGAGCGGGCGACCCTGCTCCAGATCTCCTCCGGCTTCTGCGCGCCGTGCCGGGCCGCGCGCGGCCTGCTCGCCCGGGTGGCGGAGACGACGCCGGGGGTGCGCCACCTGGACATCGACGTCGCCCACGACACCGACCTCGCCGCCCGCCTCGAGATCACCCAGACCCCCACCGTCGTCGTCCTTGACGCGGACGGTACCGTCGTCACGCGCTACGAGGGCGTCCCGCGGCTGGCCGCCGTGCGGGAGCTGCTCGACCGGCTCGCTCCCGCGGACGGCTGAGGCGCGTCCTGAGGGCGCTGGACCACACGTCCCCCAGTGAGCACAATGGGACCGACGGGCGGGTCGACCCTCGTGTCCAGCCTCGCGCTGTGACCTAGCAGAGCCGCTTCGACGGCCGTGAGGCGGCCCGCCCGTCCCACCCGCGCACCTGTCACGGTCGGCGCACCGGTCTCCTAGGAGACCCGGACGGTCGCCCGCAGCGGCCGCTGGAGGAGCTCGCCGAGACGGGCGACCTCGTCCTCGAGGAGCCGGGCGGGCGGCGGACCGGCTTCGGCGAACCAGTTCACCGCGGCCTCGTCGCCTCGCGCGGTCCACGTGCCCGAGACGACGCCCCCGGCAAGGACGAGGTTGGCGCCGCCGGTGACGGCGGCGCGGCGGGCCGGCGGGACGACGTGCGGGTCAGCCGTCCCGGGCCCCAGCACCCACTGGTCGTGGCCCGGGAGGAGATGCACGGCGTCCGTCGGCACCGCCGCGTGCAGGTCGTCGAGGTCCTCGGCGAGGACGGCGGCACTCTCGCCCCCGACGTCCACCGTGGTCACGCCGTCGAGCCCGGCGAGCCAGTCCCGGACCCGCCGGCGGCCGGCACCCAGCCCCTCCCCGAGCCAGTAGTGGACCCGCTCCGGGGTGGCCGGGCCGTAGCTGCGGAGGTAGGTGCGCACGGCGCGGGGACCGGCGTCGTCCAGCTCGGGCAGGCCCGGCCAGCGGGGGTTGGCCTCGAGGCTCGCGAAGGTGGTCCGGCCGCCGCGGTCGGGCCCGAAGCACAGGACGCCCTGCCAGGCGAGCGGCTTGAGCAGGGTGTCGTTGCCCCGCTCGATCGAAGCGTGGAGCTGGGCGAAGGCCGGCTCGGCGGCGACGGCGACGGCGAGCTCGGTGCGGGTGAGCGGGCCGCCGGCGAGCGCCTCCCGCACGACGTCCCGCAGGGCGGGCCAGTCCTGCGGCGCGAGCCCGTAGTACTCCTGCCAGCTCGGCAGCTCCCACATGCGGCTCGCGGTGCGCAGCACGAGGTGGACGGAGGCCTGGTCCGGCGTCATGAGGTGGGTGGCCCCGCGGAAGGCGTAGGTCTTCACCAGCCGCCCGTCGGCGAGGGCGGCGGCGAGGGCACCGGCCCGCGACTGCTGCAGGCGCAGCCGCACGGCCAGCTCCGCAGCACCCAGGTCCTTGGCGACGACGGCGCCGAGCCGGCCGACGACGTCGTCCACCGTCCCGGTCCCGGTGGGAGCGAGAAGCTGTCGGCGCAGCCGCCAGGCCAGCGCCTGTGCCCAGGTCAGCGACATGGCAGCAGGGTAGGGCGTCGGCACCGCGCAGGGGAATGGGATCCCCGTCGCCTGTCAGGCGCCGCGGCTGTCTCACGTCGGCCGCCGTGGGCGGCGCCGCTCCGCTGGTCAGCCCGTGGACACGACGCGGACCACCGCGCGCTCGAGGTGGGGCACTCGCGTCCGCAGCCGCTCCTCGACCGCGCGACAGACGTCGATGCCGCGCTCGAGGGTGAGGCCGTTCTCCACACTGATCTCGACGTCCGCCTCGAGCCGGTGGCCCGTCCACCGGGCCCGCGCCGCGTCCACCGCGACGACTCCCGCCACCCGACCGGACTCGGCCTCGAGCAGGTCAAGAGTCTCGGGCTCGACGCCGTCCATGAGCCGGCGCACGACCGTGCGCATGGAGCCGACGAGCACCGCGACGATGACGGCCGCGATGACGAGGCCGACGACCGGGTCGAGCCACGGAACGCCCGCCCACGCCCCGACGACGCCGATGACGACGGCAAGGGAGGTCAGCGCGTCGGTCCTGGCGTGCTGCCCCTCGGCGACCAGCGCCGCGGAGCCGATCCGCCGGCCGGCACGGATGCGGTAGACCGCGACGACCTCGTTGCCGGCCGCGCCCACGAGGGCGGCGGCGAGCACCCACCCCAGGTGGGTCATGTCGCGCTCGGCGCTGAGGGCACGGACCGACTCCCACACGATGAGGGCCGCCGACAGCGCGACGACGAGCCCGATGAGGAGCCCTACGAGGTCCTCGGCCCTGCGGAAGCCGTGGCTGTAGCGCCGGGTCGCGGGACGCCGGCCGAGCCGGAAGGCGATGATGAGCGGGATGGTCGTCGCAAGGTGACCGAGGTTGTGAAGGGTGTCGGCGAGCAGTGCGACCGAGCCACTGAGCCAGACGATGATCAGCTGGAGCACGGCAGTGGCGCCCATGCCCGCCAGGCTCACCCACGCGGCGCGGATCCCGATCGCGCTGCTCTCCTCTGCGGTCCGGATGGTCTCGCTGTGGTCGTGGCTGTGCGGCACCAGGGCATGGCGCAGCCGAGCCCACGGGCCGTCGTGCCCGTGGCTAGTGCCGTGCGCGTGGTCGTGGCCGGGCTCGTGCTCGTGCTCGTGCTCGTGCTCGTGCTCGTGCTCGTGCTCGTGGCCATGGCCGTCCTCGTGGCCGACACGCGGGCCGTCGAGCCCTGGCTGCAGTGACGCGTTCATGCTTCCAAACTACCTGCTCATCTATGCAGATAACGACACGACGCTACGCTGGACGTGTGCACGACGAGCCGATACGCCCCGTTCCCGACGACGAGCACGCGCAGATCGCAGCCGACCGCTTCCGGATGCTCTCCGACCCCACGCGCGTCAAGATCCTCTGGGCGCTCTTCCAGGCCGAGTCCAACGTCAACACCCTCGCCGAGAACGTCGGGGCGACACCCGCCGCGGTGAGCCAGCACCTCGCCAAGCTCCGGCTCGCCGGCCTCGTGAGGACGCGACGCGACGGCACCTTCGTCTACTACTCTGCCACGGACGCCCACGTCCACCGGCTGCTGGCCGAGTCCCTCTCGCACGCGGAGCACGTCACCGGCGTGGCCGCCGGGACCGACGCCCACAGCTACCGGGCGGCAGGTCGCGCGGCGGACTCCCGATAGGCCCCAGCGGGCGAGCGGGTGCACACCGCGGGCCGCCACCGAACCGCGGATACTGGCACGACCGTCGCCCGCGCCCTAGCGTGTGACCGTGCCCCTCGACGCAACCCCGCCCCTCGCGGATGCCGCATGACACTGCGACTCGACGCCGGCTCCCCGGAGCCGCCCTTCGCGCAGCTGCGCGCCCAGCTCACCGCGCAGATCGGCGACGGGACGCTGCGCCCGGGCGACCGGCTGCCCACGGTGCGGGCCCTGGCGGACGAGCTCGGCATCGCGCCGAACACCGTCGCGCGGGCCTACCGGGAGCTCGAGGCGGACGGCCTGCTCGTGGGCCGCGGCCGGGCGGGCACCTTTGTCACCGACCCGGCGGCCGAGCGTGCGGGTGGCGACCACGCCGCCGCGGCACGGGCTGCTGAGACCTACGCCCAGACCGTCCGCTCGCTCGGCATCGACTCGCGCGAGGCCCTCACCCTGGTGCGGCAGGCGCTCGGCGTCTGACTCAGTCGACGAGCCGGCGCAGCAGGGACGCGAGCTCCTCGCGCTCGCGCGCGTCCAGCCGGCTGAAGAAGTCCTCGGCCGCCGCGCCGCGCAGCTCGTCCGCCGCCGCGTGCACCGTGCGGCCCTCGTCGGTGGCGACGACGAGCACGGCCCGCCGGTCCGCCGGGTCGGGCTGCCGCGCGACGAGGCCACGGGCCTCGAGGGAGTCGACCACCTCGGTGGCGGAGCGCGGGGCGATGCGCAGGTGGGCGGCGACCTCACTGAGGCGGGCGCCGTCGTGGCCGCACACCGTCCGCAGCGCCCGCGCCTGGTGCGGGGACAGGTCCCAGCCCTCCAGCGAGGACCACATCCGGCGGCGCAGCGCGCGGCTCGCGTGCATGAGTGCTTCGCTGAGCTCGGGGTCGGCCATGGCGCCAACAGTAGCGCGGACCCACATAGTGAGGTAACCTCGCTATTGCGTGCGGCGCGACGGTCACGGCAGGACCTCGCCGGCCAGTCCCGCGCCCCGCCCTGAACCGGTCCGACGGCACCCACACTCCGCCGTCGTCATTGAGAAAGCGAGGTGGCGCTCATGTCGAGCCCCTCCTTCCGCCCCCACGGCCCCACCCGCCGCGACCCGGCCGATGCCGCCCAGCTCGAGTCGCACCCCGTGAGCCTGCGGCGCATCGCCGCCCTCTTCGGGCCGCACCGCCGCCGGCTGCTCGTCGTCGTCGCCCTCATCGCCGCCAGCTCCGTCATGGGCCTGGCGACCCCGTTCCTCACCCGGCACGTCATCGACGTCGCCCTGCCCGAGCAGGACGTGCGCCTGCTCCTCGTGCTCGTCGGCGCGATGCTCGTCGTCACCGTCGTGACGGCGGCGCTCGGTGTCGTGCAGACGTGGATCTCCACCGACGTCGGCCAGAAGGTCATGCACCGGCTGCGCACCGACGTCTTCGTCCACCTGCAGCGCCAGCCGATGTCCTTCTTCACCCGCACCCGCGGCGGTGAGGTGCAGTCGCGCCTCACCCACGACATCGGCGCGATGCAGTCCGTCGTCACCGGCACCGCCACGGCGATCACCGCGAACGTCACGACGGCGATCGCGACGATCGTCGCGATGGTCGCGCTCAGCTGGCAGCTCGCGCTCCTCTCCCTCGTCGTCCTGCCGCCCGCCATCTGGCTCACCCGGCGCGTCGCGCAGATGCGCCGCGAGGTGACGGCCAAGCGCCAGAAGGCGCTGGCCGGCCTGCACGGCCAGGTGGAGGAGTCACTGTCAGTCAGTGGCGCGCTCCTCGCCAAGACCCTCGGCGCCGGCCCGGAGCTGAGCCGCCGCTTCGCCGACTCCTCCAGCGAGCTCGCCGACCTCGAGCTGCGGTCCGAGCTCGCCGGGCGCTGGCGGATGGCGACGACGAGCGTCATCTTCTCCGCCATCCCCGCGCTCATCTACCTCGTCGCGGGCCTACCGGGTTCCGGGGACATCACGATCGGCACGCTCGTCGCCTTCATCGCCCTGCAGTCCGGGCTGTTCCGCCCGCTCATGGGCGTGCTCAACACCGGCGTGCAGGTCACCGCGTCGCTTGCGCTGTTCAGCCGGATCTTCGAGTACCTCGACCTGCCCGTGGAGATCGACGACCCGGTGGCGCCGGTGGCGCTTCCCTCCGGCGGCGGTCCGGGCGCCGTCACCTTCGAGGACGTCTCCTTCCGCTACCCCGACGCGGACGCCGACGCCGTCGCCGACCTCGACCTGCACGTCCCCGCCGGCACCCGGCTGGCCCTCGTCGGTGAGTCCGGGGCGGGCAAGACGACGATCGCCGGCCTCGTCGCGCGGCTGCAGGACCCGACGTCCGGGCGCGTGCTGCTCGACGGCGTCGACCTGCGCGACCTCTCGCTGGCCGACCTCGCCTCGCAGGTGGGGGTGGTCTCGCAGGAGACCTACCTGCTCCACACGACGGTGCGGGAGAACCTGCGCTACGCCCGGCCCGAGGCGACCGACGAGGAGATCGAGGCCGCGGCTCGCGCCGCCCAGGTCCACGACGTCATCCTCGCCCTGCCGCGCGGCTACGACACGGTCGTGGGTGCGCGTGGGCACCGCTTCTCCGGTGGCGAGAAGCAGCGCCTGGCGATCGCCCGCACCCTGCTGCGCGACCCCCGGGTGCTCGTCCTCGACGAGGCGACCAGCGCCCTGGACACTCGCACCGAGCACGCCGTCCAGGAAGCCCTCGACGTGCTGAGCCGTGGCCGCACGACGATCACCATCGCCCACCGTCTCTCGACGGTGCGCGACGCCGATCTCATCGCCGTCGTCGACGGCGGACGCCTCGTCGAGGTCGGCAACCACGAGGAGCTCCTCGCGGAGGACGGCCACTACGCCGCCCTGGTCGCAGCGGCCGAGCGCCAGCCCGCCCTGGTCCCCTAGCTCCTCCACTCACCGGAGATGCGGGATCTCCGCGCGGCGAGAGAAGGGGCCGGGCGCGGTCAGGCTCGGGTGGGGGTGAGCTCCTGCACCAGGGCACTGACAGTCGTCGCGGTCTCCTCCCAGCCGTCCACGGCGATGCAGGGGACGCCCATCGCCTTCACCGGGTAGTCGTTGCCGCCCTCGTCGAGACGGTCGCCGATGAAGAGCATGTCGGCGAGGTCGATGCCGGTGTGCTCGGCCAGGCGGGTCATCCCGTAGGCCTTGTCGACGCCCTGACGGGTGATGTCGATCGACGTCGAGCCACCGGAGCGGACCTCGAGCTCGGGCAGCAGCGGGGCGACGGCGGCGCGCAGCTGTTCCTTCTTCTCCCCCGCCGGGTCCCAGGCGCGCTTCGCGTCCAGCGGCGCCTGCTGGCCGAGGGCGGAGAAGGTGATCTGCGAGCCGCGGTCCTCGAGGGCCGGCCCCCAGGTCTGCTCCTCCCACAGTCCCAGCCGCCGCGCCTCGCGCTCGACGACGGTCAGCGCCTCGGCGCGCTCCTCGGCGCTGAGGTCGTGGGCGTAGACCTCGCGGAGCTCGCCGTCGTCGTCGTAGCGGTAGTAGCGCGTGCCGCAGGTGGGCATGAGGTGCAGACGCGAGCGGGCGGCGTCGTCGAGCTCGAGACGCTCGGTCACCTGGGTGGTGAACTGCTCGAGCTGCCCGCCCGAGATGATGCACACCGGCACGACGGCGAGGAGCGCGGTGAGCGCCTCGGCCATCTCCGGGTGGATCGGGGACTTCGAGGGCGTGAGGGTGTCGTCGAGGTCGAAGGCGACCAGTCGGGCGGCAGGCATCGGCTCAGGATACAAGCGCGCCCGGTGACGACTCAGAACTCCTCGTGGGTGTCCGGGTCGTGGCTCTGCCGGCCGCGCTCGAGGCCGCTGATCTGCGCCATCTCCGACTCGCTCAGCTCGAAGCCGAAGACGTCGAGGTTGAGGCTCTGCCGGTCCGGGCTGGCGGACTTCGGGATCGGCAGCACGCCGAGCTGGACGTGCCAGCGCAGCACGACCTGGGCTGTCTCCACCCCGTGGCGGCCGGCGATCTGCTCGAGGGCCGGCTCGGTGAGGAGCGAGGCGCTGCGGGCGAGCGGACTCCAGGACTGGGTGAGCACGGTGCGCTCGGCGTCTGCGGCGCGCAAGTCGGCCTGGGTGAAGTAGGGGTGCAGCTCGATCTGGTTGACGGCCGGCGCCACGTCGGTCTCGGCGATGATGCGGTCCAGGTGCGCGGCGGTGAAGTTCGAGACGCCGATCGAGCGGACGACTCCGTCCTCGCGGAGCTTGACGAGCGCGCGCCAGGAGTCGACGTACTTGTCCAGGCGCGGCAGCGGCCAGTGGATGAGGTAGAGGTCGACGTAGTCGAGGCCGAGCTTTTTGCGGGACGTCTCGAAGGCGCGCAGCGCCTCCTCGTAGCCCTGCTCGCTACCGCGGAGCTTGGTGGTGACCACGATCTGCTCGCGCGGGACGCCGGACTCCGCGATACCGCGGCCCACGGCCTCCTCGTTCTCGTACTTCGCGGCGGTGTCGATGAGCCGGTAGCCCATCTCGAGTGCCGTCCGCACGGCCTCGGGGGCCTCCTCGTCCATCGGCCAGGTGCCGAGGCCGATCGCCGGAATCCGGTTGCCGTCGTTGAGCGCGAGAGTCGGGATCATGTGGCCCATTGTGGCGCGCGGCCGGTCGCACCCGCACCTGGCGGCCCCACCTGGCCCGACCTTGCTGCCCTTGGTTCCACCGTGCGGGCGGTAGACCGGGCGCATGGTGGACCAGCGGGCGCACGGTGGGAGGGGGCGGGGCAGGCCCGCAGCCGGCGCTCCCGCCCGGCCCCACCTTGCTGCCCTTGGTTCCACTGTGCGGGCGGTAGATCGGGAGCATGGTGAACCAGCGGGCACACAGTGCGAGGGGGCGGGCGGGGCCGTGAGCCGCCGCGCGCGCCGCGCCGAGGCAGTCAGTGCGTGCGGTAGTGCTCCGCCAGGCGGGCGAGACCTTCGTCGATGCTCACGGCGGGCTCCCAGCCGAGCACCTCGCGGGTGCGGCGCTGGTCGAACCAGTGCGCGGTGGAGAGCTGCTCCGCGAGGAAGCGCGTCATCGGCGGCTCGTCGCGGCCCGGACGCACTGCCCACACGGCCTCGACCAGCCCGCCGGCGATCTTCGCGAGCCGCGCCGGCACGCGCCAGGCCGGCGCCGGGGCCCCGGCCGCGAGCGAGATCCCGGCAATGAGGTCACCGATGGCGCGCGGCTCCCCGTTCGTCACGACGAACGCCTGCCCGTGCGCCTCCGGCGCGCGCTCGAGCGCCGCGACGAGCGCATCGGCCGCGTTGTCGACGTAGACGGAGTCGACGAGCACCGCGCCGTGGTCGAGCAGCGGCAGCCGCCCGCCCCGGGCACGCTCGACGATCCGCTCGACGAGCTGCGTGTCCCCTGGCCCCCACACGAGGTGCGGGCGGACAGCCACCACGGCGAGGTCGGGCCCGTCGGCCTCCAGGGCCAGCAGCTCAGCCGCCGCCTTCGTGCGCGCGTAGTTGCCGCGCGCGTGCTCGGGCTGCGCCGGTCCGGCCTCCTCACCGACCAGGGACCCTCCCGTGTGCGCGACCGACGGCGAGGACACCTGGACGAAGCGGCGCACCCCCGCCGCGCGGGCGGCCGCGAGCAGCGTGCGCGTGCCCTCGACGTTGACCTGCTCGTACTCGTGCCGCGGCCCGCTCACGGAGACCTTCGCGGCGAGGTGGACGACGGCGTCACGCCCCTCGACGGCGCGCGTCACCGCGGCGGGGTCGGTGAGGGACCCGAGCGAGTCGCTCGCCCCCTCGACGCCGGCGGGGCGCCGCTGGAGGGTCCGCCCGCCGTGGCCGGGGGCGCCCAGCCGCTCCGCGGTGCGCCGCCCGAGCATGCCGCTGGCCCCGGTGACGAGGACGCGCAGCGCCTCGGGTGCGGCGGACTCCGCCGTGGTGGCGGGGGCGTCGACGCGGCGCCGACGGCGCTGCCGGGTCACGGCTCCCCCATCCGCCCACCGGCCAGGGCGCGCTTGGCCCACCGGCCGATGCGGCCGCGCTCGATCTTCGCGTTGTGTCGCACGTCGGTCGGCAGCTCCCGCACGCGCAGGACCGCGGCGACCGGGACGCCGCACGCCTCGGCGACGGCGCGGCGCACCGCGCGGGTGAGGCCGGGCGTCGCGAGGGAGGCGCCGGCGCGCGAACAGCGGTCGACGGCCGGGTCGGTCTCGAGGACGACGACGAGCTGCTGGGTCCCCGCCGGGCCCACACCCACGGCGGCCACGCGCAGGACTCCGGGCACCCGCTCGGCGGCGTGCTCGACGGCCACGGGCGTGATGACGCCCCCGGGCGCGGTGACGACGTGCGACAGGCGCCCCTCGACCCACAGCCGTCCCTCGGCGTCGAGGTGCCCGACGTCGCCGGTGCGGTGACGGCCCGGGTGGTCGGCACTGGCCTGCTGGGTGGCCCACAGCCGGTCATAGGTGCGCTTGAGGTGCGGGGCGGCGACGAGGATCTCCCCCGTCACGCCGGGTGCGTCGGTGGGCGCACCGGTGGCGGCGCCGTCGTCGTCGAGCGGGATGATCGCGACCTCGGTACCGGGCACGGGGCGGCCCACGCAGGTGCCACCGCCCGCGCCGGGCACGGTGCCGACGTCAGCGAGGGCCCGGTGGATCTCGTCGAGGTCGATGTCGGTGACCGGCAGGACCTCGGTCATCCCGTAGGGCGTGCGCGCGCTGGCGCGAGGCATGACCTCGGCGACGCGGGCGAGCAGCTCCGGCGGGATCGGCGCGCCCGCGGAGAGGAAGAGCCGGACGCCGGAGAGCGCCTCACGCTGCTCGGCGGACAGCTCCCCCGCGGTCGCGAGGACGTTGCGCAGGGCGGAGGGCGAGGTGAAGACGGCGGTCGCACTGCTCGCGCGGACCGCCTCGGCGAGCGCGCCCGCGGTGAGGGTGGCCGGCGCCGTGACGTCCATGTCGGGGACGACGGCGAGGGAGCCGAGCGCGGTCCCGAGCAGGGCAAAGGGCGCGAAGCCGGCGACGAAGGAGGACTCGCGGCCCAGGCCGTAGGTCTCGGCCAGGGTGTCGCGCATTCCGCCCAGGCCGCGGTGGGTGTAGACGACACCCTTGGCCGGGCCGGTGGAGCCAGAGGTGAAGAGGATGGCGGCGTCGTCGTCGGGGCTGGGCACGGGCGGCAGCTCGGTGCCGGCGCGCTCGAGATCGGCGCCGCGGGCGGTGAGCCCGGGGAGGCTGTCGGTGACGCCGAGCGCGCGAGCCTGCGTCGGCGGCAGCTCGCTCACCGCGACGCGACGGCCGGGCCACGACAGGAGCCGCGCGCCGACGAGGCCGCGGTCGATGCCGATGACGACGTCCGGGGAGGCGCCGCGGATCGCGCGGCTCATCCCGCGCAGGCCCAGACCCTGGTCGGCGATGACGGCGACGGCGCCGAGGCGCAGGCACGCGAAGAGCGTGGTCGTGAGGTCGACGCCGGGGGTGACGAGCAGGCTGACGCGCTGCCCGGGCCGCACGCCGGCGTCGTGCAGGCCGAGCGCGAGGCGGTGCACGCGGGTGGCGAGGTCGCGCCAGGTCACGGTGTCGGTGCCGCCGGGGTGGAGGGCGACGACGGCGGGGGCGTCGTCGTCGCGGCGCTCGTCGAGGACCGCGGTGAGCGGGCGGACCGGAGCCGCGCCGGCCGGAAGACCGGCTGTCGGCGGGGAGGGGAGTGCCGGTGGCGAGGGGCGAGTAACACGTGCGCTGTCGGCGGGGAGGGGCGTACGGGCGGGAGCCGCGCCGGCCGGAGAGAACCGGCTGTCGGCGGGGAGGGTGACGGTGGGGAGGGGGTGACGGTGGGGAAGGTGGACTCGAGCCAGCGGGTGATTGTGCCGGCGACGTCGACGTCCTCGGCGAGGAGGTGGCCGGCGCCCTCGAAGCGGTGCACGTCGGCGTGCGGCAGGCGGCGCAGGAGGTCCTCGAGGTAGCGACGCTGGAAGACCGGGTCGCGCGGGCCCCACAGGACGAGGGCCGGCACCTCGAGGCGGGCCACGCCGTCGGCGATGGCGTCGAGCGCGGGGCGGCTCGGGTGGCTCGGGTCGGCGGGGATGTCGGCGACGAAGTCGGCGACGGCGCGGCGGTCCTCGTCGTAGGGCGCGAGGTAGGCGGCGCGCACCTCCCGGCTCAGCGGCGGGTGGGCCAGGGCGAGGGTGGCGCGCAGGAAGGTGCGGGTGCCGCTCGTCGCCCAGCCGTGCACGCTCGGGTTGCCGGCCAGCCGCAGCAGCGCGGGGATCTCGCCGTCGTCGTCGTGGTGGACGGCGGTGTTGGTGAGGACGACTCCCGCGAGCAGCTCGGGGTGCGCGACCGCCCAGCCGAGGGAGACGACGCCGCCCCAGTCGTGCCCCACCGTGACGACGGGGCCGGTGAGGCCGAGGTGGTCGGTGAGCTCCCCGAGCTCGGCGACGCGGTCGGCGAGGCGGCGGAAGCGCCCGTCGCGCTGGGACCAGCCCATGCCGAGCTGGTCGACGGCGACGACGCGCCAGCCGGCCGCCGCGGCCGCGGGAAGGAGGGAGCGCCACAGGTAGGACCACGTGGGGTTGCCGTGGACGGCGAGCAGCGTGCCGCGGGCCTCGCCGGTGAGGTGGGGGGCGTTGTCGAGCAGGTGCCAGGTGACCGGCGGGTCCTCCCCCGTGCCGGGGACGGTGACGCGGCGGCTCCAGCGAGGGTCGAGGCCGGGAAGCTCGGGCAGGTCGGTGCCCGGGCTCACCACTGCAGCTCGAGCATCGCCGTGTTGAGGCCCGACCCCACCCCCAGGCACAGCACCCGGTCCCCCGGCGCGAGGGAGTCGGCCTGGGCAGCGAGGGTCATCGGCAGCGACGCCGGGCCCACGTTGCCCCAGTAGCCGAAGGTGATCGGCACGCGGTCCTCGGGGAGGTCGATCGCGTCGATGACGGCCTTCGTGTACGGCGTGGAGATCTGGTGGGTGACGTAGCGGTCCATGTCGCCCCACTTGAAGCCCGCGCCGTTGTTCGCCTCGGCGAAGGCGGCGGTGACGAGCGGCAGGCCGCCGTCGAGCAGGCCCTTGGTGTCGGTGAACATGCCGTCGAGGCTGCCCACGCACAGCTCGTGGTGCTCGGTGCCGGCGCGCGAGACACCGCCGACGACGCGGTGGCCACCGGGGTGGAGGTCCGCGCGGCCGATGACGGCGGCCGCCGCACCGCTGCCCAGGGTGAGGGAGGCGAACTCGCGGCGGTAGTCCTCGCGGGTGGCCTCGGGGCGCGCGAGACGACGCAGGGTCGTCTCCTGGGTGCCGCGGGAGTCCTCGCTGTTGACGATGACGGCGTAGTCGATCTGCCCGGCGTCGATCATCGTCGCGGCGAGCATGATGCCGTTGACGAACCCGAGGCAGGCGTTGGCGATGTCGAAGTTCACCGCCGACGACGGCAGCGACAGCCCGTGGTGGATGCGCACGGCTACGGACGGCTCGAGGTGGGTGCGCGTCACGGAGGTGTTGACGAGCAGCCCCACGCGGGCCGGGTCCACGCCGGCCTCGGCCAGCGCCTTGGCACCGGCCTCGATGGCCGCGTCGTCGAAACGGGTGCCCGGCTCCCACCACCGCCGTTCCACGACCCCCGAGACCCGCTCGAGGAGGTTGTCGGGAAGACGCAGCCGCCGACGCGTCGGCGCCAGCTCCTCCTCGAAACGCGACGACGGCACCCGCACGGGGGCCTCGATGTGCGTGACAGCAAGGAGTGCCGCGTTGGAGTAGCGGAAGGTCGCGTTACCAGCGGGAGTCACCAGACGACTTTATCCGGAGCACGTCGAGAGGCGCACACCGGGGCAACGGCGGCCGTCAGTGGGACCGCTCACCCTGGTGCTCGCCCGCGCGGTCGAGGAAGTACTCGAGCCAGAAACGGGCAAAGGCGACGAGCACGAAAGCACCGAGCGGTCCGGTGGCGAGGAAGAACAGGCCGTAGAGGCTCCACTGGCTCCCGCCCACGAAGGGGTTCCTCGCCATCCCGAAGGCACCGATCGCGCCGATGACCGCGACGATGAGCCCGAGCAGCGCGAGGACGAGGACGGCGACGTAGACGATCCGTGCGAGGCCGGGTGTGATCCGGCGCGTGAAACCGAGGTCGGCGAGCCCGCCGAGGGTGGAGGGGCGCTCCTGCGGCTGGGGGTAGCCCTGGCCGAAGCCCTGCCCCGGTCCGGCCTGCTGCGCCGGGTAGCCCGGCGCGTGCCCCCGCTGCTGCGGGTGGCCGGACGGCTGCGGGTAGCCCTGCTGCTGCGGGTAGCCGGGGTAGCCCCCGGGCTGCGGCTGACCGGGCTGCTGGCCGGGAGCCGGCTGGCCGCCGGGCGGCTGAGCGCCCCAGGGCGCCGGCGGCGGGGGAACCGGGCCGTCCTGCGGCGCGTGCTCGCTGTGCTGGTCGGACATCGTGGCCCCTGACGTCGGCGGGTGGAGTCACCGCGAGCCTAGTGCCCGGTCCCCGGTTCCGGGCGAGGTGGCGTGGCAGCATGGGTCCACCCGTCCGTACCCCTGAGGTCCCTGTGCCCACGCCCCACATCGCCGCCGCCCCCGGCGACTTCGCCCCGCCGTCCTCATGCCGGGCGACCCCGGCGGGCGCAGCGCATCGCCGAGCAGCTCATGCCCGACGCCCGCCTCGTCAACGACGTGCGCGGCATGCTCGGCTACACCGGCACGGTGGACGGCAAGCCGCTGAGCGTCATGGGCTCGGGGATGGGCCAGCCCTCGGCGACGATCTACGCCACCGAGCTCTTCCGCGAGTACGGGGTGCAGCGCATCATCCGCGTCGGCACGGCCGGGGGCATCTCCCCGAAGGTCAAGGTCGGCGACGTCCTCGTGGGCCTGGGCGCCCACACCGACTCCGCGATGAACCAGCACCGCATCCCGGGGATCAACTTCTCCGCCGTCGCGTCCTTCGAGCTGGCCGAGGCCGCCGTGCGCGCCGCCCGCGAGCAGGGCATCGAGCGCTACCACGTGGGCACGATCGTCTCCCGCGACCACTTCTACCTCAAGGTGGCCGGGCAGACCGAGGCGCTGGGCGCCTACGGGGTGCTCGGCGTCGAGATGGAGGCCGCCGCCCTCTACGGCGTGGCCGCCGAGCTCGGCTGCCAGGCCCTCACCGTCCTCACCGTCTCCGACCACCTGCTCGACGGCTCCCAGGACATGAGCGCCGAGGAGCGTGAGACGACCTTCCAGGGCGCCCTCTCCCTCGCCGTCGCCGCCGCGCTCAGCGAGTAGCCCCGGCGCCTGCCCGCCCCGTCCCCGGCGTCGCAGCCGGTCGGGTGGTCGACGCCGACGACGGCGGACCGCCCCCGACTGCCCAAAATGTGCAGTTGGGGGCGGGGTGGGCTTCTAGACTGGCTGGCACGACGGGCGTTGACAGGGACGGGGGGTCCTATGTGCCCGACAGGCGGCGAGCCGGACGGCGCCCTGCGCGCCGGGGTTCCCCGCGCCAGCACCGCCGCCCCGCAGGTCTCCGGGCTGCGCCGCCCCCAGCTGCTGCGGGCCCTGGACGCCGTCGCCCGCGACCGCATGGGCCTCGTCGTGGCCCCGCCGGGCACGGGCAAGACGACGCTCATGGCGCAGTGGGCCACCGCCAGCGGCCTGCCCGTCGCGTGGTGCCGGCTCGACGCCGGGTCCACCGGCCGCCTCGTCCCCTCCTGCACCGGGCGCTTGCTTCCCCCCCCCCCGCCGACGACGCCCCGGCCACGCCCGAGCAGCTGGCACTCGCCCTGGAACGGCTGCCCGGCCCGGTGCTCCTCGTCCTCGACGACCTCCACGTCCTCGCCGGCCAGCCCGCGGAGACGGAGCTGGAGCAGGTGCTGCTGCTGGCGCCACCGCAGCTGCGGGTGCTCATCGGCTCGCGTCGCATGCCCGGCTTCAACCTCGCCCGCAGCGAGCTGGCCGCGCTCGTCGTCCTCACCGGGGAGGACCTGCGCTTCCGCACGTGGGAGGTCGAGACGCTCTTCCGGCGGGTCCACCGCGCCCCCCTGCCCCCGCACGACACCGCCGCGCTCACCCGGTACACCCAGGGCTGGGCCGCCGCCCTCCAGCTCTTCCACCTGTCCACCCTCGACAGCCAGCCCGCCGACCGGCACCGTGCCGTGCACGCGCTTGCCGGCCGGGCCCGCTACGCCCAGGACTACCTCACCGGTCAGGTGCTCGCCGGGCTGCCGCCGGAGACCACCGCGTTCCTCGTGCGGACCTGCGTGTTCGACGCCCTCACCGCCGACCGGTGCAACGCCCTCCTCGGCACGACGGACGCGCAGCGGACCCTGCGCGACCTCGTCACGCGCCAGGCCCTGACGACGACGACGGACGGCGGGGACACCTTCAGCTACCACGAGGTGCTGCGCCGCCACCTCGAGACGGCGCTGCGCGAGGAGCTCGGTCCCGCCGGCACCGCCGAGTGGTACGTCCGCGCGGCGGCGATCCTCGAGGAGGAGGGGGACCTCGTCGAGGCGCTGCGTGCGCGGGCCCGGGCGGAGGACTGGCCGGGCGTGCGTGCCCTGCTTCACGAGTCCGGTGAGCGGGTGTTCGTCTCCCCGCACCAGGCCCGGTCGCGCGACCAGACGTGGGCGGGGCTGCTGCCGGCGTGGCTCACCGCCTCCGACCCGTGGTGCTGCCTGGCCGATGGCCGGCGGCTCCTCGGGGACGGGCGGCTCGACGACGCCGCCGCGGCCGCCGAGCGCGCGCGGGCCCAGTTCACCGACGCGGGCGGCCAGCGGCTGTGCGACGAGCTGCGGGCCGACATCACCGCGTGGCGCGGCGGGCCGATATCGCCCCGGTCCCGGTGGCCCGACCTCCTCCTCGCCGCCACCCGCCGTCACCCGCTCGACGTCGCGCGTCGCGCCGCCGGGTCGGAGGACGCCCTCGTGCGGGACGTCGCGGGCTTCGCCCACCTCCTCGGTGGGGACCGCCGGGCGGGCAGCAGGGAGCTGCGCACCCTCGCGGAGCAGCCTGAGGGCACCGCCCCGGGCCTGGCCCTCGCCGCGCGCCTGGTCCTCGCCACGCTCGGGACGATCGTCTCCGGTGGCGCGGGCAGACGCAGCGAGGTGCGCGCCGGCCCCCTCAGCTCGCCGCGGTCCTCGCCCCTCGACCAGATCTACCTGGACGCGGAACGTCACGGCCTCACCTGGCTGGCCCGGCTCACCTCGGCGATCGCCGTGGCCGGGCACGGGGGCGACCGTCGTCCGATGGCCGCGGTCATCGGGGACCTCGACGCCCGCGGCGACCGGTGGGCGGCCGCGATCGTCGCCCTCGTGTGGTGCTTCATCCGGCTCCCCTCGGGCGCGGTCGACGCCCGCACCCTGGACCAGCTGCGCCGCCGCCTGCGCGAGCTCGACGCCGGCGTCCTCGAGGCGTGGGTCAACGCGATCGGTGCGCTGCTGGCCGCGGCACAGCAGCTGCCCGACGCCGCGGAGCAGGCCCGCCAGGCGGAGGCGCACTCCCGGTCCGCCGGGGTCCCCGGCGCCACGGCCATCGCCTACGCGGCGCTGGCCGCGACCCGGGCTGAGGACCGCAAGGAGCTCCTCACCCTCGCGCGCACGACCGCGAGCACGACCGGGCTGGACTGCCGCCCGTGGGCCTGGCTGCCGGACATGTCGCCCTGGTCCCGCGACCCGGCCGGCACCCGTCCCACCGACCCGGATGACGGCGAGCCCGCCGCGCCTCCCCGGTCCCGACTCCCCTTCCCGGCCCACCCGTGATCGGCCCGTCGGCGCCCAGCCCGTCAGAGCCCGGCTCACGGCCGGTCCTCACCGTCCGCTGCTTCGGCGAGCTCCAGCTCCTCGTCGACGGCCAGCCGCCCGACCTCAGCGGCATCCGGCCCCGCGCCCGGACGGTGCTGCGCTTCCTCGCCGTGCACGCCGGCCGCCCCGTCCACCGCGAGCTCATCGCCGACGCCCTGTGGGGCGAGCTCGACCCGGCGGCGGCCATGCACAACCTCCAGGTGAGCGTCTCGAGCCTGCGCGCGGCGCTCGAGCCGGGCGTGCCCGGGCGGCACAGCCGGATCGTCGTGCGGGACGGTGAGTCCTACATGCTGGCCCTGGGTCCCGGCTCCACGAGCGACGTCGTCGAGGTCGACGAGGCGTTGTCGACGGCCGCGAGGGCCGCCCGCCGCGGCGACGTCACGGGCCAGCGCGCCGCGCTGAACGCGGCGCTCGCCGTGTACACCGGGGACGTCCTGCCCGAGGAGGGCCCCGCGGACTGGCTCGTGCCCACCCGCGAGCGCTACCGCACCCGGGTGGCCGAGGCCGCCGCCCTGCTCGCCGAGCTCGCTCTCGCCGCGGGCGACCACGCCGAGGCCGTGCGCGCGGCCCAGCGCAGCGTCGACATCGACGAGTACCGCGACGACGCCTGGCGCACCCTCGTCGCCGCGCTCAGGGCCGCCGGGGAGCCGGCCGCCGCCGAGCGCGCCGCTCGCTCCTACTCGCAGGTGCTCCGCGAGCTCGGCGTGGCCGAGGACCCTAGCCCCGCCCCCGGAGCTCCACCTCCGCCAGCGCGACCGGCGCCCCCAGCTCCTCCCCGTACACCGAGAGGATCGTGAGGCGGACCGACTCGACGTCGCTGAGCCCGACCGACACCGGCTGCGGCTCCCCGGTGTCGGTGAGCTCGACGTCCTGGACCTCCTCGCCCTCCGGCGTCGTCATGGTGAGGCGCAGCCCACGAGGCCGTGCCTCCAGGAGCCGCTGCTCCTCCTCCCCGCCGTTGCCGGCGACGACGAGCACGGTGACGAGGCGCGCCGGTTCGGGAAGGACGAGCTCGACCGACTCCCCGACCCCGTCGCCCTCCGGCGCCCACGAGCGGTCGAGGATCCCGTCGCGCACCTGGGACGCGGGACGGTCCTCGCGCGCGCTCGAGGCCACCACCTCGGACGGGTTGATGGGCTTGTCGCCCGCCAGCCTGTCCACGACGGCGGCGTAGGCACCCGCGAGGGAGTCGCGGGCGTACCAGGCACCTGTCCCGAGCAGCCCGAGGATCACGATGGTGACGACAAGCCTCGTGGGGAACCGTCGACGACGGCGCGCACTGGGCCGCGTCCCCGCCGCCGGGCCCTGGCGGGGCTCGGGGCGCAGCAGGCGCTGCCACCACGAGCGCTGCGGCTGGACCGTGGCGTCGGTGAGGTCGGCGCCGCAGCGGCGGCAGAAGTGCCGGTGCGGTGCGTTGCCCACCCCGCAGGCGCCGCAGACGAGCTCGCCCGGGCGCGGTGGAGGCTCCTCCTCCTCCTCGGCGCGCGGCACCGGGCGGCGCTGCACGGGCGCGCCTGGCTTGCGCGCCGCGGGCTGGCGAGGGGCCGGCCGGCCCGGCTTGGTGGGGCTGGGCTGCGCGGGGGCGGGTGCTCCTGCGACGTCGGCCGGGGACGCCGACGCCCCCTGCTCGCGCGGATCCGCCGACGGCGGTGCCGCCGCGGCAGCGGCGCCCGCTCCCGCGGCGCCGGTCGCCCCGCGGGCTGCTGCACCGCTTCGCGCGGCCTCGGTGCCCTCGCGGGCGGCGGCAGCCGCCGCCTGGGCGAGCGGACCGCCCCCGGCCGCCCGGACCGCGTGGTCTGCTGCCGTCCGCCCGGGTGCGTGCGTGGCACTGCGTGCCTGCGACCGGGCGTGGGAGGCGGTGCTGCTCGCCGTCGACAGCGCCCCGCCCGTGGCCTGGTCGGCGGCCCGGCGCGCGGCGCGCGCCGCCCGTCCGCCGAGCCCACCGAGCGCGCCCGAGCCGGCCGCGGCGACCGCGGGCGGCGGGGCCGACGCCGGGACGTCGGCCGGTGCGGTGACGGGAGCCGGCTCCTCGACCGGAGCCGGGGCGTGGGGGCGCTCGTCTGCCGGCGTGCGCTCGTCGGTCGCCGCGGGGACCGCACCGGTCGCCGCGGGCTCGAGGTCGCCGCCCGACCCGGTGTCCCCCGTGGAGGACTCGTGCGCGCCGTCATCGGCTCGCGTGGCCCGGCCCGGGCTGCCGCCGTCGAGGCCAGCGGCACTGCTCGCACCGCCGTCGGGTGCGTCTGCGCGACCTGCGCTGCCGTGGTCGCCGCCCACGGGCACACCCGCGCCGTCGCCCCCCGCGACGGCGCCGCTGCCGGCGGCGACGGCCCCTGCGCCGTCGGCCACCGCGGCCTGCGTCTCCTCCCACTCGAGGTAGGTGCCGCAGCTGCCGCAGAACAGCTCGCCGTCCTCGTTGCGGCCTCCGCACTCAGGACATGTCTGCATCGGGGTCCTCCTCGACATCGATGGTGTGGGCCACGTGCGCCGGCTTGACGGTGGTGACCACCCGCTCGAGGCGGGTGCGGTCCACGGCCCCCGGGTCGCGCACGTGCACGACCACCCGCAGCAGCGGCTCCGGGGAGCCCGGGAGGGCGGCGCCCGGCTGCGCCGACCAGGTGCTCGCACCGTTCTCCTCCACCTCGACCCGCCCGCCGACGACGAGCCGCACGGCGTCGACGATGCCCGCCGGGGTCCCGCGCACGCGGTGGACGGCGGCGGCCCCGGCGACGATCTCGCGGCGCCGCTCCACCGACCACGTGTCGTCCACCTCGATCCCCACCCACTCCGCGAGCCAGTCGAGGAAGTCGGGCGGCGCGAGCTCGGGGTCGACGTAGCAGGCGAGGGTGTCGAGAGTGAGGAAGAGCGGGGCGAACGCCGCGTCGAAGGCCTGGACGAAGCGCTGGAGGAACTCGTCCTCCTGGTAGACGGCCGGCAGCCGGTGCGCCACGGGCGCGACGCTGGGCAGGTGGGGGACGGTGCCGCGCACGTCATCGCCCCCCGACGACGCGCACCTGGTGCTGGTAGGAGAACACCAGTCCCTGCGGGTCGATGTCGATGCGCTGGACCGGTTCGCCGCGCTTGCCGGTGATCGGGTCCGCGCCGAAGAGCTTGACGTCCTCGACGATCTCGGTGCCGCGCAGCGCCTGGAGGACGGCGTAGACCTCCCCGGCGTGGACAGGGCGGCCGAAGGGCCAGCCTTCGCGGTCGGGCCCGCCCGACACGGGGTCGAAGTAGGTGTTGAGCGCGGTGACGGCCTCCCGCTCGAGCCGCTCGACGTCCGCGCGCGGGCGGGCCGCGAGCCGCGCCACAATGGTCACGCCCTGGTAGAAGGGCGGCTCGACGAGGAGCCGGGCGCCCACGGGGCGGCGGCGGTCGAGGTGCTCGGTGATCCGGGCGAGCGCCTCCTCGCTGGGGACGAGGTCCTCGAAGCGCAGCCGGCCGGTGTCGTCGGGCACGGCGGACGGCACGACGAGCAGCCGGACTCCCCCGGACTCCTCCGGCGTCGTCGCCGGCACGCAGCGCACCCTCGCCACCGAGGGCTCGGCGCGCAGCGCGAGCTGCTCGTAGTCCTCGGCGGTGACCGCTCGGTCGCGGGTGCGCAGGAGCAGCGGGCCGCGCTGCCTCGCCTCGGCGACCGACTCCCCGGCCACGCCCCCGAGCGCCGGGCGCCGGTTCTCCACGCGGTCGACGAGGGGGATGGGGGTGCGCATGTCGGTGATCGTCCGCGCGGAGACGTTGCCCCGGGGCCCACCGCCCGTCCGGTAGACCGGCACCCGCAGCGGTGCGCCCTTGGGCGGCACGGCGCCGTAGGAGCGCAGCGTGCCGTCGGCCTGCCGTACCGCCGGCCCGAAGTGCACCTCGCCGGTGGCCCGGTCGAGGAGGAAGACCCGGTCCTCGGGCCCCGAGGAGGCGAAGGACTCCACCTCCACCCACTCGTCCCAGCCGCTGCCGGCGGCCACCTGGACGACGACGTCACCACCGGCGACCACCGGGCTGCGGTCGAGGTAGAAGACCTGGGCGGGAACCCCCTCGGACAGGCCGAGGATCTCGTCGCGGACCAGCTCGGCGTGGCTGGCGGGGACCGTGCCCCCCATCGTGAAGGCGGAGACCGCGCCGATCGTCGGCGAGGCGCTGTAGCGCGGGTAGCCCTCGGGCGGGTCGACGACGCGGCAGCGCAGCCAGCCGGCGCGTTTGCCGTCGATGATCGAGGCCCGGTGGTCGGGCACGTGGAGGACGACGTCACCGGAGCGGTTGAGGCCGCCGGTCCCGTCGGAGTCCACGTCACAGGCCCGCCAGCCGGTCCCGGTCCACGCCTCCCACGTGATCGGCGGGAAGCGGGGGTCCACGCCCACGCCGCGGACCTCGCTGTCGAAGCGCAGGACGACGATGCACGACGGCGCCGCGTCGTCCAGGCCGAGGAGGACGACGTCGTCGTGCGCCGGGGTGTCGGTGAAGACGGCGAAGCGCTCCGCGGCCCGCAGGGCGTCACCGCGGTCGACGACGTCCCCGCCGAAGCCCTGGGTGAGGACGAGGGACAGCGACCGCGGGGGAACGACGAGGTCGCGGGTGGTGCGGAAGACGACCGGCTCCTCGGTCTCCGTGCGCGGCGTGACGGCCTCCGACTGGGCCGGGACGACGACGATCTGGTCCTGGGCGGCGGAGAGCCAGTAGGTGAGCTCCGCGGACGCGGCCGTCGGCGGGTGCAGCGTCATCCCGAGGAGGTCGAGGAAGGAGACGTAGAGCTTGTCCGGTACCCGGTTGAGGCGGTAGGACAGCTGGTCGACCATGAGAGCGAAGGTCTCGACGAGCGTGACGCCGGGGTCGGAGACGTTGTGGTCGCTCCACTCCGGGCAGGTGGCCTGGATGTGGCGTTTGGCGTCGTCGACGAGCTGCTGGAAGCGGCGGTCGTCGAGGTTCGGTGCGGGGAGCACGGCTAACCCTCCTCGTGCTGGGGAATGACGTAGAACGGGAACACGAGGTTGCGGGGGTCGTTGGTGCCCCGCAGCGTGTAGGCGATGTCGATGTAGAGCGCGCCGTCGTCGATCGCGTCGAAGCGGACGACGACGGCGGCGAGCTCGATCCGCGGTTCCCACCGTTCCAGCGCGACACGGACGCTGTAGGCGATGTCCCCGGCGGTGGCGGCATCGGCAGGCGCGAAGACGTAGTCGTGGACGGAGCAGCCGAACTCGGGGCGCATCGGCCGCTCCCCCGGGGACGTTGCGAGGATGAGCCGGATGCTCTCCTCGATCTCGCGCTCGCCCCTGACGAGGGCGATGCTGCCCGTCGCGTCCGTGCGCAGCGGGAAGGCCCACCCGGTGCCGATGAACTCCTGTCCCATGACGAGCCCCCGCTAGTTGATCTTCACGAGGGAGCCGCGGACGGTGGTGACGCCGGTGCTGGTGAGCTCGGCGGTCCCCTTGGCGTCGACCTTCACCGTCGCCCCGGTGAGGGCGGCGCTGGCCTGCGCGTCGGCGCTCAGCTGTGCGGCCTTGAGTGCCAGCTTCGCGCTCGCCTCGATCGTCACATTCATCGCCTTGAGAGACAGGTCCCCCGTGCTCGTGGTGACGGAGACGTTCTTCTTCCCCGTGACGGTGACGTCCTGCTCGGCGGTGACCTCCAGCGGCCCCTGGGAGACGAGGACGACCCCCTTCTGCCCGCTCTGGGTGAGGGTGAGGCGCTGGGCGCCGTTGTTGGTGGAGACCGTGAGGGCGTCCTGCTGGCCGTCCTCGAGGAACTCCACGACCATCCCGGTCCGGGAGGTGAGGGCGCGCCGCTTGACCGAGCCGTCGCTGTGGACGTGCGCGGCCCAGCCCGCGCCGGCCACGTCCTTGCCGTTGTACAGGCCCCCGAGGACGTAGGGCTCGTCGAAGGAGCCGCCGAAGGCGACGAGGACCTCGTCGTTCACCTCGGGCAGCCACGACACTCCCCGCTGCGCCCCGGCACCGAGCTGGACGGGCCGCGCCCACCAGCTCTCGTAGCCGTCCGCGAAGGGGAACTTCACCTTGACCCTCCCGTGGTTGTCCGGGTCCTTGACGTTGGTGACAAGGGCCGTAGTGGCTTTCCACCCGGCGGACGCGGGCGGCTGGCCGCCGGCGATGACGCCGTAGACGGACCGGTCCGAGACGTCCGCCGCGCTGAAGGAGGTCACATAGCCCTCCCGCTCGGCGAAGTCGTGCCGGACGGTGGTGAGGACGTACTTGCCGCTGAACTCGGGCCCGACGTCGACGACGTTGACCGCCGTCGCCGCCCGCAGCCGCGGGTTGCCGCGCACGAGCCCCTCGACCTCGGCGAAGCCGCCGGCACGGGCGGCCGCGCTCACCGTCGCGGCCGTGCGGGCCGCGTCCAGGGTGGCGAGCCCGGACACCGGGAGGAGGTGCTTGGTCGCCTTGAGGTCCCTGGCGAGCGCGACCGGGGTGGACTGAAGCACGGCCGCCTTCGTCTCGACCCGTCCCGGGGCGACGACGTCGCGCTTGGCGGTGTAGTCCCAGCCGCGGGCCTCGACCTCGGGCACCTGGGTGGACGCGGTGACGGTCGCGCGGAAGGAGAGGAGGTTGCGGCCCGCGGAGAGCACCTCGGGCGTGGCACGGGGGTCGGTCCCCGACGGCGCGGTGCTCGCCGTCGTCGGGGTGTCGACGTGGACGGTCCGGCCCCGGACCCAGACCGCGGCGCCCACCGTCCGGGCGAGCCGGCAGAGGAGCTCCCAGTCCGACTCGCCGTCCCGGGACAGGTGCTTGTGCTTGGTGGTGAACGGACCGACCTGGGCCTGCAGCCCGGCGTCCCCGAGCACCTTGGCGACGACGTCCTTGACCGACATCTCCGTGAAGGCCTCCACCTTGGCGCCGAACTGGAGCCGGTGGCGCACGTCCAGGGCGCGCACGGTGGTGAAGGCGCCGGTCTCGTCGATCTCCTTCTCCAGCGCGGTGACGTCCCCGTCGAAGAGCGGGACCGGAGCCCCCTGGCCGCTCTGCTGCACCGCGACGGACACGGCGGCGCCGATCTTCGCCCCGATGGTGCCGAGGATGTCGTGGTGCGCGTCGCTGAAGCGCAGGACGGCCATGCTCGGCACGTGGACGGAGTCGTCGACGTAGGCGGAGGCGAGCATCGCGGTGGCGGCGGGTGGCAGCGCCGTCCCGTTGACGGACACGACGACCTGGCTGCTGTGCTCCTCACCGAAGGGCACGGGACACCTCCCCGCCCACCGGCGCGAGCTCCTCGACCGCGGGGAGCATGATGGCCGTGCCCAGACGGACCCGGAAGGGGTCGTCGATCCCGTTCGCGGCCGCCACCGCCCGCCACAGGTCCGGCCGGCCGTACTCGCCGTAGGCGAGCGTGGGCAGCGTGTCCCCCTCGGCCATGACGTGGACGCGGCGCGGGACCAGGCCGCCGGACGTGGGGTTCTGCCCGGACGGGTCCCCGGACAGCTCCTCGAGCACGACGGAGACGACCGCGCGGATCGGCACCCCGCCGCTGGTGAAGAGGGTGTACTTCGCCGACACGCTGGAGATGTAGGAGAGGAAGCCGGTGATCCCGCCCCAGCGGAAGACCGCCCACGGCGGGGAGTCACGCTTCTGGTCGTGGGAGCTGGTGGTCGGCACGCAGCACCCGAGGAGCAGGTCCACGGCCTTCACGACCGAGTCGTCCTGGGTGTCCGACGCGTCGAGGAACATCTCGAGGTTGAGCTTGGAGGGCTGCGGCCCCTTGTACTGCGGCGGTCCGCTGCTCTGGTTCCCGGTGCCGGTGGCGCGGGCCCAGGTCGCCGCCTTGGCGATGGTCAGCTCCTTGGGGTTGAACTGGAACTGGACCCGTTGGAGCGGTGCTCCGGGCTTGGCCAGCGAGCCGTCGCGCGAAGGCTCGTACAGCTGGAGGTAGGCCTTCTCGAACTTGCTGGCGCTGCCGGCCGACGCGGTCGCGGCTTCCAGCCCGGGGTTGACCATTGCCGCTGCCCTACTTTCCGGAGTCCAGGAAGCCGTGGTGGGCGAGCTCGAGCGTCTCGGTGAGGACCTTGCCCTGGTCCGCGGTGAGCGAGGGGCCGGTCCACCGGACGGGGACGACGCGCTTGAGCTTCCACTCGGCGACGACCGTGCCCGACGCCGTCATCGCCTTGATCGTCCCGGTCACCTCCTTGTAGCCCCTCGCCACCCCCGCGATCCACGAGGCGATCTTGCTCGTGTCGGCGCCCAGCGGCCGGCTCAGCTTGATGTTCGAGTACTTGATCCGGGTGGGCAGCTGCCACACGAAGCGGTTGTTCCCGCCCTCCTCGCGCGTCTCGAGGACGAACTCGCAGCCGAGCCCCTCGCAGCTGCTGAACGCGCCGAGGTTGGCGTGGTCGATGGTGACGACGTACCGCACCGAGACCGCGGTGTCGGTCTCCGCCAGGACGGTCATGGCCATCTCCGATCTGTCCGCAGCCCCCGACGTTCGCGGTCGAGGAGGATCTCGTGCCGCATGCGTCGCAGCAGCGGCGGGAACAGCGCGTCGACGAGCCCGGCGAGCTGGGCCGGGTCCGGCACCGCGGCCGGGCCTGTCTCGGCCGGCGCCTCGGTGGGGGCCGCGTCGGTGACGTCGACGTCGGTCGTCCCCGTCGGTGCGTCCTCGGATTGCTCCGGCACGACGGCGTCGGGCGGCGTCTCCACGGCGACGTCGGCCGGCGCCGGGGCACGACGCCGGTGCTCACCGAGGGGGCGGCGGCGCAGGCCCCGGCCGCTCACCTGGCCGGGGACGAACTCCCCCTGCACGGTCGGGGCCTCCCAGCTGTCCGGGTCCCGCTGGACGGTGGAGCGGGCGAGGAGCAGCGGGGCGCCGGACTGGCCGGTCGTCGCGTCCGTCGCTCGGTTGCTGGCCCAGACGGACATGGACGACATGCCGACCGGCCGTGCCGTGGCGGGCGGGTCGACGGACCCCGCCAGAGCGGACGTGCCGCCCGACCGGGCCACGGCAGGAAGCTCAGTAGACGCGGCCATGGGCATGGCGCCGACCGACCGGGCGACGGCGCGCAGGTCGCGGGACCTTGCCATGGCCGAGGTACCGACGGCGCGGGCCACGGCAGGAAGCTCGACGGACCCGGCCATGGGCACGGTGCCGACCGAGCGGGCCACGGGAGGCAGCTCGGCGGACCCAGCCATGGGCGGGATGCCGACCGACCGGGTCACGGGAGGAAGCTCGACAGACCGGGCCGAGGAGGAGGCTTCGACCGCACGGGCCACGGCGGGGAGCTCGGCGGACGCGGCCAGCAGGTCGCCGGCCCGGACGACTGACGGCATCGCGACGGAGCCCGTCCGTACGTCGCCGGACCAGGCGGCGCCCTCGGTCGCGGGACCGACGGGCACCTCGGCGGACCGGTCACCGGTGAGGGCGCTGGGGGTCCGGGCTGCGCTGGTGGCGGTCCGGCCCGCTGGCGGGACGTCGACGGACCGGGCCACGGCCGGAGCACCCGAGGAGACAGCGACCTGCTCTGCACCTCCGGACGGGCTCACGGCGGACGTCGCAGACCGGGCGACCGAGGCCGCAGCACCTGGGCGGGACCGTGCGACCGAAGGACCGCCAAGGACCGGCCGGGCGGCGGTCGCAGCCCCTCCTGACGGCATGGGCTGGAGTCGCTCAGCGAGCGTGCCGGCGACGGTGGAGCGCTGCGCCGCGAGCGGGACGGCGGCCTCCCCCGGCGCCCCGTCGACCGCTCGGCGAGCCACGGCGCGCCACGGCAGAGGCGGCGCGGCGGCACCGGCCGCCACGCGGGCGACGACCGCCGCCGCCCGGCCGAGGCCCTCCCCCGCCCCACCAGACGCGGCGAGCGGGAGTCCAGGGCCGGCGACTCCGGGAGACACGTCCGCGCTCCCCATCCCTGTGACCGGCACTTCGAGCGTCAGGTCCAGCGCTGCCCCGGGTTCCGCCAGGATCGGCCCGGATCCGCCGGTGTCCGCTCCGGAGGACGGACCGCCGTTGAGTGCGTCGAGTGCGGGTTGATCGGCGGCGGGCTCCAGGCTCGTCTCGGTGTCGGACCGCTGGACCGACCCGGCGTGGGGGGCAGCGGACGAGTCGGAGGTGTCGGCCGGCTGTGCTGACGCGTCCGCGGCGTCCTCGCCCCGAGCGAGCGGGACGACGGGCGGATGAGAGTCAGCGCCGTGACCACCCGGCATCGAGGCGACCGGCAGCTGCGCGTCGGCACGCTGGGCGACCGTCGTGGGGACCGGCAGGTCAACGCGACCCGTCCTCGCGGGAGCCTCGCCGAGCGTCCCCGCCGTTCCGTCCCCTGCAGACGGCGGGCCAGCGAGCTCAGCTGACGCTGGGGTCCCCGCGCCGAAGTCCCGTGGCGACGGCTCGCTCGCGGGCGTCGGCAGGTCCTCCGCGGAACGCTGGAGAGGGCTGGTCCGGCTCGCGCCCTCGCCGCCGCTTGGTGCCCGGCTCACGGTGAGCGGATCTGTTACCGCCGCGTCGGAGGCTGGCGGTGCTGCTGCGTCCGGCCGCGCCACTCCGCGGCCGGCGACCGGCATCGCCGCCGGCTGTGACCCCGCGGCGCCGAGTGGGGCCGAGGGTGGGGCGGTGCTGCTGCCGTGGGGCGGTGCCGCGGGCGGTGTGCTGGCGGAGAGAAGCGGCGCGGTCGCCGCGGTCACGGAGCTCGACCCCGATGGCGCTGTCGCAGGAGCAGGGTCCCGGCTGACGGAGGCAGGCGCGTCGGCCGCGCCGCCCGGAACCGACGATGACTGCTCGGCCGCGGTGGCACGGCTGACGGAGAGCGGCAGTGCGGCGGCCTGGCTCGGACGCGATGGCGCCCCGGAGGCACGGTTGGCGGTGGCCGGCAGTGCAGCTGCCTGGCTCGGACCTGATGGCACGGCACGGTCGACGGAGACCGGGAGAGCGGCTGCCCGACCCGCAGCAGACGGCGTCCCAGCCCCGGTGGCACGGCTGACGGAGGTCAGCGGTGTGGCTGCCTGGCCCGGGGCCGATGGCGCCCCGGTGGCGCGGCTGACGGAGGTCGGCGGCGTGGCTGCCTGGCCCGGAGACGGCGCCCCGGTGGCGCGGCTGACGGAGGCCGGTGGTGCGACTGTGTCGCCCGGGGCCGATGGCACCTCGGTGGTGCGGCCGACGGTGGCAGCGGGTGTGACCGTCGGGCTCGGCAGCGAGGGCGGCGTGCCCCGGCCGGGGATTCGGGGCGCTGCGTCCGCGGGACCGGTCTGGGCGGGTGCTGGCGTCGACCCGGCAGGGCCGTCGGTCCGGGGGCCAGCTGCCGCAGCGGCGGCCCGGTTCACCGGGAGCTCCGCGGACCGGCTCACCGTCGGCGACGGCACCGCTCCCCCGCGTGTTGGCGCCGCAGCGGTGGTCGACGGGGACCGCGGGGAGCTCCTGCCGTCCCCGTCCGAAGGTGCGCGTCCGGCAGCGCTCCCCGGAGCACCGATCGTCCCGACGTCGTGGACGGCCGGATCGTCGTCCGGCCCGGCCCGGGTAGCGGGAGGGAGCGGGGTTTCGGGCAGGGCGCCGGTTCCGTCCGGGTCTGCCGCCCCGTCGTCGCTCGTCGTCGAGGCGGCGGTGGGCGGGTCCACGGCACGCTGGACCGGCCGCGGGTGCGGAGCGTCGATGGTGGCACCGTCGCCCAACGACGCCCCACCCACCTCCGCGATCGGGGCTGCGGGACCGTGCGATGAGCCGCCGTGGATATCAGGCGTGGCGGGGCTCCCCGGCTCGGCCCCCCCGGACGGCTGCCGGACGGGCGGGGCGGGGTGGTGCTGAGCGGGGCGCCGAGACCCAGGCGGCGCGGGACGCTCCGCTGCACCGTCGGTCCTGGACCACCCGCGCCGTCACCGGTCCCGGACGGAGACGTCCCCCGGTGCTGCGCTGCACCGGCGGCGGGTCGAGCGGCCGGCCGGGGCTGAGCGGGATCTCGACGACCGTGCCGTCGTCGAGCTGCAGGTCGGGGTTGGTCCACGCGACCGGTGGCTGCCCGGCCGCGTCGGGTGCTGCGGTCTCCTCCCGCCGCTGGACCGGCGTCCGGTCGGCCGGTGGCGGGGGCGCGAGCGGTCCGGGGGACGGCGCAAAGTGCACCACCGGCACGCCCGGCGCCGCCGTCGCCCGGGTCAACGGGCCACCGGTGGCCCCGCCCGCCGCCGTCGTCGTCGACGTCCCGGCGGCCGGCAGCCCCGTGGACGCGGCACGCGCGACGGTTGCCAGCCCACCGCCGTCGCCGTCGACCACCCCGGACCACGACGCCGCACTGACCAGGTGCGACATGCGCCCGGTGAACCCGATGTCGTGGCTTGTCGCCGTCCAGCCCGCCGCCGTGCCCTCGTGGACGGAGGTCATGGGCGCGATGGTCCGTTGCAGGGGCGCGTGGAAGGCCCAGCCGCTCGGGCTCGGGGCCGGCCGCACGGGGGCGCTGCGCGGCGGGGCCGCCGGTTCACCGCCGGCGGGCTCCGTCGCCCGCCGCTCCCAGGGCCATCGCATCGCTCACCGCTCCTCGGACAGGCGCGTGTTGATCTGCGCGATCTCCCGGACGTACCGCAGCCGCTGGGCGTGCTCGAGGTCGAGGATGTCGTCGAGCGGCCAGTGGAAGTGGTAGGCGACGTACGCGACCTCCTCGTAGATGCTGTCGGGCGCGTACGTCACGATTCCCCCAGGCGGCCACCGGATAGGTCGAGGGTGAAGCGGTGGGAGCACTCGGGGCAGGTGACCGCGGCGCGGGTGTGCCCCTCGGCGTTCACCCGGCGGTAGAGGTCCTGGAGGAAGGCGACGTCCGAGGCGAACATGTTCTCCACGACCGTCGCGTCCACCGTGGTGAGCGTGCCGAGCCGGGTGATGACCCGCCCGAGGAGGACGACGGTGGTGTAGGCGGCGTTCTCCTGCACCCGCGCGTCGTACAGGGGCAGCAGCTCGTCGCGTGCCGTGGCCAGGCGCATGGTGCCGGACCTGTGGAGCACGCCGTCGGCGTCGAGGTAGCCGCGGGGCAGCTCGAAGTCGAACTCGGTCCGCAGCGTCTCGCGCCCACCCGGGGCGGCCGTCTCCTCGACGGCCGCCTCGGGCAGGACGAGGCCGGGGGTTCCTCGTCGCATCAGGCGAACTCCATCTCGTCCCAGCAGATCGTGAACGTCTCGGTCATGGGCTCGGTGGACCCGGCCTTGAGGGTGCCGCCCACCTCGACGTCCTTGATCCAGCAGTTGCGGTAGTTGAGCGTGCTGACGATCGCGCCGTCGGAGGACATGATCTTCACCGCCGCCGTCTTGCGGGAGCCGGCCAGGTCGCCCTTCATGATCTGGGCGAGCCAGCTGGTGATGGTCTTGGAGTCGGTGAGGCCGCGCTTGACCTTGAACTCCCCCGGCTTCTGCCGGCCCATCATCTGGCGGGTGATGAACTTCCCGCTCGAGTCCTGGTGCTGGTAAGCGATCTTGTCGACCTCCGCCTTCAGGCCGCTGACCTCCATCACGTAGGGCACCTGCACCCCGTCGATCGTCACACTGAACGAGTACGCCGGGGCGAGGTCCATGGCATCTGGGAGAGGCATGGCGTCTTCACTTCCTTCTCAGTCGGTTTCTGGATCACTCGGAGACGAGGCTCGTGCCGCCGGAGAACTGCGAGAGCTGGAAGATGACGAACTCGGCGGGCTTCACCGGGGCCACCCCGATCTGGCAGGTGACCTGGCCGGCGTCGATCGCCTCGGCGGGGTTCGTCTCGCGGTCGCACTTGACGTAGAACGCCTCGTCCGGCGTGAGCCCGAACAGGGCTCCCTTGCGCCATTCGTTGACGAGGAAGGCGGCGATGGTGCGCTCGATGCGCGACCACAGCGCGTCGTCGTTCGGCTCGAAGACCACCCACTGGGTGCCCATGAGGATGGACTCCTCGAGGTAGTTGAACAGCCGCCGCACGTTGAGGTAGCGCCACGCGGGGTCGCTCGACAGGGTGCGGGCGCCCCAGATCCGGATGCCGCGCCCGGGGAAGCTGCGCACGCAGTTGATCCCCACCGGGTTGAGGAGGTCGTGCTCGGCCTTGGTGAGGTTGGTCTGCAGGGCGATCGCCCCGCGGATCACCTCGTTGGCGGGAGCCTTGTGGACGCCCCGGGAGTCGTCGTTGCGCGCCCACACGCCCGCGACGTGCCCCGACGGCGGGACGAACCTGTTGCTGCCCGTCGACGGGTCGAAGACCTTGATGTAGGGCCAGTACAGGGCGGCGTACTTCGAGTCGTAGCCGGCACCGTCCACCCGCCAGTCCTTGATCTGCTGCGGGGAGAGGTTCGGCGGCGGGTCGAGGATCGCCAGGCGGTCCCCCATGAGCTCGCAGTGGGCGATCATCGCGAGCTGGACGGCCTGGACGGTCTCAAGGTCGATCGCGCCCTGCTCGTAGGCGGCCATGAGGTCGGGGACGGCGAGCATCGTCACCTCGTCGATCGCCTCGAGGCCGGCGAAGCCGGTGCGCTCGGCGGCGTCCCCGACGTAGTCGTCGGCGCCCAGCCGCTCGGTCGTGACCGGCGCGGGATCCGGGGCGGGGGCGACAAGCTCGGTCTCGCCCTTGTCGGGCCGCATGAGCGCGCTGCCCTGCGCGACCTCCTCGACGAGCACGAGCTTGGACTCGGCGCTCACCTTCGTCGCGAGGTTGTCCCCGCCCTTCTTCGTCGTGAGGCCGTCGAAGGTCTCGGCCGGCTTGCCGTCGACGTTGATGACCAGACGGAAACGGTCCTCGGGCGCCTTCTCGTCCTCCGGTGCGGCGACCGAGACGGTGAGCCGTCTCGCGCCGGCCGACTTCGCCACCACCCGGTAGCCGCCGAGGAGTGCCTCGGGCCGTCCGCCGACCTGCTTGCGGCCGTTGCCCGACTGCCCGTTGCCGCTGCCGGCACCGACCCGCACGACGTAGCAGTTGCCGCCGCCGTTGAGGAAGTAGCCGTAGACGCTGTGGGCGAGGTAGGAGGTGGGGACGAAGTCGCCGAAGGTCTCGGCGAACTGGGTCCAGTTGGACACGAGGGTGGGCTCGTTGACGGGCCCCTTCGACGCGAGCCCGACAAAGGCCGCGACGGCGGTGCCTACGCCCTCGATCGGTCGAGACCCAGCCTCGACCTCCTCGACGTACACACCTGGTGACAGATAGGTCGGCATGATCGTTCCTCCGGGTACCGGCGAGCGTGTGGGTGAAACAGTGCGGGTGGTGCGCCGGTCGCCCGTAGTCCGCCGGGCCGCCGTCGCGGGTAGGCCGGGCTGCACGAAGGGGCACGCCCGGAGGGCCGGGTCAGCCCGGGGCGGCGCCCGGCACCTCCTCCTCGACCTCGTCACGCTGGACGAACGCGCCCTGGAGCTCCTCCTCGTCGTCCTGCCGCTGGACGAAGGCGCCCTGGAGCTCCTCCTCGTCCTCCTGCCGCTCGACGAAGGCGCCCTGGAGCTCCTCCTCGTCCTCCTGCCGCTGGACCGGCGCTGGCGCCGGTCCCGACATGACGGCCTCGGCCGTGGACGCCGCCTCGCGCTCGAAACGGTCACCCGGGTCGGACACCCGCACGCCCGTGCCGGTGTCGCTTCCGTCGACAGGTCCGGTCCGCTGCTGCACCACATGGGTGAGCTCGTGGGCGAGCATGGTGCGTCCCGCCGTCGAGGACGGGTCGTAGCGCTGGAAGACGACGTCGGAACCCACCGTGTAGGCGTGGGCGCCGACGGCGCGGGCCGAGTCGCTCGCGGCGCCCCCGCTGTGGACGCGCACGTCGGTGAAGTCGGCGCCCAGGCGGGCCTCCATGTCCGTCCGCACGTCGGGCTCCAGCGCCTGCCCGCCGCCGGAGCCGACGACGTCGAGGACCGGGGACCGCTCCTGGAGCACCTCCCCGGTGGCCTCGTTCCCCACCAGCCGCTGCAGCCCGAGCAGGCCCTCAGCCCCGAGGACATCCGGGCGGTGGGCGGCCGCGGCGCGCAGCAGGTGGGGCTCCGGTGCAGCCGGCCGGGAGGTCCGCGTCGATGGTTCCCCGGCCGGGTCCCGCTGGTCGTGCTCGCGCATCGTCACCCCTCGGTTCGGCTGCATCCACGGTCCCAGCGGGCGCCGAGCCGGTGAAGGTGTCCGCGGTCCGTCCCAAGGGGAAGGGGCACGTGCCCGAACGGGCGCCCGCTCACCGCACGAGGGACCAGTACCCGCCGAACTCGCTGGGCACGGTGAGTCGCCCGAGCTTGCGGTACTCGCGCTGCACGGCGGTGACGACGTGGGCCATCGTCACCGTGCCGCCGTCGTCGGCCGCGAAGTACGCCGCGGTGACGGCGGCGGACCGGATCGCGCCCCCGGCCAGCTCGAAGGCGGCGGCGCAGAAGCCCAGGTCCAGGTCCGCCGCCCGGGGCAGCGCAGCGCCCAGGCACCGGTCCCACAGCCGCTGCCGCTGGGCGACGTCGGGCACGGGGAAGTCGACGACGACGTCGAGCCGGCGGGTGAAGGCGTCGTCGATGTTGGCGCGCAGGTTGGTGGCGAGGACGGCGAGGCCGTCGAAGCTCTCCAGGCGCTGGAGGAGGTAAGCGCTCTCGATGTTGGCGTAGCGGTCGTGCGCGTCCTTGACCTCCGAGCGCTTGCCGAAGACGGCGTCGGCCTCGTCGAAGAGGAGGACGGCGTTGACGCCCTGCGCGGCGGCGAAGATCCGCTCGAGGTTCTTCTCCGTCTCCCCCACGTACTTGTCGACGACGGTGGCCAGGTCGACGACGTACAGGTCCAGTCCCAGGTCCTGGGCGACGACCTCCGCCGACATCGTCTTGCCCGTGCCGGAGTCCCCCGCGAAGAGGGCGACGACGCCGCGCCCGCGAGCGCCACCGGGGCGCATCCGCCACTCGCCGAGGACCTGCTCGCGGTGCCGGGCACGCAGCGCGATCTCCTGCAGGCCGGTGAGCGCGGGCTCGGGCAGCACGAGGTCGGCCCAGCCCACCGCGGGCCGCACCCGGCGGGCCAGCCGCTCCAGGGCCGTGCCGTTCTCGGCGCGCGCGCCGGCGAGCAGGTGCTCCACCCCGACGCTGCGCTCCCCGGCCAGGCGCGCCTGCACCCGCGCGGCGTGGGCGGCCCGCACCACCTGCTCGGGCCGCAGGCGCAGCTGGGAGGTGGCGGCCACCTGCTCCGGACCCACGCCGTCGGCGGCGAGCTCGGTCAGCCACAGCGCGCTGCGCTCGCCGACGGTGCTCTCGGGGACGTCGACGAGGAGCGGGACGTCGGCCGACCACGCCGGGTCCCAGCTGCGGTCCCCGACGAGCAGCACGGGGGCCTCCCCCGCGGTGAGGACGTCGAGCACGCCCGCCGGGGGCGTCTCGACCGGTCCGGCGACGAGCCCGGCGCCGCGCAGCCGGGCCTCGCGCAGCACGAGGCGGGCGAGCTCGACCGGCTCGGGCTGGGCCGCGAGCGCCGCGAGGTCGACGTGGACGACGCCGTGCCCGCTCGCGCGCAGCGCGCGCACGGCCAGGGCGCGCCCGGACCCGGTAGCCGGCTCACGGAGGTAGGCCAGCCGCGTGCCCTCCTCCAGGGCGCGGGCGAGCGGCACGGGGTCGCCCCACGCGACGTCCGGCAGTGCGCGCAGGAGCGGCGCGACGGCGGGGTCCGGCGTGTCGTCACCCAGGAGGTGCCCGACGACGCGGTCGGGCACCCGCAGCGCGCGCCCGGTGAAGGCGCGTTCTCCGTCCTCGACGGTGAGCAGGCGCGCCGTCGTCAGCGGGCCGTGGAGGAGGCGGGCCCGGACCTCCGCCGCGGCGAGCGGCACCCCGCACAGCGCAAGGGCCACCTCGACGCTGGGCCGCCGCCGGGTGACGTCGTCGTTGAGGTAGCCGTAGAGCGCCTCGAAGCGGACGTCGAGGTCCCCGGTGAGGGCGACGAGGAGCAGCTCCTCGTCCAGCGGCGTGAGGCCGAAGTGGCGGGTGAGCTCGCGCAGCCGCACCCGCTCGCCGCGCGCCTCGGCGGCGTCCGCCAGCGCCTCGGCGGCGGCGAGGCCTCGCGCGTCGGTGGGCGGGCGGGGGGCGGCCGGCCCGGACTCGAGCAGCCGGGTGACCATCTCCTCGCTGAAGTAGAGCCCGCGGAACGGGTCGTCGGGCTGCGGGTCGGTGGCGCGGCGCTCGGCGACGAGGTCACGCACCCGCTGCTCGACGACGCCGAGCCGGGCCAGGAGGTGGGCGATCACGTGGGCTTCTTCCTCGGCTTGCGCGTGCGAGGGGCGGGGCCGGCGGGCGCCGGGGCTTGCGCTCCTCGGGGCGAGCCCGCCGCCCGCCGGCGCGCTCCTGCGCCGGGCCGCGCATGTCGGAGATGCTGACGACGGTCGGGTCGGCGACCGGCGGGCCGACCGGGAGGTCGGCCCCGGAGCTGAAGGGGGCGGTGAGGACGACGTCGATCGAGGGCTTCAGCTGGCCGCCGAGGGAGGACCAGACGTCGGCGAAGCCGCGGTCCTCCGGCGGCGGCAGGCCGACGGTCAGCGGCACGCGCAGGCCCTCGAGGTCGCTGCCAAGCATCTCCGGAGGAAGGATCTCGACGGCGAGCAGCGCACCGAGCAGCGCGTCGAGCAGCCGGTGCTCGTCCTCGGGCCGTGCCGTCCACGCCGTCACGAGGTAGGAGAGCTTGAACAGCCGCGGCGCGGGCACCCGGCCCGTCACCGTCCCGTCGGCACCGGCGCGGGGAGCCCAGCCGCGCTCCCGCCAGCGGGTGTCCTCGCGCAGGTCGTAGAGGTAGAGGTTGACGGTGGGGGCGTTGCGGCGCGCGGCCCAGTCCGTCGTCGGGGCGTCGAGGACGACCTCGACGTCGGAGCCGTCGAGCGCGCGTGTGCGCACGAGCTCGCGCAGGGCCTCGTCGATCTCACGGATCACGGTTCACCCCCGGGTGAGGAAGTCGGGCGGGGCGGAGGTCTCGGGGACGACGAGCATCGCCGGGGCGGCCACGTCGCCGAAGCCGGGACCGGACTCCCAGGTGGCGGTCGCGACCCGCTCGCCGAGCAGGTCACCGGGCAGGACGAGCAGCGGCGAGCGGACCGTGCCGTCCGGGCCGACGGTCACCGGCCGCACCCACGGCGTCAGGCCCGGCGCCCACGACAGCGTCAGCCGCGCGCCCGGCGGGAAGTCGGTGCCGTACGCGAGGGTCGCCTCCCCCGGCTCCCCCACGGACGGCAGCAGCCGCAGCGCGGGCTGCAGGACGGTGAGCTCGGCGGCGTCGGTGTCGTTGGCGGGGGTCAGGTCGAGCGCCGTCGTCGTCGCCCTCGAACCGGTGACGGCGGGTGCCGGCCCGGTGACGGCGACGGTGCGGCTCGCTCCCGGCGCGAGCGTCCCGAGCGCGCACGGCGCCGCGGCGAGGCAGGCGTCGGGGCCACCGGCCGTGACGGCGTCGGGGTGGGCGAGCGCGAGGCTCACCCCGGTGGCCGGGCCTGCCGCGTCGTTGGTGACGACGAGCCGTGCGGCGACCGGGTCCCCGCCCACCCACGCGGTCGGCTGCCCCAGCTCCACCCGCACCGCGACGTCGGCCACGAGCGTGACCCGCGGCGGGGCGACGACCTCGACGGCGGCCTGGGCGGTGTCATTCTCGCCCAGCGGGTCGATCATCCGGGAGGTGACGGTCGCGACGGTGACGTGGCTGCCCGCGACGGCGATCTCCAGGGGCACGGTGACGGTGTACGTGGCGCTCACGGGCAGCGCCTCCGGTGCCGCGCAGCTGAGCCCCGTGGCGGTGGCCGCACAGCCGGTGGGGACGCTGACGAGGTGCTCACCGCCGCCCGGCAGGGTGATGTCTAGGCGCACGCCCCAGGCCGGTGAGGGGCCGTGGTTGGTCGCGGTGACCGTCACGTCCACCTGCTCCCCCACGTCGACCTCGGTGTCGGAGGCGGTGGCGACCACGCCGAGGTCGGCCCAGGGCTGGTGGTCGAGGTCGGCGAAGCCGTGGCGCAGGCCCGGGACGACGTCCTCGCGCAGCACCACCGGCTCGCCGCCCGTGGCCGGGACGGAGAGGAGGGCGTCGGCCCCGTCGGCACCGGCGCCACGGCCGACGACGGCGATCGAGCTGCCGTCCAGCGACCAGTCCGGGTCTGCCGGGGTCCACGACTGGTCGCCGGGGCCCGCGACTCGCAGCGGCTCCGCGACGCGGTAGGCGCCGTCCTCCGGCTCGCCCGTGACCTCGACGGTGTACAGCGCCTCCCAGGAGAAGTCGCCCTCGAAGGCGACGAAGGCCAGCCGCGTGCCGTCCGGGGACCACGCGGGCATCCACCCGGTCAACGACTGGTCGCAGGACCCGGACGGACCGGGGCACGCCTCCTGCACGACGACGACGGGGCTGGCCTCCTCGCCGTCGACGTCGACCACCCACAGCTGCCCGCCGGCCTCGACGGCGAGCCGTTCGCCGTCCGGCGACCACGTCGGGGCGGTGACGCCGCCCGGCAGCCCGGCGTCGAGCAGCCGGACGTCGCCGGTGGCGAGGTCGACGAGCGCGAGGCTGCTGCCCTCGCCGAAGGACCGGACGAAGGCGAGGCGGGTGCCGTCGGGCGACCACGCCGGCTCCTCGTCGCTCGCCTCCGGGTCCCGCTCGTAGTCGAGCGGGGTCACGTCGACGAGGCCGGTCTCGCCAGCCTGTGTCGTGCCGACCATGAGGCGCTGGCGCCCGTCGAGGACGTACGACTCGCCTCCGGTGCCGTCGCTGACGAGCTCACGGTCGGCGGCGAAGGTCAGGCGCCGCCCGTCCGGGGAGTAGCTCGGGTGGGTCTCGTGGGCACGGTGCTCCTGCCCGAGCGGGTCGGTGGGCCGCTCGTCAGCGAGGACCCGGAACTCCTCGCCGTCCGCCCAGAACACGTCGGCGAGGTCGGAGGGCAGCTCACTGCCGAGGTCAGGGACGTAGCCGAAGGCGAGGCGCGGCTCGACGCCCGTGCCCGGGACGCGGTCCTCGACGACGACGGCGGTGCTCGCCGTGTCGTTGCCGGGCACCGGGTCGAGGGTGCTCCCCGTGACGGTGCCGGTCACCTCGTGCTCCCCCGGCTCGTCCAGGACCACGGTGAAGGTGAGCTCGAGGTCCGCCCCCGGCGCGAGGGGCCCCGCCTCCGTGCACGTCGCGGAGGCGCCCGAGACCGAGCAGCCGGCAGGCGCGTCGACGACGCGCTGCCCGGGCGGCAGGGTGAAGGTCACGGTCAGCCCCCACGCCGGCGAGGGGCCGGCACTGGTGACGACGGCCGTCATCTCGGCGGGCGTCCCCGCGACGACGGAGCCGGCCGCTGGGCGCAGGGTGATCCCGACGTCGCTCCACGGCTGGTAGGCCGGGTCGCCGTAGCCGCCGGAGGCGTCCTCGCCCCACTCGTCCACGCGGACCTCGGGCGTGCCGCCGCCCGCCGGGACGGCGTAGAGGGCCGGCCACTGCTCACCGGCGACCCGGCCGACGAAGGCGATCTCGGTGCCGTCCGGCGACCAGGCCGGGTGCCAGGCCGCCTCGAGCGTCCCCGGTGGCTGCTCGCCCTCGGCGTCGGCCGGGCGGCCCGCGAGCACGCGGCTGGCGTCGACGGCGTAGAAGCCGTCGACGGGCTCGGGCGCGATGTCGTGGACGACGACCGCCGAGTACTCCGGGGCGTCACCGAAGACGGTGCCGTCCCCGGCGGCGACCTGCGCGCCGTCGGGTGACCACGCCGGTGCCACGGCCGCCACCGGCTCGACGCACTCGACCGGCGCAGCCGAGCAGCCCGCGGCCGGCGTGCCGGCGGGGTACCAGCTGCCGTCGTCGAGGTGGACGACCCACAGCTCCTCGTTCTCGGTGCGGTACCCGTCGACCGCGATCACGAGCCGCTGCCCGTCCGGTGCCCAGCTCGGGTCGGCGGCGCCGGAACCGACATCCTCGGGGAGCGCGAGCTCCCGGGTGGCGCCCGTGTCGACGTCGAGCACGAGCACGCGTGGGTTGATGCCGTACAGGCTGTCCTGACGAGTGAAGGCGATCTGCGTCCCGTCCGGCGACCACACGGGTGCGAGGTCGCTCTGCCCCGGCTCGGTCACGTAGCCGAGCAGCCGCAGGTCGGTGACGGGCGGGTCTCCCGCGGGGACCGGCTCGGCGGCGAGGTCCCCCACGGCCAGGCGCAGGTCGGCGGAGACGGCGCCGTCGACGACCTGCGCGGCGCTGAGAGCGAGCCGGGTGCCGTCCGGGGAGTAGGCCGGGTGGCGCTCCTCGAGGTGGACCAGCTGCCCGCCGTCGGTCGTGACCGCCCGGTGGACGAGGAGCCGCGCGTGCTCGGCGCCCTGCGCGGGGACGTCGGCGAGGTCGGCGCTGTCGTCCCCACCGGCCCGGTCCGCCCAGCGGGTGAAGGCGAGGTGCGGCTCGAGCACGGGCGGCGGCGGCGCCTCCACCTCAAGGGTGACGACGGCGGCGTCGTTGCCCGGCTCGGGGTCGACCGACGCGGTCGACGCCGCGGCGCGGACCGGGTGGCCGCCCGGGGCCAAGGCCCGCAGCTCCACCGGCAGCGTCACTGTCTCCCCGGCCGGCAGCGTGCCCGGGACGACGCACGTGAGTCCTGTGGCGTCCGGCGTGCACTGCGCCGGCCACCCCTCCAGCGCGGCCTCACCTGTGGCCACAGCGGGCAGCTCGACGACGACCTCCACGTCCCACGCGGGCGAGGGTCCGAGGTTGGTCACGGTCGCCGTCACGGTGGCGGGCTGTCCCGTGTCGACCGGCGACGTCACGGCCAGCTCGACACCGACGTCCGCCCACGGCTGGTAGACCGGGTCGCCAGCGTCCGGGGCGACGCCGGGGAGCTCGCGCAGGAGGGTCAAGGACCCTCCGCCGGCAGGCACCGACAGGAGCTGACCCAGGCCGCTCAACCCCTCGCCGACGACGGTGACCGAGCTCCCGTCCAGCGCCCACGTCGGCTCGCGGAGCAGGGGGTAGTCCTCGGGGTCCGGCTGCGAGATGAGCTGGGGCGGTGGGACGACGTAGACCTGCTCCTCCCCCATCGCGGTGAGGTCTCCACCGATCGTGACGGTGGACAGGCCGTCGACAGCTTCCCCTACGGGTGCCGTGTAGGCGATGCGGGCACCGTCGGGCGCCCACGCCGAGTCGCCGCTGGCGACGGGCGCGAAACAGCTCTCCGGCCCTCCCGTGCACCCGGGCTGCTCCACCATGACGTCGTAGGCCGCGCCGTCGTCGGCGTGGACGACGGTGAGCCGCTGAGGTCGGAACTCGTCGAGGGCGGGACTGGTGACGATCAGGCGCGTGCTGTCCGGGGACCACGAGACGTCGGTGGCGGGCACCTCCCAGTCCTGGACTGTGCCGGACTCGAGATGGAGGACGGCGAGCGTGGTCGTCCCGTCGCCCTCGCGGCGCAGGTAGGCGATGCGGGTACGGTCGGGCGACCACGACGGCCGGGTGGCGGAGACACCGGCCTCGTCGGTCGGTGCCAGCACCTCGACGTTGCGCGCGCCCGCCGGTCCGACGTCCGCGACGAAGAGTGTCGGCTCGTCCGGCAGCTCACCGTCGTCCAGCTCGTGGCGCTCGCTGCTGAGGACGAGTCGGCGCCCGTCGGGGGAGTAGGAGGGGTCCTCCTCGACAGGGCGCGCCACGGTCTCGCCGTCGTCGACCACCTCGTCGACGAGGATGCGGAAGTCCGAGGCATCGGCGGCGAGGACGTCGGCGACGTCGGCCCGGCGGTCGTCCGCCGTGCTGTGCCGGTAGGAGAAGGCGAGGCGCGGCTCGGTGCCGATGGCCGGCGGGAAGGGCGCGTCGAGCGCCACCGTGGCGACGTTGTCCGTGGTGGCGGGGTCGGGCGTGAGGGCGTCGACACGGACGTCGGTGCGGTAGCCGCCCGGCTCCGGGACGGCGACGGTGACCGCGAGCTCGACCGTCTCCCCCGCGGCCAGCGGCTCGTCGAGGGTGCAGGTGAGGTACCCGCCGTCGCCGCTGCACCCCGGTGGCCAGCCGACCGCGGTCTCCATGCTCTCCGGGCCGCCGGGGAGCTCGTACTCCACGCTGACGCCCCAGGCGGTCGACGGCCCGGGGTTGGTGACGGTGGTGGTCAGCTCGACGAGCTCTCCCAGCCCGATGCCGGTCGTCCGGGAGGACTCGAGGGTCACCGCGAGGTTGCTCCAGGGCTGGTGGTCCGGGCCCGTGAGGTCGATCCAGGCGCCTGGCCCGACCACGGTGCGGTAGCCACCGCCGGCAACGGGGATCGCGAACAGGCCGAGTCCGGCCGGGTCCTTGCCGGTCGGCTCCTCGAAGGCTGCCACGGTCACCTCGGTGCCGTCCGGTGACCAGGAGGGGTCGCGGAGGTTCGCGAGCGCTCCGGCACCGTCCGGCGGCTCGTAGAGCGGGACCGGTGCGACCACGACGGGGGCGTCCGGCGTGCCGGTGGGCTCCTCGAGGACGGCGGTGACGAGTGCGCCGCTCCCGGCGTCGACGTAGGTGACCTGCGTGCCGTCGGGCGACCACGCCGGCCCTTGCCCGACGAGCGGCTCCAGCCCGTCCTCGGTCTCCTCCACCAGGGGGCGCAGCGCCCCCACCTCCTCGCCGAGGAGCCAGAGCTCACCGACGTCCCCCTCGAGCGGAGCGACGAAGAGGATGCCGGCAGCGTCGGGTGACCACGCCGGTGACACCGCCACGACGTCACCGGCGCCCACCGCCTCGAGCGGGTCGGTCACGGTGCCGGTCTCCAGGTCGAGGACGCGTAGCCCCGGGCCCCCGTCCTCCAGGTCCGTTCGCGTGAAGACGATCCGGTCCCCCTCCGGGGACCAGTCCGGCTCGCTCTCGGCGATCCCCGGCTCCCATCCCGTGTCGAGCGGCTCCGCCTCGGCGAAGGGGTCGGCTGCCGGGTCACCGGAGGTGAGGTCGGCGACGTGGAGACGGCTGCCTGCCTCGGGCTCGTCCCCGGCCGCCGCGGTGAGGACGACGCGGGTGCCGTCAGGTGAGTAGGAGGGGTGGGTGTCGCCAAGAGGGCCGTCATCGGCGGTGGAGGTGTCGACCAGTCGGCGCGGCGCACCGCCCGCCGCGGGCACGTCCCACACGTCAGCGGCCGAGTCGGCCGAGGCAGCGCTCGTCTCACCGGCGAACACGAGCCGCGGCTGTTCCGCGGTTGGTGGGAAGAGCCGGGTGGCGACGCCGGACGCTGGGGAGGCGAGGGGCAGAGCGGCGGGCGCGAGCAGGCTCCCCACCACCCCGAGCCCGGCGGCCGAGGCCACCACTGCGCGTCTCACCTCAGAGCCTCCACGCGTCCACGGTGTCAGCGGCCGCCAGCGCGGTCAGCGGGCCGCGGACAGCACTTCGGGCAGTCCCCGCCGCACGAAGGGGCACCGCCCCGACTCTGGCGGTGGGCAGACCTGTCCCCTGGGGTTTCTAGGTCTGTTCGTGCTTGGCGGTGATGAGCTGGCCGTGGCGGGTGTAGAAGTACCAGCGGCCGGCGGCGCGGACGATGGTGATGCCGTAGGCGTGGACCCAGTCGTGGTGGTGCCAGCACAGCAGGATGCCGTGTTCCACGCAGGTCGCTCCGCCGTCGCGGTACCACTGGATGGAGTGGTGGATCTCCCCGGCCCCGGGTGGCTGGTCGCAGTCGGGGTACTGGCACTTCTTGTCCCGGGCGACGATCGCCCGGACCATGTGGGCCGGGAAGATCCGCTGCTCACGCCCGACGTCCAGGACCGTAGAGTCCGGTCCGAACACCACCCGCGAGAGCGAGGACTCGCACACCAGCCGAGCGAGCATGGCCGGCGGGACCGGTGTGCCGTCCTCCAGGGTCGCCGGCTTGATGCCGGTCATCGCGCGGGGGTCGATGGCGGTGGAGATGACGTGGGTGTCACCCGGCTGCCAGGCGTCCATCCAGGCCTGCGCCTCCGGCGACAGCTGGAAGGGGTCACCGTCGGGCCGGCTGGGGTCGCGGGGGCCGCCTGGTGCGGTGAACAGTGCCTCTTCCCAGAAGCCGAGCTCGCCGCCAGGCTCGTGCTCCCGCCCGCTCGCGGTGACCGGCGGCTTCGGGGATCCCGTGGCCCCAGCCAGGGCGCGCAGGGTCTCGATGTCAGCGGTGACGGTCACGTGGGGCCGGATGCGGGCGCCCTTGCCCTGCTCACCGGCATCCAGTGACTGCCGGGCCAGCGACGTCAGTGCCGCGGCCCGCCGCTGGGCCGGGGTGCGCTCATCGCCCTTGGCCTTACGGCCCATGTGGGCACGTAGCACGGTGTCGACGGTCTGGCCGGACAGCTCGTCGAGCCACCCGTTGAGGTGGTACCCGTCCATGGTCCGCGAGAGCGTGAGCTGCTCCTTGGCGCCGTCCTCCCGCCAGGCACGGTCGGCGGCCTCGGGGTCGGCGGCGATCGCCCAGTGGCTCACGAGCTTGGCGAAGGACCCGGCGTCCATCGCCTGGGCCTGGTCGACCAGGAAGGCCTCACCGGCCTGGTCGTCGGACAGCTGGATCCGCAGCCGGTTCGTCGTGATCGCCCCGCGCACCAGGACACCGACGTGCTCCTCGCTGATCCGCCCCTGCGCCAGCGCCGCCCGCGACAGGGGCAGCAGGTCACGCAGCGCGCGGGCGTGACGCACCTGCCGCGACGCGCTCTGAACAGTGGCATCGGTCTGGGTGCGCAGCCACGCGGCGAAGGTCCGCTGACCGTCCAGCGCCCACAACCCGTTTGCCTCGATGGTCGCCAGCTGCGCCGAACGGACCCCGCCCAGCCGCCGCTCGATCTGCTCCACCAGCCCCAGCGCTTCCTGCAGGCGGTGACCGTCGACCTCGTGCCAGCTCATCGACTCCAGCCGCGTCAGGCACGCCAGGATCGTGTCCAGCTCACCCACCGCATCGACCGCCACCACCCCGGTGGCCGGCCCGCGCCCGGAGGCGGGACCCGCGCCGTCGACCATCTCCTCGGTCACGGTCCCCACCCCCTCACACCCTCGATGTGCTGCTGGTCACATCGTCTCAGGGGGGTCTGACATTCGACGCCGCGGCTGCGGCACGCTCAGATGAGACCCTCCCGCAGGGCGTAGGCGACGGCGTGGGAGCGGTTGCGCAGCTGCAGCCGGCTCGTCACGTCGTGCAGCACGTTCTTCACGGTGCGCTCGGAGTAGGAGAGCTGTCGGGCGACCTCCCCCGTGTCGTAACCGTCCGCGATGAGGCGCAGCACCTCGATCTCACGGGCCGCCAGGCCGGTGAAGGAGAGCCCTCGGGGCTCGAGGACCTGCCGCTGCAGCTTGCCCACCTGGTCCATGAGCCGGCCCAGCAGGTCGGGCGGGACGGTGCCGTCGCCGGTCGCGGCGGCACGGATGACCGCGACGAGCCGGTCCGACGTCGCCTCGCTGCGCCGCACCAGCCCGACCACGCCCGCCTCGATCGCCGTGACGAGGTCATTGTCCTCGAGCTGCCCGACGACGAGCACGGTGCGGGTGAAGCCCTTGCGCTGCACGGCGCGCAGCATCCGCAGCGTGTCGCCGTCGAGGTTGTCGCTGATGACGACGGCGACGAGCGCGTCGTCGTCCTCGTCGCGCCCCACGATCCGCACCTCCGGACGCGGCCGCAGCTGGCTCACCACCCCCGCCTCGGAGATCGGGTCGCGGGCGCTGACCCAGACCGGCACTCGTTCCATCATCGTGTCCTCCTCCACCCCAGCACGGCAGCACCGCCGCGTGCGGAACACTCTCCGCCTGAGGACTCTTCGTGCACTCAACGCGGACTCAACGGGCAGAACCGCTGCCCCGCGAGCCGCCGTTTCGCCCTCCGACGCGCGTCACCGCAGTCCTACCGTCTGACCATGACCACGACTGCGCGCCTGGAGCGCCCCTCCGTCCAGCTGACGGCGGGCACGGTGGAGCAGGTGCCCCTCCAGATCCGCAACGACGGCGAGATCGTCGAGGGCTACCGGATCGAGGTGCTCGGCGTGCCGGGGGCGTGGACCTCCGTCGAACCCGCCGAGATCACCGGGCTGTTCCCCGGCGCGGAGACGACGGCGACCATCTCCTTCGCACCGCCGCGGTCGGCGTCCGTCCCCGCCGGCCAGCTGAGCTTCGGCGTGCGGGTGGTGCCGACCGAGCACCCCGAGCAGACGGTCGTGCCCGAGGGCATGGTCGAGGTCCTGCCCTTCCTCGAGACCACCGCCGAGCTCGTCCCCCGCACCTCCAGGGGCCGGCGCGGGGCCACCCACCACGTGGCGGTCGACAACCGCGGCAACGTCCCGGTCACCGTCCGCCTCGACGCCCCCGACCAGGACGCGCTCAAGGTCGAGGCCCGGCCCCCGGCGCTCACGGTGCCCCCGGGTGAGGCGGCCTTCGCCGATCTCCGGGTGGTCCCGCGCAGCCGCATCTGGCGCGGGGCCTCCGTCACGCATCCCTTCACCCTCACCGTCCACACCGAGGAGACGACACCGGTCACGCTCGAGGGCACGCACCTGCAGGAGGCGGTCCTGCCGCCCTGGTTCTTCAAGGCGCTGCTCGCCCTCCTGGCCCTGCTGCTCCTCCTTGCCGCGCTGTGGTTCCTCGTCCTGCGCCCCACGATCGAGTCGACGGCGCAGCGGGCCGTCGAGGAGGAGGTCGCCCAGGCGAACGAGGCCGCCCAGGAGGCCGCCGTCGCGGCGCAGCAGGCCGGTGAGGAGGCCGCGCAGGCGTCCAACGCCGCGCAGGCCGCGCAGAGCTCGGCGGGCGAGGCCGGCACCGCCGCCGTCGAGGCGAACGAGCTCGTGGGCTCGGCCACCCTGGAGGACCTCGTCGTGCCGGTCGCCGACCGGTTCCAGGTCGACACCGCACCGGGGACGACCCTCTCGCCGGAGCCCTTCGTCGTCCCCGACGAGGGCACGGTCCGGCTCACCGACTTCGTGCTGAGCAACCCGCAGGGCGACTTCGGGCGGATCGAGCTGACCCTGGACGGGCGCACGCTCCTCGACCTCGCGCTGGAGAACTTCCGCAGCGTCGACTACCACTTCCAGGAGCCGATCGTCGCCGGGGAGGGCGCCGAGCTGACGATGACGGTGCGCTGCGACGAGGTGGGCGTCCCGCC